>CAYXRS010000011.1:0-42565 GCA_964467195.1 uncultured Gemmatimonadaceae bacterium
GACCGCCTCGGCTTCCAGCGATCGCAGCTCGGCGGCAAGGCGGTCGATCTCGGCCGGTCGCGCGCCTGCCTGCAGATCGCGCAGCGCCGCCTCAGCCATCGCTACACCGGCACGCCGTGCCTCGATGTCGGCTGCAACCATCGCACGAGTCAGGGAGATCAGCGTATCGCCGGCGTTCACGGCGTCACCCTCCTCCACCCACACGCGAGTGACCCTGGCCGGAACGAGAGGCGCGATGTCGGCCTCGATGAGCTCGAGTGTCCCGATGCCCTGGATTGAACCATCGTGCGAACGCCCGCAGGCGCCGAGCACCGTCAGCGAGGCGACGAGTACGAGGCCATGACGATTCATACGCTCACCTCCGCGGCCAGCCTGGCGGACGCGTCCGCGGCGCCGAGCGCACCGAGGGCAAACGCTGCCGCATGGGTGCCGAACGCCTCCACGGTGGATGAAGGCGGACCGCCAGCGTCGTGACCGAGCAGCAGTCCCATGGCAGGCCGGGCGATGAAGAAGTAGGCTACCTGAGCGATGGTGGAGATGGCGGCGAACTCGGGAACGAGATCGCGGCGAATGTCCCCTCGGCGCTGTCCCTCGCGAATGACCTCGCAAAGGAGCTGGAAGCTCCCGGCGGCGAGCCGCGTGATCTGCGAGCGCGCGTGAGCGCCCTGATTGTCGATCATTTCTCGAACGAGCAGGTGCGGCACGGCCGGACGGGTGGACATCAGCAGCACCTGCGCGCGGACGAAGGCGGCGATCGCGTCGGTTGGCGTGGTGCCGCTCTGAAGCCCCTGCCGGAGCTGGTGCGCGAGTCGCCCGAACACCTGCTCGAGGACGGCATTGTAGAGCGCCTCCTTGTCGTCGAAATAGTAATAGAGCAGTGCCGAGTTGACGCCCGCTTCGCGCCCGATCTGCTTGACCGTAGTCGCCGCGAAGCCCCGCGCGGCGAACAACCGTTCGGCGGCGTCGAGGATGGTTTCGCGGGTGTCGGGCGACGGGTCCATCTAGTGGGCTGGAGTTCTCGGGATGGAGATCAGGAGCATCAACCTTCGCCAATTAATTAAACGATTAGTTAATTCTGGCGCAAGGGTCGAATGCGATCTGACCGCCGCCGACGCTAACCCTCCAGCTTCGCCTCCAACTCGACGCTCACACCTGTGAGAGCCCGGGATACCGGGCACCCTTGCTTGCTGGCCTCGGCTATTCGCTGAAAGGTGTCCTCATCGATGTTCCGCACCTTAGCCCGCGTCTCGAGACGCATGGTGGTGATCGTGAAACCCTCTCCGACGCGCTCTATCGAGCACGCTCCGCTCGTCTCGACGCGCTCGGGCGGAGTGCCGTTTCTTTCGAGGCCGCCACTGAACGCCATGCTAAAACAGGCGGCGTGAGCTGCGGCGAGCAGCTCCTCGGGATTCGAACCGCTGCCACTCTCGAAGCGCGATCCGGCCGAGTAGTTCCCCGACAGCCCCGTCTCGGTGCGAAAGCTGCCCTTCCCTCCCTTCAGCCCTCCCTCCCACACTGCGCTCGCATTCCGCGTCGGCATGCTCCTTCCCTCCCATTCAGACACGAGTCGTATTGGACGTCAGGAGAAGATAGCGCCGATCCGACGCGGCAGAAGGTCTGGCGGATCGTTCGCGGCTCGCGCGACCGTCCGCACTCCTGCAGCTTACACGCTTGCCGGGCGCAAGAGCCAGGAACTCGGCAAAACTCACGTCGTGGGTTTCAACGGAGAAACGAAATGGCCGAGGTAACGATAAGAGTAGTGCGAGACGGCCCCTATCAGGTGACCGGTGACTTCACGATGGTGGATCACGATGGAAACCCGATTCCGACTACGCCCGGGAAGAGAATTTCGCTCTGTCGATGCGGCGCGTCGCCAACAAAGCCGTTCTGCGACGGGACGCACAGCCGCATCGGCTTCCTGGGCGCTGAGGCTGCGCGTCAGGAGTTCGACGCGAAGCGCGAGGAGTGACGCTTGACCATGCCCAGCTCCTCGACCGTCAGATCGGGCGGGGGTCCGCGAACGGTGGAGGACCTCGAGGAGCTGCTGTCCCGACCCATGGAAGGTGTGCTCGAGGCGCTGCGCCAGGCACCAGGCGACATCGCGGTTCTCGGCGCCGCGGGCAAGATGGGACCCACGCTGGCGCGCATGGCTCGCCGCGCTCTGGACGAGCTCGGTCGTTCCGATGAAGTGCTGGCAGTGTCCCGCTTCAACTCCGGGGATACGCGGCGCTCGCTGGATTCAGCCGGGATCCACACGATCCGCTGCGATCTCACCAGCGCCAAAGAGGTGGCAACTCTCCCCGATGCGCCAAACGTCATCCACCTGACCGGCCAGAAGTTCGGAACGGCTCACGCGCCGGGCGAGACGTGGATGTCGAACGCGGTCGCGCCGGCGCTCGCTGCTTCTCGCTACGCGGCAAGCAGGATGGTGGTCCTGTCGACCGGGAACGTCTATCCGCTGGTCCCCGCGAGCGGGGAAGGTCGCGGCTCCGTGGAGTCCGACACCCCGGCACCGGCAGGGGAGTACGCGTGGTCCTGTCTCGCGCGCGAACGCGTGGTCGAGCGGGCAGCACACAGCGGCGCCCGAGTGGCGGTGGTTCGGCTCAACTACGCAAACGATCTTCGTTACGGCGTGATCACGGATCTGGCAGTGCGCGTTCACGGCGGCGAGCCGATCCCACTGGAGACCGCGCATGTGAACGTGATCTGGCAGCGCGACGCGAATGCACGGGTGCTTCAGTGCCTGCCGCTTGCGGCGGCGCCACCATTCGTGCTGAACGTCACGGGCCCGGAGAAGCTCTCGGTGCGCCTGCTGGCTGCGCGATTGGGTGCGCTGCTTCAGCGAGAACCCATGTTTGCGGGGAATGAGGGAACGCATGCCCTGTTGAGTGATGCATCGTACGCGACTGAGCTGTTCGGCGACCCGACCGAATCGTGGGAGACGCTGGTGGCCTGGACTGCCGATTGGGTGCGCCGGGGAATGCCCCTGCTCGGGAAGCCGACGCGCTTCGAGGCACGGGATGGCGTCTACTGATCTCGAGCTGCGCGCCCATCTGCTCCGCGGGCAGGTGATCCCCGCACACCCACTCGCACTCGATGCTCGTCGCCGACTGGATGAGCGGCGTCAGCGTGCGCTCACACGCTACTACATGGCTGCCGGCGCAGGTGGAATAGCCGTGGGAGTTCACACCACACAGTTCGAGATTCGTGAAAAACGGCACGGTCTGCTCGAACCGGTGCTCGCGCTGGCCTCCGAGACGGTGGATGGCGAGCTGGAAGGTGGTGCACGATCGGCCGTGAAAATCTCCGGCATCTGTGGCGGCACCACCCAAGCGCTAGCCGAAGCCCGGCTCGCCGTGGATCTGGGCTACCATGCGGGGCTCGTCAGTCTGGCCGGCTGGAACGACGCGGCCGATGACGTGCTGCTCGCACACTGCCGGGCAGTGGCGGAGGTGATCCCGCTATTCGGTTTCTACCTGCAGCCAGCAGTGGGCGGGCGAAGGCTCGAGGGAGCGTTCTGGCGGGGTCTCGCTGAAATACCCAGTCTGGTTGCGATCAAGATCGCGCCCTTCGACCGTTACGCTACCGCGGAGGTGGTGCGAGCGATTGCCGCTTCCGGGCGCGAGGACGTGGCGCTCTATACCGGCAATGACGACCACATCGTGCTCGATCTGATTACCCGGTTTCCAGCCCTGGAGATCGGCTCTCGGTCGATGCGGATGGTGGGCGGACTGCTCGGACACTGGGCCGTCTGGACACGCTGCGCGGTCGCACTGCTCGACGAGCTCCGCGATGCGGAGCCCACAGCCGAGCTCCTCACCCGCGCCGCAGCGATCACCGACGCCAACGGCGCGCTGTTCGACCCACGACATGGCTTTCGTGGCAGTATCCCCGGCGTGCACGAGGTGCTGCGGCGACAGGGACTGCTTGCCGGGACGTGGTGCCTGGACCCGACGCTTCAGCTATCACCCGGTCAGAGCGAGGAGGTCGACCGCGTGATCAGTGCGTATCCATGGATGACGGACGACGATTTCGTGGCCGATGGCATCGACGAGTGGATGCGGTGAGCCTCACCTACTCTGCCGCAGAGACGCTGGCCTTGGCGAGGAGCGCGGCGTGCCAACTGTCGGCGGCTGCGATCTCGAACCGTGAACGGTACGCACCGAGCGAGGTCAGTGCTGTGTCGAACACGGGCGTCTTGCCAGTGATGCTCCCGTCGGCAGAGCCCTTCCTGAATTGCTCGCGCGAGGCGGACTGGACGACCTTCCGTGGGTCGCGGTAGTACACGACACCCCCTGCCGTGAGCCGCGTGTCGAGCTCTCCCTCCAGCCGGCGAAGCACGCGAAACAAGCCGTCGATCGAGCACCCGGAAGCGCCAGCGGAACGCTCATCTACAGCCACGATCAGAAAGCGGCCGTCGCGCCATTCCCGCGACGAGTGCAGCGGCCTTCCATGCGCCGCCCACTCCTCGAGGTGCTCGTCCACGGCAGCGAGCAGGCGCTCGGATTCGTCACTCGACAGTTCACGTTCGCTGGCGAACACCCATGCGCGGCCGTCGTCAGGTAGTTGGTCGAATGGGACTTTGGGCATCGAGCCTCCGTTCATTCCAATGTTGCATCGAACCTTGGGGCCACAGGCCAGGGCCCAAGTGTCAAAGGACGATAACCGATGGAGGCAGGTGTGGCAGAAGAGCATCAGCGCACTACCGCCCAAGGTCTGCCACGCGGCCCCCGAGTCTTGCAATCTAGCCCCGGCGCTCCAGAATATGCTCACCCACCCATTCCGGAGGAGCGATGATCCTGGTCGTCGGTGCCAGTGGAAAGGTTGGACGTGCCACCGCCCGTCTCCTTCTGGACAGCGGGGCGGCCGTACGAGGGATGAGTCGTGATCCCCGGCAGCTCGCGGATCTGGCGGCGAGCGGCGCCGATGTGGCGGAGGGAGATCTGCGCGTACCGGCGTCGCTCGTTCGCGCCTGCGAGGGGGTGGAGCAGGTACTTGCCGCCGCTCACGCGTTCACCGGGCGTGGCAACAACAACGCCCGAAACGTGGATGAAGCCGGAAACCGGGCGCTGATCGATGCGGCTCGCATTGCCGGTGCGCGGCGATTCGTCTTTGTGTCGGCCATCGGCGTCAGGCCTGACCACCCAGTGGACTTCTTCCGCTACAAGTACGCCATCGAGCAGTACCTGCGAAACAGTGGACTCGAGTGGGTGATCCTGCGCGCATCCGCCTTCATGGAAACATGGGCAGGAATGATAGCGGAGCAGATCGCGGCCAAGGGAACGGCGCCGGTTTTCGGCAGGGGAGACAACGCTATCAACTTCGTGTCCGCCACCGACGTCGCTCGCTACGCGTTCATGGCGCTGCGGCGGCAGGATGTGCACTATCGCGTGATCGACGTGGCGGGTCCGGACAACGTGACCCAATCCGAGTTGATCGATCTGTTCGAGTCAGCCAATGGTCGACGCGTCAAGCGAAAGCACATTCCGGTGGCCGTGATGCGCACGCTGGGCACGCTTCTGCGACCCTTCGATGCGGTGACCAGCCGGATGATGCGTGCGGGAGTGCTCATGGCCACCGTCGACCAGACGTTCGACATGAGCGCCACACTCCTGGAGTATCCGATGGAGCTCACCCGCCTCGAGGACTACGTTCGGTCAGTGCGGGGCCAGCGACCCGACTAGCCGTCATCGCGACGCGACCCCTGTCGCGCTCAGCGCGCCGCAGCCCGCGGTCGGGCGCGGCCAACGGCGCATTAGGCCGCGCCGCACCCGAGTCGCCACTTCAGCACCGTATCCGGCGGCCGAAAGTGCAGGCGGCTGGGTAGTGCCAGTACGGACGCGAAACGAGATCGCCTGGATGCGACCGGTGACGGCACGTCGAGCTCGGCACCAGCCTCTCCCTGTGCGAGACGTGGCAGCTCGCCAGCGGTGACGGCGCGCCCCAACGCTCGCAGGCTCGTGGCACACCGCCACGCCAGCATAGACGACTCTCCGTCTACTACTACGATGACTGGCCGGTCCAAATACCGCACCGATGGCGCCCGACCAGGAGCGTCCTGGTTCACTGTCGGGAGGTAAGTCTCCTCCTGGTGCACCGCCTCAGTGTCGAAGAACAGGCTCACGAGGAGCGCTGCCGTGGCCTGGTCACCACCGCCGTTGCCGCGTAAGTCAACGATCAAGGCGTCGGAGCGCGCCACCCGGTCCAGTGCATCCGCCAGCTGACGCGCTGCAGCAGTGACAGGCGCGAAACCGCGAATGGCAAGATAACCGATTCCGTCCGGCAGCATCGTCGCCTGCATGTCATGAGACGGCACCGGTCCGCCGCGGAGAATTCCATCTGTCGTGATACGCCGCGACTGCTTTCTGATCTTCGTTGCTCGCATGCTGCCGATCCTCCGTCGGTCTGCCGCTGACTGGCTCAGGAGCCGACGGGCGAGGTCTGCCAGAACCTCGTCGTCCACTCGAAATCTTTGACAGTGGGTCCGGGCAGAAGGTTGCCTTGGGCTAGCGGAGCAACCGGAAGTACCACCTCAGTGCCTTCCGTGCCGCCGAGGTGAGCTTCCGCCGGCGCCAGGCATCGGCGGCCTTGCGAAAGACTTCGGCCTGCGTTGGATAGGGGTGTATGGTGCGGCCGATCGCCGACAGACCGAGACCGGCCGTCATGGCGAGCGCGACCTCGGCGATCATGTCTCCGGCGCGTGTGGCAACGAGAGTGGCGCCCAGTATCCGGTCGGAGCCGGGTGCAAGATGAACCCGGAGCAGTCCCTCCGACTCGCCATCCAGCCGTGCCCTGTCCACCGAATCCATGGGTATCTCGATGGTGTCGAGGGTAATGCCGCGTGCCGATGCCTGCGCGGCGGTCATGCCAACGTGCGCGAGCTCAGGATCGGTGTAGGTGCATCGCGGGACGATCAGCTTCCCGGCCTTGCCTCGACCGAAGAAGAGCGCGTTCGCCACCACCAGACGCGCATGCGCATCGGCGAGGTGCGTGAACCGCTGCGGTCCAACCACATCCCCAACGGCGTAGATACGAGAGTTGCTGGTGCGTAGCCGATCGTCTACGGTAATACCCTCGCGAGTGGTACGCACTCCGGCAGCCTCCAGCCCGAGTTGCTCGACGTTCGGTGCCCGACCCGCCGCAACGAGTAGGTCGTCGGCAGTTAGCTCCCAGCTTCGCCCACCCTGCCTGACGGTGATGCGGCAGAGCGATCCCTCCCGCCGTACCGCTGCCAGCTCCGCACTCAGCAGCAGCTCGACGCCATCCCGCCGCATCGACTCGGCCACTACCGCCGAAGCCTCGGGGTCCTCCTCACGCAGCACGCGCTCGGCCTGCTCCGCGATGGTGACGTGACTGCCCAGCCGGGCGAATGCCTGCGCAAGTTCGCATCCGATTGGCCCGCCACCCAAAACAACGAGACGAGCAGGCGCTGCGTCCAGCCCGAACACGGTTTCATTGGTGAGGAAAGCCGAATCGATCAGCCCTGGCACTGGCGGAACGAGTGGTCGAGTACCGCTGGCGATGACTGCGCGACGGAACTGGAGCCGCTCGCCGTCCACCTCGATCTCGCGAGGTGAAACAAAGCGGGCGCGGCCAAGGAACACGTGCACGCCGAGCGTACTGAATCGCTGGGCGCTGTCGTGCGGGGCGATACCGGCACGAATGCGGCGCATGCGGTCCATCGCCACGCGGATGTCGGAGCCGGCTTCATGCCTGGGAGAACCGAACTCCGAGGTCGCGACCCTTGTGTGATGCCAGGCGCGCGCAGCGCGAATGACGGCTTTGGACGGCACGCATCCAACGTTGAGACAGTCGCCGCCGAGTAGTCGTGACTCCACGAGCGCCACTGTTGCGCCGAGTGCGGCCGCGGCCGCGGCCGTGACCAGACCGCCGGTGCCGCCCCCCACAACCACAAGGTGGTAGCGATCGCGCGGGCGGGGATTCCGCCAGTCGGCAGGACGCACGGCGTCGAGGAGCGCGCGATCGGAGGCGCGGTCCGGATGCAGCCCCAGCTCTTCTGGTTGCATGCGGGCGGTGGTGATTGGAGCGCGATGGGCGGGATCTTTCTGCCCACAACCTAACACGCATCCGCTGACCCGGTTCCAGGTGTGCAGATCCCGGGGGCGCCCCACAGGGTGGGAATTCGCCTACGGATTGTGACGGCGGCAAGGATGGTAGGCCCACCGCGACGGCGGGACAGAGAGCAAGCCCGCCATTCTACGGCAGACGAGAAGACCGGCGGCTACTGGCCGCCGACCCCCTCATCTTCTATTGCCCCCTGCACTGCGCCGGCGATGTTGCCACCGGCTTTTGGGCGTCAGTCGCTAGACCGCTGGGCGCCCGGTGACCAGCCGCCAGACCAGCGCGATCGCGGCGATGACGAGAAGCAGGTGGATCAGGCCAGTACCGACCGGGAACACGAACGCTCCGAGCAGCCAGAGCACCAGCAGAATCACTATGATCGTCCAAAGCATCGTTCATCTCCCGCATGTAAGGTTCACGACCCCACGACACCTCCTCCGTAGAGCAACACTCGTACCGCTCGTACCACGCTCATGGCCCCGTGAACCCCCAGCCAGCGCTCGTAGCGCCCCTGTCCCCTCTTACGACCCCCCGAACCGACAAGCCGGTTACTCGCGGTCAGCCCGCCAGAGAGGCACGCTGAGCGTGAACGTGGAACCGCGCCCGGGTTCGCTCACCGCCTGCAGCTCGCCGCCCATGGCGCGCGCCAGATCGCGGCTGATGGCGAGCCCCAGCCCCACGCCTTCGTTTTCCCTCCGGTAGCGCTCAGCCACCTGCACGAACGGCTCGAACACGCTGGCAAGCCGGTCCGCAGCAATGCCCACTCCCGTGTCGGCGACGCTGATCAGGACATCTTCCCCCGCTTTTCCCCAGCTGAGCAGCACGCTCCCTCCGGGCTCCGTGAACTTCACCGCGTTCGTCAACAAATTGAGTACGATCTGTAGCAACTTCTCGTAGTCGGCGCACGCGGCGACGTCCGCAGGACCGGACTCGTATACGTATCGAAGACCCTTCGCCTCCACCTGCGGGCGGATGAGCGCCTCGACTCCGGCGAGCGTCTCATCCACCGGAACGGCGTCGAGCTGCAGCTCGATGCGACCCGCTTCCAGCTTGGCGAAGTTGAGAACGTCGTTGATGAGACTGAGCAGATGCGCCCCGTTGCGCTCGATCCGCACCAGGCTGCGACGCTGCTCGTCAGTCACGGGGCCGTTGACGCCATCACGCAACAGCTGTGCGTATCCGCTGATGGCATTGAGCGGAGTGCGGAGCTCATGACTCATCATGGCGAGGAACTCGGACTTCGACTGGTTGGCGCGCTCCGCTTCTATACGGGCGCGCTCGGCTTCAACGCGCTCGGCCTCGAGCGCCGTGCGCGAGCGCTGGAGATCGTCCACCAGCCGCGCGTTGTCGATGGCCATCGCCGCACGGCGTGCGAGGTCTTCGGCCACGATGAGATCGTCGCGCCGGTACTGGCGACCGGAATCCGAGGAGATGAACGATACCGCTCCCAGCACGCGCTCGCGGGCGACGAGGGGCACGACCATGTAGGAGCGGAAGCCGAGCGCACGCAGCAGGTCGTGGTGGTCATCGTTCCGATACGTGGTGATCTCCTCTTTCCTTCTTTCCTCCAGAGCGGCGTCGAGTACACTCTGTCCGGTGCGCATCGCGCGCGCCACCGGATGGTCACCGTCGGCTTCCGGGGGATAGCGCTCGTGGATTCGTTCGATGATGGCCGCGTGCGACGGATCATCGGGCACCACGGCGACGCGCTGTACGGTTCCATCCGCGGCGAGTGTGTCCACTACGCATATGTCCGCAAGCTCCGGCACGGCAAGACGGGCAATGCTTTGCAGCGTCGTCTCGTAATCCAGGGAGGAGGCGAGCACGCGGCTGGCATCGGCCACGAAGCGCGCGCGACGCTCCGCGGACTGCACCGCCTGCGTGGTGCGTACGAGCTCCTCATAGCTGGAGAGGCAAAGGTCGAGTATCGTCTCTCGATCGGCCGAGACGTGGTGCGCCTCCCCCATGAACATGACGCCCACTCCGTCAGTCGTCGGACGGCTCTGCCGGATCTGCCGGTTGGCGATCACATGGCGCAGTCGGGCGACCAGGTACTCGGGGTCATAGGGCTTCGTGATGTAGCTGGCCGCGCCACATTCGAGTCCCCGAATGATGTCCCGGGGATCGCCCAGACCGGTCATGAGGACCACGGGCACCTTGGGGAAGCTGGGATCGCTGTTGAGCCGTGAGCAGACTTCGTAGCCGCTGATGCCAGGCATCACGATGTCTGTGAGCACCACATCGTATCCGCCTCCGATCCGTTCGAGCGCCTCCTCTCCGCTGCGAACGGCGGTCACGTCGAAGTCGTTGCTCCGTAACAGCGCGGTGATTGCCGCGGCTTGAGTGGCGCTGTCCTCCACCACGAGTACGCGGTGCCGGGTCTCGCCTCTCATGATACCAGCTCCACGAGGCGCTCTGCGAGCCGGTCGAGTGAAAGCACGGAATCGCACAGCCCCTCACGCAGCGCCTCCTGCGCCATGCCGAACACCACCGACGATCGTTCGTCCTGCGCCAGCACGCATCCGCCAGCTGTACGAACGTCCCGGAGTCCTTCCACTCCGTCGCTGCCCATCCCGGTGAGCACGGCTGCGATCACGCCAGGTCCGAAGGCCGCCGCCGCCGACCGAAACAGGTGCGTGGCCGAGGGGCGGAAGCCGGCTACGGGCGGTTCATCGGACAGGGCGACCCGCCTCCTCGACGTGACTCCCAGGTGCCGGTCATCAGGCGCGAGATACACGAACCCCGGCTTCAGCTCGTCCCCATGCTCCGCGACTACCACCCGCAGCCCGGTAGCACCGTCGAGCCAGCTTGCCAGTCCGCCCACGAAACCACGCGCAATGTGCTGCACCGCCATCACCGGCACGGGGAATTCGCGCGGCAGATCGACGAGCAGCCGCTGAAGTGCCGCCGGACCGCCGGTGGAAGTGCCGATCACGATCACCCGCTTGCCGGCGGATCCGCGATCAATCGCTGGCTGTGGGTTGACACCCGATTCGCGCGCACCCCGCCGGCGCACGACCTTCACTCCTGACATCGCTTTGACCATCGACAACAGCTGCTCCCGGTCCTGCGTGAATCGTGCGTCGCCCGGACCCGCTGGTTTTTTCACGACCATCAGCGCACCGGCCCGCATCGCGTCGAACGACAGGTCCAGTGCGGCGCGCTCGATGGCCGAAACGACGAGGATGGGAGTCGGCAGGTCCGCCATGATCGCCTTCGTCGCGTCGAGGCCGCCCATCACCGGCATGTTCACATCCATCGTGATGAGATCAGGACGCAGTCTCTTTGCCAGCTCCACGGCTTCCTCGCCATTGGAGGCCTCCCCGACGATTTTGATCTCCTCATCCGACTGGAGGACGCCTCTGAGCAGCGTCCGGGCCGTGGACGAGTCGTCGACGATCAGAACTCGGATCATTTCAACAGCTGCTCAATGGTTTCGATCAGTGCTTCCTGGTCGAAACTGGACTTGACGATGTACGCATCGGCACCGGCATCGAGCCCTCGCTGCCGGTGGTCTTCCGATTCCAGCGTGGTCACGAGGACTACTGGTACATCACGAAAGTTCCGGCTCGCACGCATCGCCTCACACAGCGCGAACCCATCCATGCGCGGCATTTCCACATCACTCACCACCATATCCGCACCGCGCTCCTGCAACAGGTTCCAGGCCTCCACTCCATCGACCGCCGTCATGACATCATATCCAGCCGATTCGAGCACCGTCTGCTCGAGGATACGCGTGGTGATCGAGTCGTCCACCACGAGAATTCTGTGGCGCACCGGGGCTTCGGCGCGCGACACCAGTTCGGGGGGCGCAGCGCCGGCGTCAGCCGCCCGCACCAGCGCCCCCACGCTCACCACGAGCGCCACTTGTCCCGATGCCAGAAGCGCGGCACCAGCGAGCTTCTCCAACCGGGGCGCACCGAGTCGCTCGAGGGGACGAAGTGTTATCTCCTGCTCGCTGACCAGCTCGTCCACGCTCACCGCGATCCGTCGCGCAGCGGCGTTCACGATCGCCACGTGCCGCAACGAACCCGGCTGCTCTCCAGTCAGCGGCGGCCCCAGCAACCCGGCGATCGGAGCCAACGGCATGGCCTGGTCATCAACCTCGATGATGGGGCGACCCTGAACCTGCTGGATCTCCTCGGCTCGAACGTGGACCAGTCGTTCAACCGAGCTGGTGGGAATGCCAAGCAGGTGCCGTCCGGAGCGAACGAGCAGCACTCGAAGCGCAGCCAGCGTGAGTGGTGCGTCGATCGTGAAGGTGGTCCCCTCACCCTCGCGCCATCGTACGTCGACGCTGCCGCCAATGCGCTGCACCGCCGAGCGCACGACATCCAATCCTACTCCGCGCCCCGAGATCTCCGTGGCCGTCTGCCGCGTGGACACGCCACCCTCGAACAGCAGTTCGACAGTACCGCGATCCTCCTGAGGCACCGGAATGCCGCGTTGCTGAAGCTGTGCACGCACGGCAGGTACGTTGAGTCCTGAGCCATCGTCCTCGACGATTACCCGGAGTCCATCCCCCTGAAGCTCAGCGCCTACGCGTACGCTTCCCTGCGCCGGTTTGCCCGCCGCGCGCCGGCGATCAGGGAGCTCGATCCCGTGATCCACGGCATTGCGCACGAGCTGGAGCACTGCCTCACGCACGCCCTCGAGCACGGCGCGATCCGCTTCGACGCGCTCTCCACTCACGTCCAGGCGCACCTCTTTCCCGGTGCTGGTGGCGAGGTCGCGCACGAGCCGCGGCAGCGCTTCCACGGCATCGGAAAAGGGCCGCATCCTGAGTTCGCGCGCTCGTTCGGTGACGTCGCTGGCAACACGCGAAAGGCGGAGGCGATCGCTGCGAGCGTCCCTCGATACATGAAACGTGGCAGTAGCGACGTTATCGATTCGAGCACCGATCGCATCCAGCGCGCCCATGTCTCTTGCAGTTGCTCCCGCCGACTGGAGCAGCGCGCGCGTCCGCTTCCACGACCGACGCCAGTCGGCCTGAAGCCGGGACGCATGATCGGCCAGGTCCTCCATCCGTTCGACATGGCTCTCGGCGCGACCTGTGCTCATGAGCAGCTGTCCCGCGGCAGCGAGCAGCGTGTCGAGCTTGTCTACGTGCACTCGCAGGTGACGCGACTCCTCCCGCCCGGAGCGACTGACCTCGGCTGCCGTGATCGGCATGGCCGAGCCAGCGCGGCGTACCTGATGCCCGAGCCGGGGATCAGGGCGCGACTCACTACTCGGGGCCGCGACGCCGGTGCGCGTCACCCGCAGGCGGCGCTGGAGCTCGGGGAACGAATCGAAGGAGGAGGACGGTGTCCGGCCGGCACGTAGCTCGCTGGCCGCGGCGGCCAGCGCATCGGCGGTCTCGAAAAGTAGTGCGAAGCGCTGCGCATCGAGCTGTAAGCGGCCGTTGCGTGCCTCGGCCAGAACTGCTTCCAGCGCATGACAGAGCTCCTCGATCGACGTGACACCGGCGGCTCGGGCTGCTCCCTTCAGCGTGTGTGCAATGCGGAAGACGGCGCGCAGACGTGTCTGATCGTCGACGTCCTGCTCCAGGGAAAGCAGTTCGTCATTGAGAAGGGCGGTCTGCTCGTCCAGCTCCTCGGCCAGGGTGATGAGGAGGCGAGCAGCGAGGTCGTCTCGCGTCACGGGCTCCCAGCGTGCGTTGCGGCGTGCTCCGCACCAATCAGCTCGACCAGTCGTCTGCCGAGACGATGCAGCTCCTGGGCTGCCGCCTCGGACTGTCGTGTGGAGGCAAGGTTCTGTTGGGTCGCTTCGTGAATGTTCGCGATTGCCTGCCGGATCTGCTCCATCCCGATCGCCTGCTGTCCGGCGGAGGCGACGATCTGCGCCGCCGCTTGCGAGGAGTGTGCAACGGCGTCGGCAAGTCCGCGAATCGTGCGCCCCGCCTCGGATACCTGCTTCGCACCGGCCGACACCTGCTTCGTCCCACGCTCGGTGGCCATCACTGCGCGACTCGTCGCGTTCTGGATCTCACCGAGAATCTGGCGCACCTGACTGGTGGATCTCTTCGACTGTTCGGCCAGGCTCTTGATCTCACCGGCGACGACAGAGAAGCCCCTTCCCTGTTCGCCGGCACGCGCTGCCTCCACCGCGGCGTTGAGCGCGAGGAGATTGGTTCGTTCGGCAATCTCGTTGACGGCGGTGATGATCTCTCCGATTGCCTGGGCCTGTTCGGCCAGCGCGAGGATGCTCTCGGCAATGGATTCCACCTGTTCCTGCGCGAGTTGCATGGAATCGGTGGACTCATCCACGGCGGACCGGCCGGCGCGACCGAGTTCGGCTGCGTGTTGCGCCAGATCGGAAACGGACTTGGCGCGGTCGGATGCCTGCTGCGCCGTCTGCGCGACTTCATCGACCGTTGCGACAGTCTGAGAAACGGCGGCCATGGATTCGTTGGCACCGGCGGCCTGCTGCGTGGCTGCGGCCAGGATTTCGGCGGCGCTCGTGGCCACGACGCCGGCACCATCCCGCAGCGATGCGCGGATGCGCTGAATGAGCAGAAGCGCCGATACTACCCCGGCGATCAAGGCGAGGAGCGCACCGATCAGCAGCCCCACCTGCATGCCGCGCGCGGTTCGCGTGCCGCTTCCCGCCTCACTGTCGCTTCTTGCCTGCGCCAGAGCGACGCCGTGTTCGATGGCGGCGTCCAGTCTCTCGAGGAGCGGCACGCCAATGACCTGCCGAATGCTCTCAGCCTCCTCGCGGTCACCGGCGGCGGCGGCGGCCATGGAGCGGCGCGCAACTTCATCCCACTGATCGAGCGCGGTAATCGCCTCATTCCATGTGCGGCGCTCCTCCGCGTCCACGGCACGCGCGCGAAGCGACTCCAGGCGAACTCGCGCCGCCGCCAGGGAGTTCTCACGTTGCCGGGCGCTCTCGTCTCGCGGATTAAGGAGGTAGCGCAGCATCCACACGGTAGACTGGCGGGACGTCGCCTGCGCCCCCACGGCCTCCCGGAGGTTGACGTTTCCTTCCTCCAGCGCTCGCTCGTATGCGGCGTTGGCCCGCCCGATCGCCCAGATGCCGAGCGCGGCAACGATCACGATCAGAACGAGGATGAGCGAGAAGCCACGACCGATCTGCGCAGTGATGGTTCCTTTCATGGATGGACGTCTCCGTCACCTGAGTTGAGCAACGCGACGCACCAGCGCGTCGTGATCCAGCACCAGGACCGCCGAACTGAGCATTCCGGCAGCGAGCTCCGTAGTATCGGTGAAGGTCGCGGGCACGGGCGTGACGTCGCCCTGGCCTATCGCCCGCACCTCGCCAACGGCGTCAATCAACACGCCAAACGTGGTGTTCTGGTCGCCGAGCACGATCTGATGACTGCGGACGGGCGAGCCGGACGCACGCCCGAGCATCGAGGGAAGATCGACGAGCAGCAGAACTTTGCCGCGCCACTCGGTGAGCCCCAGTAGCGGCGGCGGCGCTCCGGGGAGCGGTACCACGTTGGCGGTACGGCCGACCTCGACGACGCGCCGGACGTCGAAAGCGTACGATCCGCCGTCGAGCTCCAGCGTGAGAACCTCGCGTTCACGCGTCTCCTCCCAGGCGGCGACCGGTCGCGCCAATTCGCGGGCCCGAGCTCGGAGGATCTGACGCAACTGCTCGGGCGCGGGACGCGCGTCACGGTCCAGCACGCGGCGCAGTTCATCCACGCGCCGCCGCACCTCCGGCCAGTCGACAGCCCTTGAAGCCGTGCGGGGGCTCACTCAGTTCCTCCGCGTTCACCCTTGAGGTGGGCCCGTGCGAGCTGCGCGATGCGATACGCGGTCTCGCCATCCGCGCCCGGCACTTCGATGTTGGGTGGCAAACGCTCGGCGAGCGCCACGACGTTGGCGAACGCGCGGCTCGCGCCCGTTCCATCACCGAGTCGCGCGAGCGCCGAGCCAAGTACCAGGTGCGCCACGATCATTGACCGGTCGAGGTAGAGGGCGCGACGCGCGCCCATTGCCGCCGCGGCAGGGTGTCCGCCCTCGAGCAGGAGCAGCGCGTGCAAATGCAGCAGCTCGGCGGAGGCACGATGACGCTCGAGCGCGGCAGTGCAGGCTTGGCCGGCCTCCTCCAGCCGTCCCTGATTGGCAAGCGCGCGCACGAGAACCACCCAGACTGCCGGATCTCCCGACCCTGTTTCCACGTCCTGTTCCGCGAGCTCGATCACGCGCGGATAGTCTCGTTCCTGCCAGGCGCGTGTTATGGGATCGGGAACGTTCCCGGGTTCGGCATGCGCCGCCGGAAGCGGTGGCGGCAGCTCCGGCAGAGGCTCGACAGAGGGCGGCGGCGGCGGCGGTACGTAGTCCAGAGCGTCGAGCCGGAGGGTTTGGCGTTCGGGCTCCGCTGCCAGCGGTGGGATCACAGCGCCCGGTCGAAGCGCCGTACGTCGGTAGGCCAGCCCGGCGTCGGTGACCACGACATCCACGGCGCCGGTATCGGCCAGCGGCGGATCGGACGCACCGAGAAACAGCCAACCACCTTCACCCAACGCCGCGACGAAGCGCTGCAGGATGCCGGCCGCTGCTTCGGGCTCCAGGTACATGAGGACGTTGCGGCAGAGGATGAGATCCAGCCCCTGCGTGCCGCTTGTGGCTGCCGGCCACCCCCCATGCGCGAGATTGAGATAGCGGAAGTTCACGCTGCTCCGGATCCTCGGCGACAGTGCAAAGCGGGTGCCCCGGCGAGCGAAGTACCGCTCCACGACCTCGCGTGACACGCCGCGCAGTGACCACTTGGTGTATTCGCCGCGGCGAGCCGCAGCCAGACGCGGCCGCGACACGTCGGTGCCCAGCACCTGTGCGGACGCACTCCACGATTCCTCGTGGAGAATGATTGCCATCGAGTACGCCTCCTCCCCGGAGGCGCATCCTGCACTCCAAACGCGGAGTGGCCGCGAAGGACCGCGGCGATCGGTGAAACCCGGGAGCACGCGCCGTCGAATGAACTCGAGCTGCTGTGACTCGCGAAAGAAGTACGTCTCTCCAATGGTGATCTCCGCCACGAGCGCGTCGAGGGCAGGTCCGCCCTCTGCAACAACAGCAGCATATCTGGTCGCATCGGCCACTCCCAGAGTGGCCATCGCACGGCGCATCCCACTCTCGGCGCTTGTCACGCGATTGGCGGGAAAGGTGAGTCCCGTTCGGGCGCGCACCTCCTCGGCAACCCGCGCGAAACCCTCCTCCGACCATAGCGTGTTCGCTGGTGACAGAGCGTTCATTGGCCAGGGTCATTGTTGCGATGGCCGGCGAGTGCTGCGTCGAGCGATTCCTCCTCCGCCATGGCAAGGAACGTCGTCACGTCATGCAACAACACGAGCCCCTCCACGTCGGCAACGGTGACTGCTCCGGCGATGTGTGCTCCACCGCGCACGAGCGTGTCAGCGTCTCTGATCAGCGACTCGTCCACTTTCGCGAGCGAGCGCACACCGTCCACATGAAGGGCCGCATCTCTTTCCCCCGTATCCACGATTATGAACCTGTCGGTCAGCGCCACCGGCCTTTCATGCAATCCGAACCGGCGTCGCAGCGAGAAGACCGGGACGATCGACCCGTGGAAATCGATGATCCCCTCCACCACCGCAGGAGCGCCGGCGAGTGGCGCAACCTCGACTGCGCGCACTACCTCCCGCACAACGTGGAGCGGTATCCCATACTCATGTGCGTCCAGATCGAAGATCAGGATGTCCACGATTCTGCAAGGTGGCTCGACGATCGGGGCCGAAAAACCTTCGCCATTGCAAGGATCGGGCGCATATGGGAGGGCCCGCGGCTATTACGCCTGGCACGCGACTGCCAGCACCCCCCCACTTGCATGGTGACCGGTCATGGGAGGGGCGTGGCTCGACGCGGAGATCACCGCCGTCCGCCCGCGCATCATACTGGCGCCAGGAGCGACGGCGTCCAAGCGCTCCTCGGCAGAGCCCTTCACGTAACGACCGACCGAGGAAAGCCTATGCAGTCGGAGCTGGCCGAGGCGGTTCTCGCAACGTTTCATCCTTCATCGGTTCTTCGCGCACCAACCAGCAAAGCTCGGCAGAAGGCGCGACAGGAACTGCTGAGTGATCTGCGCGTCGTTGCCCGCCTGCTTGGTGTTGGCGACGCCACCGACGGTGAGCCGCGCCCGCCCCGGCGTCAGCGGACGCCGAGTACCTCGCGGAGCGCATCCTCCAGGCGGGGAAAGCGGAACTCGAAGCCGGCCTCACGAAGCCGGCGGGAGTCGGCGCGCTGACTGGCGAGGATTGTCGCGTCGGCCATCTCGCCATAAACGAGCTTCAGACCGAACGCCGGGGCGATCGTGATCGTCGGGCGACCGAGCACCTTGCCCAGGGTCCGCGTGAACTCGGCGTTGGTCACGGCCTCGGGCGCGACCACGTTGACGGCGCCCGAGATGTCATCGCGCTCGAGTAGAAAGAGGATCGCCCGCAAGGCGTCCGGCAGCGCCACCCAGCTCAACCATTGTTTGCCACTGCCAATCCTCCCACCGGCGCCCATCCTGAATATCGGCAGCACGCGGGCGAGCATGCCTCCATCCGGGGACAGCATGACTCCGGACCTCGTGTGGGCCACACGAATGCCGGCTCGTGCTGCGGGCGCGGTGGCGCCCTCCCACTCACGTCCAAGCCGTCCGAGGAAGTCGTCGCCGGTAGTGCTTCGTTCGTCCAGCAGTTCGTCGCCGCGGTCGCCGTAGATGCCGACCGCGGATGCCGTGATGAGCACTCCTGGGCGCGGCTCGACGAGCGTCATGGCTGTCGCAATCACTTCGGTGCTGCGTACGCGGCTTTCGCGAATGCGATGCCTTACCGCATCCGTCCAGCGCTGTCCGAGGTTTTCGCCGGAGAGATGCACCACCGCCTCGACGCCGGAGAGCGTGGACGGATCGAGACGTCCCTCGTTGGGCTGCCAGTACAGCTCGTCGCTGCCCGGCTGGGGCGTGGTTCGCACGAAGCGTCGCACCTCGTGTCCGGCCGCACGCAACACCGGAACCAGCGCCGTGCCCACCAGTCCCGTCGAGCCTGTCACCGCGATCCTCATCACTGACCTCCGCTCTCTGTGTCAAATGTTCCTTTCCACCGAAAGCTTCCCTGAGCGCTGCTTCGAGGCCCGGAGACAGGTTGCACGGAACCTCCGGGTCCGTGGGGTTGCTACCGCTTCAGCATCTCGTCTTCAGTACGGAAGATCACGCCGTTCGCTGCCAGGACCCGCTGCCGAACGAACTGCGCACAGGAATGCACGTTGATGGACCAGCCGTCGCACACTTCGCATATTCAGGATGGCTCTCCTTCGGACCACGTCTGCCCACAGTGCGGACGCTCGTACGACGGCAGCGTTCGCTATTGCAAGAATGACGGAAGCATGCTGCGTGCCCGCAACGCCAGGGATGCCTTGATCGGTCGTCTGTTTGGTGATCGGTACAGAATCGTCCGGCAGTTGGATCGGGGCGGCATGGGGCACGTGTTTCTCGCCGAGCACGTTCGCCTAGGGCGCCAATGTGCATTGAAGGTACTACACCCAGCCTGGTCGTGCGATTCCGAGGCGCGAAAGCGCTTTCATCATGAGGCCCGGCACACGAGCCAGATTTCGCATCCAAACATCGGAGCAGTTCACGATTTCGGCGAAACGGAGGACGGCTTCGTCTATCTGGCGATGGAGTATATCGAAGGAGAGTCGCTTGCCGCCCTGCTTCGCCGCGGAGGCACGCTCCCTCCCAAGCGCGTCGTCGCCATCACGTCGCAGGTGGCAGCCGGCCTCGCCGCCGCACACCATCACGGCATCATTCATCGCGATGTGAAGCCCGAGAACATCATGGTAACTGCAACTCGAGAGGGGCTCGAGCACGTTCGGGTCGTGGACTTCGGGATTGCCAGAGTGGCGGGAGAGAACGCGGACGAGCTCACAACTTCTGGCTTCGTCGATGGTACACCAGCTTACATGAGCCCGGAGCAGCTCACAGGCGAAGAAGTGGATTCACGGACCGACGTCTACTCGCTGGGCCTGGTGGTGCACACCATGCTCGTTGGTCGGATCCCCTTCCCACCCGACAATTCTCGGTCCGCTCTTGCCAAGCGACTTACCGAGCCACCGCTGACCCTTGCCGATCTCGATCCGCACGTTGCATGGCCGGTGCGGCTTCAGGAGATACTCGACCGCGCCCTCGCGGCCGAGCGCCGGTACAGATACCCAACCGTCACGCTGTTCGCGCGAGAACTCGAAACTGCCGTACAGCTGATGTCGACGCGGCCCAATATCCGGGTGAAGACGCGCGAGATAATCGCCGTGGATCCGAAGGCACCAATATCTGAACGGGCTCCGTCCCCGGAGAAGAGTGTAGCTGCCAGGGTGGCCTCCGTTGTCCTTCCAGCAATTGTCATCGCGTTGGCCACATCCTGGCTGTTGGTGGCACGGTCGTCGTGGAGTATCTCGTCAGGCGGCGTACCGGCAACAGAGGTCACTGCGTCCGAAGCCGGCGCAATAGCACTGCTCGAGCCCGTCCTGGTCAGGCCGCCGATGGCAGCGCCACCGCTTCCAGCGTTCGGAACGACACGCGGCTTACCTTCGCAGCATGACCGGGCAACGCCCCGCGTGGCACCGGCGCCCAGCTCTGTTTTGCAACCGCTGGCTGCGATCAGCGCGGCTGCAGCGTTGATCATCCAGGACATCGATGTTGCCGAGGGACGCGCGCGTGCCGGGCAGTACGAGGGAGCCTGGGTGCGCTTCTCATCGGCCGAACGTCGACTGGAGCGCATGACCATCGAGCATCCTGGTACGCTCGTCGGAAGCGAGCTCCGTATGCGGCTGGACATGGCACGTGAGCTGGCACGGAGTTCCTGTCGCGCGGATCAGGAAATGGCGACAGGTCGGGGTGAGGCTGCGCCGATGTGCGAATGATGCGCAGCTTCTCGAGATTGTTCGCCTCGCTGGTCGCAGCATCGCTTATCGGGATCACCGGCGGCGACGCATCGGCCCAGTCCCTCGCTTACTCGATGGAGGACATGGAAGGGTTGATCGAGAGTGGAGTGACCCCACAGCGCATTGTAGAGCTGGCCATGCGAAGCTGTCTTGCCTTCGAACTCGACGCTGCCAGCATCGGTCGCCTACAGCGCGCGGGCGCAACACCCGCGTTGCTGGCGAGCCTTCGCGAAGTGTGCTCTCCCGGTCGGTCGGTGGTCACAAATGTGGCCACTCCGTCGGTGCAGGCGGTGTCTTATGACTACAAGGAGCACCCCACATTGCGGTCGCGCCGCATTGCCGAGGACGTGCTTCTCGCTCGCCAGCTGTCGGCAGGTGTCTTCCGCGTCGTTGGCAACGAAGTCGGCCTTGGCTTCCTTGTCGATTCGACGGGCATGATACTCACGCACGCACAGCTTCTGCGGTTTGGCGACCAGGTAAGCGTGCAGATCGACGCCTCCACACGATTGGCCGCAGTGGTGCTGGATCTGGACGAAGTGCGCGACGTCGCAGTGCTCGGAATCGACATGTCGCGCTGCAAGGGATGCCGACCGTTGCGTCTTTTCATGCGCAATGATCCGGAACCAGTCATCCTTCACGAGCGATTGCTGGCTGTAGGATGGCCGGCGGATACGATTCGCTTCGCCCGCGTGGGCCTTGTGAGGGAAGTTCGGCAGACGGACATTCTCACCGACATCACACCGGATAACGTCAGCACCGGCGGCCCGATCGTGAACCTCGATGGCGAGGTAGTGGCGATCGGAATGGCTCGCGTAGTCGGACTCCCGGGCCGGGAACGCGTGTCACGAGCGCTACTGGTGCGAGAACTGGAGTTCACTCTGGCGCGGGCGACGGAGGTGCGTCGGTCGCCGGCGTTTCATCCACCATCCGATGCGCTGCTTCCACTGCTCGGGCCACCCACAACCGCCAACGACCGTGCCGCAGCTGAGGCTGACACGATCCCGTGGGCCCGCACCACGGTGGACGCGGGTCCGTTCACCGTGACAGTGATGACCCCATCGTTGATGCAGCGACGCGAGCGCGAAGCACAGCTTGAGCTCGCGCAGCGCCACGCCGCGGGCCGACACACACCTGGAGGCCTGGTGGACGGCATCCAGCTCTGGCATGGGTGGGAGCAGTTCGTCAGGTCGGGGCTAGCGGCGGTGGTGGTGAGCGTCACGCCGGCCGAACTGCCGGTTCCCTTCCGCGACCCAGAACTGGTCAGGGCGCCGCACCGCGGCGACTTTGCGAGGATGCAGCTCTTCCGCAACGGCACGGAACTCCTGCCAGTAGAGCGATCACGGTTCCCCGCTCTCCTCGCTGCGGATGAGCTGCGGGCGGTCAAGCTGCCAGTCGCCTATCAAGGGTTGCAGATCTTCCTTCCAGAGGATTTCATCGACGCGGACGCTTCCTTCGAAGCGCACATCTGGGAAGCCGGTATGAATCAGCCCGTACGAGTCGCACTCCCGCCCGAACTGCTGGCAATCGTAAGGCAGGAGTTCGTGTCACTGCGCTGACATGCTTCTCTCAGTACTCAGAGGGCGCTGCTGGAGCGACTCCGCACCGGCACCACGACCGGGCGCCGGCTGTCGGGTTCACCGGGAAGCTCCTCGCCGGGGTTCACGAAGGTGTCAGTCTCAACCGCGTGCTGGCGCTCGTAGAGCTGCCGGTATCGGCCGTACATCGCCAGCAGCTCGTCCTGAGTACCCCGCTCCACTATCTCACCACCCTCGAGCACGAGAATCTGGTCGGCGCTCGCGATGGTGGACAGCCGGTGAGCAATGACGAAAGTCGTCCGCCCGCGCCGCAGCGAACGCAGGCCGTCTCTGATCATGGCCTCGCTCTCGCTGTCGAGACTGGAGGTTGCTTCGTCGAGGATGAGGATACGCGGATCGGCGAGTATCGCCCGGGCAATTGCGACACGTTGCCGCTGGCCGCCGGAAAGCTTCACGCCGCGTTCTCCCACGATCGTCTCATACTGCTTATCGAAGCGGCTGACGAATTCCTCGCAGTGCGCGATGCACCCTGCCTCGCGAATCTCGTCCTCGCTGGCACCGGGGCGAGAAAAGCGAATGTTGTCGCGTATGGTGCCGTCGAAGAGGAAGTTGTCCTGCATGACGACGCCCAGTTGCGAGCGGTACTCGCGCAGCCGCAGCGTTGCGACATCGCGGCCATCGACGAGGACGCGTCCGCCGGTCGGACGGTAGAACGCCATCACCAGACCGATGAGCGTACTTTTCCCCGAGCCGCTCGATCCTACCAGGGCCGTGGTGGAGCCAGCCGGCGCCTCGAACGACACATCGCGCAGCACCGGGACTCCGGCCTCGTACTCGAAGTCGACGTTCTCGAAGCGCACCTCACCTCGAAGTTCTGGTACCGGCACCCGCGCTCCATCCTCCTCATCCTCTGTGGCAATCTGGCGCAGCTCGCGGATTCGATCGAGGCCGGCGAACGCCTCGCTGATCTGCGTGCCGATGGATGCGATCTGCACCAGCGGAGCCGCCACCATTCCAATGAAAAAGATGTACATCACGAAATCGCCAAGCGTCATGGTGCCGGCGAGGATCGCGTTTCCGCCAAACACGATCAGGAGCACCCCTACCGCACCGACTACCACGGTGGAGAACGCGCCAACCGCCGAGATTCCGGTAATCGTGCGGGCGATGTTGCGGAACAGCCGGTGCACGCCCCTCGCGAACACCACCCGCTCGCGGCGCTCGGCGGTGTACACTTTCACCGTCCGCACGCCACCTAGTGCCTCTCCAAGCCGTCCCGTCACCTCCGCTTCGATCTTGCCGCGTTCACGGAAGATCGGACGCAGCCGCGTGAAGGCGAGCGCCATCACGCCGCCGAAGGTCAGGAGGACCGCCAGTGTCATCAGCGTGAGCTGCCAGTTGAGCCAGAACAGCACGCCAAGGGCGATGAGTGCGGTGAAAACTCCACCCACCAGCTGCACGAGACCGGTGCCGACAAGGTTCCGAATGCCCTCGGCATCGTTCATGATGCGCGAGATGAGGATTCCGCTCTGCGTGGAGTCGAAGTAGGAGACTGGAAGCCTGAGCACGTGGGCTTCCACGGACTTGCGCATGTCGGCAATCGCCCGCTGCGCGGTGATGCTCACCACCTGCGCCAGGGCAAAGCTCGACGCCGCCTGAACGAGCGTGGCCGCACCGACGGCGACCGCCAGGAGGGGCAGCAGGGATGCGTCTCTCGCCACCAGCACGTCGTCCACGAGGAGCTTGGATGAGGCCGGCAGGACCAGCCCGGCAAGCCGGTTGACGAACATGAGCACCAGGCCCACAGCCAGCGGGCCGCGGTGGCGCCAGATCAGCTCGCGCGACTCGCGCCAGACCGTGCTCAGCGGTGGCCGCTTGCGTCGCGCCGGCTTGTCGGATGTGTCGGGAACCGTCACGATACCTTGATCAAGAGTCTCCGGAAGCTACTCTATTGGACGCCTCCCGCGAAGGGTGGGAGGACGACCCGCAGAGGAGAGTGATGCGCTCGATAATTCGTTTGAACGTCCGCTCAGGGGCATCGGGACCGCTAACGGCGATTCTTGGCGTACTGATTCTGGCGTCCGCTGGGAATGCCCAGACCATACTGAACGTCGAGCGCTTCCAGATGGACGAGGTGGAGGAGCTTCACGTTGGCGTTTCGCTCTCCGGGAGCGCGCAGTTCGGCAACACCGAGGTGGTGAACGTCCGCGGCGAGGGGATCGTGGGGTATCGGGCCACTCAAGGGGGTGGACGCCACTGGCCGCGGATCATCTTCGGCGGTAGCTATCTGCGGCAGCGCGGGCAGGCGGCGATACTCGACAACCGCTTCGTGCAGCTACGCTACTCGTACCTGCTGTCGGAGCGCTGGAGCACCTTCCACTTCGTGCAACTGCAGCGCAACCAGACCCTCCTCCTGCGAGAGCGCGAGCTACTTGGATCCGGGCTGCGAGCAGTGGTAGCGAGCGGAGAGCGCACGTCGTTCGACCTCGGTACGGGCCTGATGATCGAGAGGGAGGTGAGGGAGGCCGAGGCGCTCGGTCCTGGCGATGCTGCTCGCGTGCGAATGTGGCGTGTTACGAACATGGGTGTGCTCACGCATGAGCTGCCGTCGGGCGCGCGGTTGGTGAGCATCACATACTTTCAGCCGGGAGTGCGGACACCAGCGGATTTTCGGCTGCTCAGTGAGGTGGGCTTGCGCGCACCGGTGACGGCGGCTCTTGGTCTGACGCTGTCAGGTAACTGGCGACATGACAGCAGACCCCCGGCGGTGCTGCGAGCCAACGACATCGGCGTGAACGTGGGGTTGAGTATCGACGTCCGCTGAGGTTGGCCTGGCGCGCAAAATTGGCGGCTCAGCAGTCGGCCGGCCCTGCGCCATCAGTACCCGGAAGATGTCCTCGGCGCGATCCACGTCCTTCTGATCCATGACGTTGGCAGGGAGCCCGCGACAACCACCAAGAGCGAGGTCGATCAGGTCAGTGGCGCGCGCGCGAAGGGTGGCGTCGCGCAGGCCGCTCCGGCCGGCCGTGATGAGGTCGGCAGGATCCGGATCGCCCAGCAGGTCGATCGAGTCCAGAAGCGCATTGCGGTTCCACAGCAGTCCGCAGACGAGAGTCAGCGGTGCGACGATCTGTTCCGCCGGTACCGCATCTGCGGAACGAATCTCGAGGTGCGCGCGGGGTCGCACCTCGGGAAAGAGCGTCGTCAGATGGACATCCCAATCGTTGAGGGATGCGACGCCCGCCGTGTACAGCTCGTAGAATGTCCCGTAGTCTCGCGAAGTCGGTACCGCCGGGGAGCCGCGCACTTCACCGATCGCCTTTCCACGTGGCGAGCCAAGCAACATGACAGGCGCGCGCAGCGCGAAGTCGAGATACTCGCTCTCGGCGTCCTCGCCAGGAAAGAGTCCGGTGCGCGCCACGTCCACGCTGCGCCAGTTCTCGGCGCGGAAGCTGACGCAGCCCGTGTCGGCGCCCGCGTATGTCGGCGACGACGCGAACATGGCCACGAGAAGCGGAGCCATGGCATTCGCAGCCCGCCACGCCAGCGCCCCCTCCGTAGCTGGATCGACGCTCAGCTGAAGTGCCGCGGACTGACGCATCATGCGCGCGCCCGCGGGCCCGATGAGCGCGAAATAGCGCGCCATCCTCTGGTAGCGATCACAGCTCGCCTGGAGCGGCGCTGCATCGATCGCGTTGCGCGGATCCATCCCGACGGAGATGAGGGTCATGCCCTGCTCATTCATCCCCGCGCGCAACAGTGCGTCCAGCTCCTCCAGTCTTGCCAGCAACTCCGACACACTGGCATACGGCGCCGACGCAAGCTCGATCTGTCCGCCCGGCTCCCAACCCAGCACACCTCCACAGGGAAGCACGAACACCGGCGCGCCTCGTTCGGAGGGGCGCTCGCACCACCCGTGACGGCAGGCAAGGGCGCGGGCAACGTTCAGCGTCCCGGAACGGCCTGGTGCGCCGAAGATGGGTGCGGGCCTGCCGTCTTCATGCAGCACGATCCACTCGAGCTCGCCGCCAACCAGCGGGTTTGCTCTGGTCCGTGGCAGCGTGCGCGTCCGCAGACGGTCGCGCAACGCACGCGGAAATGCGGGAATCGTCACGGAGTGACCCGGGCCAGCGAGAGGGCAAAAGCGCCAGCCCGATCGGCCATCCACGCATCCAGAGTGAAGCCGGCGTCCGCCAGCATGCGTTCCACCCCTGGCCGGTCGTACTTGCAGCTGACCTCGGTGCGAATGCTTTCACCCGCCCTGAATGGGAACGTCCCGGCACCAGGCACGTGAACGGTCATGCTCCGCTGCGCGACGAGGTGCATCTCGACGCGGCGCTCATCAGGATTCCAGAGCGCACGGTGCTCGAACTCATCGACGTCGAATCGTGCTTCCAGTTCGCGATTGAGGACACGCAGCACGTTACGGTTGAACTCCGCCGTCACACCCTGCGCGTCATCATAGGCAGCCTCGAGCGAAGCCGGGTCCTTGATCATATCAGTGCCGAGGAGCAGCGCATCGCCGGCCGCGAGTGTGGCGCGAATCCGCGACAGCAGACCATGCGCCTGCGGCGGCTCGAAGTTGCCGATGGTACTGCCCAGAAACGCATAGAGTACGGGCGCCGGGTGCGGCGCGGGTACCGACACGTCGTCGCGCATGTCGGCGACGACAGGGCGGACGTGCAGACGCGGGTACCTGGCGCGCAGGCGGCGGGCTGTGTCGTCCAGCACGCGGGGCGCGACATCCATAGGTACGTAGAGCTGACAGCCACCCGCGCGGCGGAGAGCCTCGATCAACACGCCCGTCTTTGATGCGCTGCCGGCGCCAAGCTCCGCCAGTGTCGCCGCCGGAAACCGCTGGGCGATCCAGTCCGCTCGCGACAGCAAAATCTGGCGCTCGGCTCGGGTCAGATAATACTCGGGAAGGGTGGTGATGCGGTCGAAGAGGAGCGAGCCCGCGGCATCGTAGAACCAGGTGGGTGCCAGCTCCTTCTGGGGTCGCGCCAGCCCCGCGCGCACATCGGCAAGCATTCGCTCACGGTCGCCGGTGCCGCCTGGCGGAGCGTGCTGCAGGCCATGGCGGGGCATGGGCTGAACGTTAGTCATCCCGTGCGCACCGAAAGCCGCTGAAGATCTGGCGGCGGATTGGGTAATCCCAATTACGGAAGGTAGCGCGGGCGACATGCGCGGGCGTCGCCCACGCGCCGCCACGCAGAACCTTGTAATCAGTGCCGAAGAACGCCTCCGAATATTCGCGGTACGGAAATGCCTCGAACCCCGGATAGGGCGCGAAGTCGCTTGCCGTCCATTCCCACACGTCGCCAACCATGCCGTAACAACCGATGGCGGAGACGTTACGCGCGTAGGCACCCACCGTCGCCGGCGCGAAGGTCAGCTGATCCACATTTGCCAGCGCGGATGAAGGCGCTTCATCGCCCCACGGCTGCGGGCGCCTGCGTTCGACGGCTGGGTCCCATGTCGCCGCAGCCTCCCACTCGGCCTCGGTCGGCAGCCGCTTTCCCGCGAAGCGCGAGTATGCCTCCGCTTCATGGAAAGAGACATGGCAGACCGGACGTCGTTCATCGAGCGGCAGCAGCCGATCCATGTCCCGCTCGAACCAGCGGCCGTCGCGCCGGCTCCACCCCCCGGGCCACTGGATATCCTGATCGCGCGACCACCGCCACCCTTCGTCCGACCAGTAGCGACTATCGGCGTAGCCGCCGCTCTCCACGAAGGCGAGATAGGCGCCGTTCGTGACGGGAGTGATGTCGATCAGAAATGGCGCCAGCCGAACAACATGCGCGGGGCGCTCGTTGTCATAAGCGGCGGACCGATCATCAGTGCCGATCAGAACATCGCCGCCCGGGAAACGGACCATGTCACCATCGACGTACGTGTGAACTGCCGGTGGAGGTGAGATGCGTTGCGGCGTCAGATATTCCGGCTCCGTTCGGAGCTGAAGCGCCTGCAGCATCGTTTCCTGGTGCTGCCCCTCGTGCTGTGCCACCATGCGATAGACGTAGCCGTCGTGCAGCAGGAGGGAGTCGTTGTCGAACCGCGCGTCGCGAAGCCGTTGAAGGGTCCTTTCGCGAATGCGACGAAGTTCGTCGAGCGCCGCGGCAAGCGTCGGCAGCTGGAGTCTGCCGCGCGCAGGCCTCGGATGCTCGAAGGGATTGTACGTGCCCGGCATCTCCGCGAAGGCGATCTCGCCGTCGAGCTGGTCCTGTAGCCAGAGCATCTCGAAGGCGGCGATGTGGCCGATATCCCAGACCAGCGGACTCATGAGCGAACTGTGCTGCGTGGTCGCCTGGTGCTCGGTAACCGTGCTCAGAAGCAGCTCGGTCCGCCCACGCACTTCCGCAAGCAGTTGCTCGAGCCGGGATACAATTGGAGCGGATACCAGGGAGGCAGGTGTCATGAGGTCGCCCGGAGATACAGGATTCATACCGCCCTTGGCCCCGAAACAGTGGGACCTTCCAATGAATGTCGAACTCAGCAGCCAGGTTCCCTCGGTGGCAACTCAGGCCCGTGCCGAAGGGTCCAAAAGCTACAGCTGGGGGGCGCGGATGGAGAAGGGCGCCGAGGAACGAAAACCCCGGCGCCCATCGTCGTTCGGGCAACGGCGATTCAGGCCTCAGGCCGCGAGCAGCCCCGACGCGAGCCAGGTGCGGGCACCGGCAAGTCCTATCCCGGCGCAGTGATACCGGGCAGGTGGGAACCCCGCGACACCTATCTCGAGCACGTCCCCTTCCTGCGCGGGAAGCTGCTCGCCGATGGCCTCGAGCGCCTCCGCGAATGATGCACTCTGTATGACGCCCGCCTCACGGATGCTGTGAGCCGAGCTCAGCGCGAACTGAAAACGGGTCATAGGCACCTCCAGCATTGGAGGATCAGACCGCGTGAGCCCGTCACTCTCCGGACCCTTCGCCTCGGCCGTCTTCCTCGTTGTCCTCTGGTACCCGTACGATCCCGGTTTGCTCCAGGTTTCCCCGGGGCCAATTGGACTTGCACCACGACAGTGGGGGTCGATCGAGGGTCGGGCGTCGCGGCAGTATGTCAACGTTCAGTATCAGCTCGCGCCTATCGGGTGCGAAGCCCCGCAGCACCGGCGCCAACGATCAGCGCGCCAGTGGATGGTAAGTCGACAGCGGAAAGCTTCATAGTGCCGAATGTTGCCTCAGCGCCGGGCTGTCTCAGGCGGCTCGTGCACCAGCCGTCCGCCGACCACGGTGAGGACGACGCGCAGATCCTTCAGCTCGGCGGGCGCGACAGCGAACGGATCGCGATCGAGCACGACTAAGTCCGCGAGCTTCCCGGCGACGAGCGATCCTTTTACCCTCTCCTCGCCCGATGCGTACGCGTTGTTGAGTGTGTATGCTCGCAGCGCCGTCTCCACATCTACGCGCTCCTCCGGAAACCAGCCGCCGGCTGGTGTGCCGTCCAGCGTCTGGCGGGTGACCGCCGCATAGATGCCAAGGACAGGACTGGCAGGGTACCACGATGCGTTCGTTCCCGGCCAGTCGCTGCCGAACGACAGCATCACACCGGCGTCCTTCAGCGTGCGAAACGCGTATGCCCACCGCGAGCGTTCTCCGATCCGCTCCTCCATCCAGCGCATGTCGTCGATGGCATGGTATGGCTGCACTTCAGCGATCGCGCCCATTCGTGCCATCCGCGCCGCAACTGTGGAATCGCGCATCACCTGGGTGTGAATCACACGCAAGCGGCGCTCCCGCGGGCCGTTGGTTGCTATCACGTGCTCGAACATCGTGAGAAGCGTATCGATGGCGTGGTCGCCAATGGCGTGAACCTGCGGCCAGAGCCCCGCGCGATCCGCCTCCACCAGCAAATGCTGCATGTTGCCCGCCGGCTCCATCATCGGCCGCCAAATTCCGACTTCGCCTGAGTGCAGGTAGGGCTCGTAGAATCGCGCGCTGGAATTGCCCATGATCCCATCCACGAACCCCTTCAGTCCGCCGATCCTGATCCAGTTATCGCCGAAGCCGTGGCGGATGCCGAGCGTCGCCAGCTCGTCCCAGCGGTCCAGCGTGTACCGCGCATAGACACGCACCGTGAGCTCGCCTCGCCGCTGCAGCGCCTGGTAGACGGTGAGCTGCGACGGCGATGTTATGTCGTGGATGGTAGTGACGCCATTCTCCCGAAGCTGCCGCAGCGCCGCCTGGCTTTCGGCGAGGCGTTGCTCGAATGGCTTCTCCGGTATGACGCGACGAACGCGCTCAGCCGCAGCGGGAGTGAGCCTGCCGGTGGTGACATTACGCTCACATTCCACGCCGCCATCCGCGCAGGTGAGACCGGCAAGCTGGAGCGCTTGGTCATTGGCCAGGAAGACGCTGCGGTCCCAGCGCGAGAGAAGGACGGGCGTGGCGGGCGTGATCGAGTCCAGCATCCTCCTGTGCGGCGCGAACGGGACGGTGCCGCGACGTGCCCGATCCCTGTCTTCTCCCGTCGAGCTCTGCGCCCACGCCTCATAGGCACCCCAGTCGCCACCCACCAGCCAGCTGCCCTCCGGCAACCTGTCCCGCGCTTCGCGGATGCGCCGCACCAGCGATCGTTCATCCGCGACGTCCAGCAGATTGGCACCCAGGATGAGGGCACCGGCCTGTTCGAAGTGTGTATGATTGTCGATGAAGCCTGGAGAAACGAACTGGCCGCGAACATCTATCACGCGAGTCTCGCTCCCGCGGTGGCGGAGCACCTCGTCATTGCTGCCTACAGCCAGCAGGCGCTCTCCCCGGACGGCGACAGCCGTCACCCGGGCCCGCGCCGAGTCAGCCGTCCATACGCGGCCGTTGACGAGTATCAAGTCGGCCTGTTGCGCACCCATGAAGGAGTGCGGCCCAAACAGGAGGAGCGCTAGAACGCATGCGGGTGCCACGGAACGCTTCATGATGCCCAGCCTGCTGATGGTTCGCTATTCAGTGACTTCGCGTTCTTTCTGACCTCAGAGGCGCAGAGAAAGGGAAATAGAGGAAGCCGCTATCATGCCTTCGTGACCGTTGGCGTGACCTGCCGGCGACTGCGATCGCGGTGGCGCACCATCCGAGCGCCGACGAACTTCTCCATGAAGAGGCGCTCTCCTTCGGTAGTGCCGATCAGGATCAGCTCGGCGTTCTTCGGGATCCGCGCAGTGGGATCGGGATTGATTACGGTTCCCTCGGCGGTTTCGATGGCGATCACGCTGCAACCGGTGGTCTCACGTATGCGGCTGTCTGCCAGCGTGCGGTCGATGAGCCGGTCGGGCGCGCGGTAGCGGAAGACATCGAGGCCTTCCGCCAGCATGAGCACGTCATTGTGCTCCAGAATGTTGAAGATGGCATCCGCACCCATGGATGCATACGACATCACGAAATCGGCACCGGCGCGGTGCAGCGTGGACACGTTGCGCTCCAGCGTGGCCCGGCTGATGATCTGCATGTCCGGGCGCAGCCGTCGGCAGTAGATTGTCAGATAGATGTTGGTGGGATCGTCATTGGTCGTGACGATCGTGGTGGGGGCGTCCTTGATCCCGGCCCGCTCGAGAACGGCAATGTCCGCGGCAGAGCCAAGCACGTAGTGTCCATCATCCTTCACGAGCTCGCGCCTCTTCTCGACTATGCGGTAAGGAACGTCGCGCTCGGCCAGGCAGAGCGCGGCGGCACGCCCAACTCGTCCACCGCCGAGAATGAGCACCGGCGCCTCGGCAACATTGTAGATGCAGACCAGCTGATCGAAACGCTCCAGCTGTTCCTCGGTGCCGGCAAGCACGAGCACATGCGTCGGCTGGATCACCGTGTGCGGTTCGGGCAGGAGGAACCGGCCCCTCGCCCACACTCCCACCACGGTGAGTCCGGTGACCTCCCGTAGCTGGCTCTCTGCCAGCGTCTTGCCTGCCAGGGGCGTCCCCATCACCGGCGACTCGGCAATGAGCATCTGCTCGAACTGGCCGATGACGTTGGCACGGGTCTCACCACCAAGCGTACGACGGGCGAGCGAACGACCGAGCATCTCGGTCAGCTGTAGCACGTGCGTGGAGCCGGCCAGCTGAAGGATGTCCACCGAATCGGAGTCGCGAGCCAGTGATACGATCGGCACGCGTTCGGTACTCTCTCTGACGGTAAATGCGATATTAGTGTTGTCGTAGTCCTCCATGCCGGCCACCACAACCGCCGCACGATCGGCACGTACGCGTCGGTAGGTCTCCGGATCATCGCGATCGCCAAGGACCACGTTGACGCCCAGATCGTGCAGCTCCAGAGCCCGCGGCAGCTCGGGCTCCAACACGACATAGCGCCGGTCGTAGAAGTTGAGCCTGTCGATCAGAGAGATAGTGAGAGCATCGTGTCGAGTGAGTATGACGTGATCGCTCACGTCGTCGGGCAGCATGCGTGGAGCGCGCGCCTGCGCACGCGCTTCCATCCAGGGTGCGTAGAAGAACTGAATGAAGGTGAACGGGAGGATAACGAGCAGCGAGAGCACGCCCGAGGTGAGCACCACCACGGAGAAGACGCGCCCCAGATCGCTCTGGAAGGTTATGTCTCCAAATCCAAGCGTGGTCATCGTCACGATCGTCCAGTACAGTCCGGACAGCCAGCTATGCTGCTGCCCCTCACGGAGCATGATCGCGTGAAAAACGGCGGTGTAGAGCGCGATCAGCAGAACCAGAAACGCGGCGAACTTCAGCAGAAGTCTGAGATTCTGCCGGGAGGAGCCGCTCAGGAGGGTGGCGACCAGGGCGGAGAGGGCCTTCATCTGTGGGCTGGTGACGGGGCAAATACTGGTGCGACTGTACGTTACAGGGCCACACCGGGAATCGCGAGGGTGTCGAACCGTTGCTGCGCTGCGGCGCGGGTCGTCATTGTGATGTGAAGCTGCATCGATTGGCCCTCATCGCCCCCCGTCTTGCACTGGCCAGACGACCCCGCAAAAGGCGGGTCACGGTGCTCGAGCGGGCTCGCTCCATGCGGCGCCGGTTGCGGCGCCGTGCGGTAGTGGCGCTGGCGCGCGCCCATCAGGATCTCCTGCTTGCGCTGCCCCGTCCCTCGCTGGCGCCACTCCTCCCCTACGCGCACCGAGCGGCGCTCGGCGCGTCCTCGGTGGTCCTCGTGGCGCTAACGCCGCGCGGTGACTCAGGAGCGGTAGGCGTCAGCTCTCAGCTAAGACTGGAAAGCGCTGCTGCCGCCGAGGCAGCGGCACTCATGCCCGCGGCTCCGCCGCCCGTGGCCGCACCATGGTCCGGACGAAGCGGCCGTCTTCTCGCTCGACTCGTCACGTGGGAGCCGGGCTCGATCGGGATGCCGGGGCTCTACCTGCTGGGTGCTGACGGTCGTCCGGAATCGGAGCCATACGCCGCGGTGCTGCCTTTCCGAGCGAAGATCGGGCCGTATGTGGGTAACTACCGGCTCGGCTACTGGCCCGAGGAGCGGCGGCGAAGCCTCGACTCCGATGACCTCCCCGCCGGCTTCGTTGAAGTGCACCGTCATGATGTCGATGTACGTATTTCGGCGCACTTCACGCTGGGCGACTTTCTCGTTCAGGATCAGTCGCAGCAGCACGTATGGCCCAAGTACGTGGTCATTCGCGAGGAGCTCATCGAAAAGCTCGAGCTGGTGATCGAGGAGCTCGAGCGGATGGGGATCCCCGCGTCACATGTGCGCGTGCTGTCGGGCTTCCGCTCGCCCGAACACAACGCGCGTGGGCAACATCTCGGCATGGCTGCGGAAAGTCGGCACCAGTATGGTGACGCGGTCGATCTGATCATCGACGCCGACCGCGACGGTCGCATGGACGACCTCAATGGCGATGGCAGGATCGACATCCGCGACGCGATGGTGTTGGCGGGGGCGGTGGAGCGCGTGGAGGCCCGGCACTCGGATCTCGTCGGCGGACTTGGCGTGTACCACGCCATGGGACCGAGCGGCCCGTTCGTGCACATCGATGTAAGAGGAAGGCGAGCACGCTGGGGCGCTGGATCGCCGGCAGGCGCCGGATCGCGAAGCGCTAGCGCTGGCTGGCGCTCGGGTGGCGGTCAGTCGCGCGCGCGACCGATGGGCGCGTTAGGGCGATGCTACGCGGAGGGAGCCTCCGCCGTCCTCTGTCAGGGCGTAGACTGATCGACCTTGTGCCTTGCTTCTCGCCCCGCCAGGCGGGAACGTAGGTCCGCCACAAACGGAGCCTTCAGCATGCCCGACGCGCAGCGACTGCGCGCCATCGACGTCCTCGCCTTCCTCCTGATCACCCTGGTCGTCTTCGCCGCTGCCAGCATGCTGGACAGGTGGTCATTCGAGCGCCTGATCTACATGCGCGTGTACGAACGCGACTGGGGGCGCATGTTCAGGATCTTCGGGTATCTGCCGCTCTGGGCGCTGCTCGCCGCCGCCCTCGTTCTCCACGACCGCGCCGCGCTCCTTGTGGCGCCGTGGCGGCGAGGGGGGCTCCTGTTGAGCTCCGCGGCGCTCGGAGGTCTGACCGCCGAGGTGCTGAAGCTGCTGTTACGTCGCGAGCGTCCGCGGCTGACCGGAGGGAGCTACGAATTTCGGCCGTTTACTCAGGATCCATTCAGCACCGGAGGGCTCGGCCTGCCCAGCAGTCACACCCTCGTGGCATTCGCCGTCGCAACGATGCTGGCAAGGCTTTTCCCGCGCGCGTGGCCGGTGTGGTATCTGTTCGCGGTGGGGTGCGCAGTCACGCGACTGCTGAGCCAGGCGCACTTCCTGAGCGACGTGGTTCTTGCGGCGTTCGTCGGGTTCGCCTTGAGCGTCCTGCTCTGGCGATGGGCGGAGCGTGCCGGTCCGCCGCGCACCGAAGAACCGGCGCGCGGCGGCTGACCAGTCAGCGGCCCGAGCCGCGATGAACGACACGCCAGATCCGCCCCTCGCGCGATTCCACTATGTACAGCGTGCCGTCAGGTGCGGTGGCCAGCCCCATTGGCCGGTACTGTGCCGCCTGCGGCTGAGGAATGCTGTCGCGGCCGGCGAAATCGTCGGCAAACACCTCGAAATCACCGGCCGGGCGCCCATCATGCATCGGTTGAAAGGTGACCTTGTAGCCCCGTTGCGGTAGTGGCGCACGGTTCCACGAGCCATGCCACGCTATGAATGCACCGCCACGATAACGCTCGGGGAACTGCTGCCCCTGGTAGAAGAGAAGCTCCTGGGGAGCCCAGTGCGCCGGATAGGCGGTGAGGGGTGCCTCGTACTGAGCGCACCGTCCCACCTCCACACCGTCGCCGCCGTACTCGGGCGCGAGCACGCGACGATCGAGATCCGGATCGTGATAGCAGTATGGGAAGCCGAAGTCCGCGCCCTGGTCGACGCGGAGGAACTCCTCGGAGGGCTTCTCGGCGTTGTCAGCGGCATCGAAGTGTTCGGGCGCCATCTGGTTGAGCATGTCTCTCCCGTGCTGCACGACGTACAGCGCATCAGCACGCTCGTTCCAGCTGATCGCCACAGCGTTTCGGATACCGGTGGCGTAGCGCGATCCGTCTGCCTGCCGTTGCCCGCTCCGCGCGGCATCGAATCGCCAGATCCCACCCTGCCGCTCGAGCTCCGGGCAGGGATCGCGGCCCGGCGAACCGGCCTGCCTGTCCTGCGCCTGGCAGGCATTGCTCGGCGCGCCGACGTTGACGTACATGCCGTCGCGTCCGTCGAAGGCGAGCGTCTTGGCGGCATGGGCACGCTGTTCAGGAAACCCGCTGACGACGGTATCAGGCACACCGGTCGGCGCGAGTCGGCCGTCGCGCGGGAGGGAGTAGCGCAGCACCATCGTATTGGGAGCGAAGTAGAGGGCGCCGTCGCGAACCGCGATGCCGGTGCCCCCCGCGTCGCCGAATCTGCTCATCTGGTCGAGGCGTCCGTCACCGTCCGTATCTCGCAGGCCGACTACGCCGCCGGGCGTGTCCTGAAGGTCGCGAAGCGCCACGAAAACATCGCCATTCGGCGCGACGGCGACGTGACGTGCCGAGCCGACTCCCGGATGCGCAACGAAGGCACAGAAGCCCGCCGGAAGCGTGATCCCCCCATTGTCCGCGTCGCACTCCGGCAGCGCGGTTCGTGGTGAAGCCTGGACGGTATCGCGCGACTGTGCCGTGCCGGAGCAGCCCGCCGCCAACGCGACGAGCATGAGACAGACTGGCGCGAGGAGCCGTCGTAGCATGATCGTCCTCCTGGTGAAAGTCCGGTAGATTCTGCAGCGGTAGCATGCGCTCCGCCACCACTCGCCGGAACACATGTCAGTCGAGTTCGATGCGCACCTGAATGGGTTCACCGGCCACCTCGAGCAGGTTCACCAGCGTGCGGTCGGCCCGGCGCCAGAAGTGGAGGGTGACAAACGAACCCCCTATCCGCAGCCGCGACACTGTGAGCTCGTGCAGGAAGTCGGGCAGTACCGGATTTCGGATGTGCAGCACTCGCGTGTGCGCGTCGGGAAATACACCGAGCACCGCCTGGAGGAGCATGAAGAAGGCGCCCGATGCCCACGCCTGCGGGGAGCAGCTCACCGGATAGGCCACGGGGCGCATTCCGTCGGCACGTTGCATCCCGCAGAACAGTTCCGGCAGCCGATAGTGCTCGCTGTGGATGGCGGCTCGATGCAGTCCGCGCAGCACCGGCAAGGTGGCCGGTCCGTGCCCGTTGAGCGCCAGACCCAGCACTACAATGGCATTGTCGTGCGGCCACACCGAGCCGTTGTGATAGCTCATCGGATTGAATGCCCGGTGCGCGGCGCTGAGCGTGCGAATGCCCCATCCCGAAAACATCTCGGGCTCGAGGAAGTGGCGCGCCATCCTCTCGGCCTGCTCGCGCGTCGGCACGCGGCTCCATAGCAGATGTCCGGCGTTCGTGGTCGCGGTAGGAAGGGGGCGCTTCTCCCTGTCGAGCGCGAGCGCGAAGGTGCCGAGGTCATCCAGCCAGAAGTGATCGATTATCCGCTGCCGCATCTCTAGCGCCTGCTCGCGCAGCTCGGCGGCGCGATCCGGCTGGCCGAGGGAATGGTAAAGGGCGGCCATCCGAAGACGTGCATCGAACACGTACCCCTGCACCTCGACCAGAGCGATCGGCGGCTGGGCGATCGTCCCATCCGGGAAAGGGATCCCGTCGCCGGAATCCTTCCAACCCTGATTGACAAGTCCCTTCTCGGAGCGCCGCTCGTACTCCACAAAACCGTCGGCATCGCGATCGCCGAACCGGTCGATCCATTCGAGCGCGCGCTCGGCCGCGGGAAGCAGGTCTCGCACGAGCGCCGCGTCGGCCGTCCACCGCCACGTCTCATGCAACAACACCAACCAGAGCGGCGTCGCGTCGACGGTACCGTAGTAAGGAACGTGGGGGATCTCACCCGCGCGCGCCATCTCGCCGCGACGCAGCTCGTGCATGATCTTGCCCGGCTCCTCCTCGGTGAAGTCGTTCACCGAGCGACCCTGCCATGCGGCCAGATAGCGCAGCGTGTCCACCGCAATGCGCGGAGTGAGCGGAAGGGTCTGAAGCGCGGTGATGATGGAGTCACGGCCGAATACCGTGGAGTACCACGGGATGCCCGCCGAGATGACCTGGGCGTCCTCGGTAGTGACATAGAGCGCGCGGAGATCGTTGACCGCTCGATCGAGGACATCGTTGAAGTCGTGATCGCTGCTCCGCCATTCCGAGCACTCCCGGCGCCACTCATCATAGACGGCATCTGTCGTATCGCGCCGCTTTTCCATTGTCACAATTTCGATGGGCCGGCGATCACCGTCGCCATCCACCGCCGTCACCTCCCACTCGAGCACGCGACGACCCTGCGGTGGAAGCTCGAACTCCCAGCGCGCCACGCCATCCTGGAGGTTCGTGGGTGGCTCGCGGAACTGCACCATACTGCGAATGATGGCGCCATCCGTCCCGCGATACGCCAGCTCGAACTGGTCACGAGACGCACGGGGTTCGAGCAGCTCACCACGCTGTTCCCGCCGCCAACCGCGCACCTCGAAGATGTCCGCGAAGTCGCTGTCGAGCGCCAGCTCGAGCCAGTAGTCGAGCGGGTCGCGCATGTAGTTGGTCAGCGTGAGCCGCTCGATGAGGCAGTCCGTCAGCACCAGCTCGCGGCGCACGTGGATCACGTTCTTTGGATCCCAGCGGTTGCCGCCGAACTCCTCGTCTCCGATGGCCAGATCGATTCGGGCGCCGTAGGTCCGCGGAATCTGTGCGGAAAGAAGTGACGGAGCACCGCCGTGATAACGCAGCGCGTAACGGCTGAGTATTCGAGTGTCATCGCGGAAAAGGCCGAGCGAACAGTGGCCCGGAGGCGCGATGTCACCGTGGGCGTTGAGGATGAGAAACCAGCGGTCGTGCTTGAGGACGAGCGCTCCCTCTATCGGGGTCTCGTGCTCGCATTGCACGGCGGGCGCGGTCCTGCGGCGCCGCTCCTCCTGAGGTGCCACCTCGACCGGCCGAGTGGCCATCATGTGCTCCCGCAAGCTGGCGTGGGAGGCGGAAAGTCAGGCGACACGGAACGAATGAGTGGGTGCATCGCCAACCGGTGCTCCGGTGAGCACTCGCTCGTAAAGCCGTTCATGTTCCGTCACCATTCGATCCGCCGCGAAGCGCTCCACCGCGCGCGCCCGGCAGCGCATCCGGTCGAACTGGTCGAGGGGACCACCTCGACGCACCGTTTCCGCCATCTCCTCCACCGTGTGGACGACGAACCCGGTCACTCCCTCCTCCACCAGTTCGGGCACGCTGCCGCGCCCAAATGCAACCACGGGGCAGCCGGAGAGCATAGCCTCGATCAGGATAAGGCCGAATGGCTCGTTCCACGCGATCGGAGCCAACAGCGCCCGGGCATCACGCAGGAGCGGCCGCTTTTCCTCTATGCCGATGCACCCCAGGTAGCTCACGTGGGGGAGTGTAAGCCGCCAGGCAAGCTCGCGCTCGGCGAAGCCCCTGTCCGGCGGATGCACCTCACCTGCAAGCCTGATCGGTAGTCCCGCACCCTCCGCCGCGTCGATGGCGGAATGTGGTCCCTTGATCTCGGAGAACCGTCCCACGAAGCAAAGGTAATCGTGCGCCCTCGGGTGCGCCTCGTATTTGGCGGGGTCGAGGCCGTGGTGGATTACCTCGAACCGCGCCAAGGGGACCTCGCGGCTTCGCTGATCAGCTGAGATCGCGATGTAGTGGGTCTCCTGGTTGGCGACGTAGTATGCGGAGAGACACTCGTCCCGGTCGTGATGAATCGTGTAGAGCAATGGTGTGCCAGGCAAGAAATGCCCCAGCGCCAGGGCCATGGCCGAATGCGCATGCACAATGTCGTAGTCTCCGGCCTCGATCCCACGCATTGCACGGCTGACATGCGTAAGGTCGGTGTAAGTGTCGGGCGGCCACTGCGGCCGAGGGAACATCCAGCGCAACTCAGCGGTGGTTCGGGAATCCCCGGTCGCGAACAGCGTGACCTCATGGCCGCGCGCCACGAGTCCCTCGGTAAGCTCGTGAATGATCAGCTCGGTGCCGCCGTAGTTCGCGGGTGGGACCGCAATAAAGGGCGTGGAGATCATCGCGACGCGCATTGCTTAACCTCTTTATGACGTCACTGGTATCTTGTGCAAACAGCGGCGCCGAAATCAGCAGCCATCCCATCCCGGCTTGGCATCCCCTGTGCCAATCGCCTCGCGCGGCGACGTGTTTCGGCGACGCGAGCGCCGGGCTCGGCAGGCTGGCACCGGCGCCCGTGTCGATGAGCTTTTGGTGGGTTGCCGGCCAGGCGGATTGTTGCCGGCCAGGCGGCTGACCTGATCTGCAGATAAGGGATCGACCACTTATCTTGCGATCCGTACCGACTCGTTCGCCGCGGGCGCTCGCCCAGGGCGGCGCGAGTCATAGCGGCGGCCGCCCCCGGCCGGGGCTTCGTGTTCGTCCCCAAGCTGTTCACCACCCTCAAGAGCTACGATCGGCGGCAGTTCGGCGTCGACCTTGGCGCCGGCGTGATCGTGGGCATCGTCGCGCTGCCGCTGGCCATCGCCTTCGCCATCGCCAGCGGCGTTTCGCCCGAGCGCGGGCTCTACACCGCCATCGTCGCCGGTTTCATCATCTCGGTTCTTGGCGGATCGCGAGTCCAGATCGGTGGTCCGACCGGAGCGTTCGTGGTGATCGTATATGGGATCGTCCAGCAGCACGGAACGGATGGACTGGTGGTCGCGACGATCATGGCGGGAGTGATTCTCGTCATCATGGGATTCGCACAGCTCGGCACCGCCATCAAGTTCATCCCGTATCCGGTCGTGATGGGATTCACCACGGGCATTGCAATCATCATTTTCAGCAGCCAGGTGAAAGACCTGCTCGGCCTGGAGATGGGGGCGGTGCCGGCGGAGTTCATGGACAAGTGGAGCGCCTTCGCCGAGCACGTCGGCTCTCTGAACTGGTGGGCCGTCCTGATCTCGTTCGGTACCATCGCGCTCCTGCTCTGGTGGCCGAGGGTGAGTCGCCGGATTCCTGGACCGTTCGTCGCACTCGTTGTTACTACCGCTCTTGTGCAGTTGGCCGGCCTGCCGGTGGAGACGATAGGCAGCCGGTTTGGTCAGATCAGCGCGTCCATTCCGCATCCATCGTTGCCGCAGCTTTCGATGGAACAGATATCGGCACTCGTCGCGCCGGCTTTCACGATCGCGCTGCTCGCCGGCGTGGAGTCACTGCTGAGCGCGGTGGTGGCCGACGGCATGATCGGCGGACGTCACCGATCCAACATGGAGCTCGTAGCGCAGGGCGTGGCCAACATCGCATCGCCGCTCTTCGGCGGGATCCCAGCTACCGGTGCCATCGCGCGCACGGCAACCAACATCAAGAGCGGCGGGCGCACACCCGTAGCCGGGATCGTGCACGCCTTCACTCTGCTGCTGATCACCGTCTCGTTCGCGCGCTGGGCGGCGCTCATCCCGCTGGCCGCGCTGGCGGGTATTCTCGTGATCGTGGCGTACCACATGAGCGAATGGAGACGGTTCGTGGGAGAGCTGCGTGCGCCTCGCAGCGATGTGGCGGTGCTGCTTGTAACGTTTGGACTGACGGTGATGGTGGATCTTACGGTGGCGATCCAGGTGGGCGTCGTGCTGGCAGCCTTCCTCTTCATGCGCCGGATGTCGGAGGTCAGCAATGTGAGCGCGATCACAGGCGAGCTGGGCGACGGGCGAGACACTTATGACAGTGACCCCAACTCCGTGCGGCGTCGGGATATTCCACGCGGAGTAGAAGTCTATGAGATCAACGGTCCCTTTTTCTTCGGGGCGGCCGCGCAGTTCCGCGAGACGCTCGGCCAGGTTTCCGGCCGGCCGCGCGTACTCATCGTGCGAATGCGGAATGTGCCGGCAGTGGATTCGACCGGCATCCACGCACTGCGAGAGTTGATTCAGCAAAGCAGACGGCTGGGTACTCTCGTGCTGCTGGCCGATGTGCATGCTCAGCCCCTGATGGCGCTTGGCCGTGCTGGCATGCTTGATGAGATGGAGGAGGAGGTCTTCGGCAACGTGGACGATGCGCTGAATCACGCGCGGACGGTACTCGGCCTCGCCCCGCAGCCGTCTCCACCCGGAGTTGAACCCACTGTTGCACGGGAGACGCCTGCCTACGGCACGCCAACAGCTCGCGTTCCAGCAGACACGGAGTCCTGACAGGGCACTCGCACGAGTTTCGCACGCGTATATTGGTCGTCATGCAGGAGCCCGCTTCGCCGCACCGACGAGCGGGCGTTCACCTCCCTGGAGCCGCGCAGTTCGGGCGTGGCTGAGTGGCAGCATGCATCACCGTGTCAACAGTCTTCTCCTCGTGGTGGCATCATTCGTCGCCGCCGCTTGCGCAGGTCCCGCCACAACAGGCGATTCACAAGCGCCGCTCTCTTCTACCGATGCGCCCGCCGCGAGCTCGCCTGCGGCTGACACGCCCGCGGCGGCGACGACGGGCGCCGGCAGCGGCCACGGGATTGCTGTGGAACCGGAGCAGGAGGTCGCCAGCGAACCGCCAGCGGAAACCGCCGCCGACACGGCGCGGCCAGCTTCTCCAAGTCGCGAGGCGCGTG
>CAYXRS010000012.1:0-39673 GCA_964467195.1 uncultured Gemmatimonadaceae bacterium
ACCGGCGGCGCCGCAGGAGCGCGGGCGACCCGCCGCCATAGGTCAGGTCAGAAGGCCGTCCCGTGACGCCGTGGCGACACCGCCTGTCCTTGTGAGGGAGGGGAAAGGGAGGGCCTTTCCAGCGGACCGTGACTCGGTGGGGCCAGAGAGCGGCTTAAAGGAGGAGGGACGCGCGGTGGTGGAATCGCAGGAACGTCCACTGGATCTCCTCATCGCACGGATCGGCACGGAGCTTTTCGGTTTTCCGGTGTCCGGGGTAGAGGAGATCATCGAGATCGACGAGCTGCGGACGCTCCCCGAGGGGGATACGTCGCTCGCTGGACTATGCTCGGTGCGCGGTCGCTTGTTGGCTGTCCATCGGGCGACGGCCGTGCTTGGTGAGCTGTCTGAGCCAAGCGTCGACCTCGCGCTCGTCCTGCGCGCCGGCAACCGGAGGGTGGGGATAGCCGTCGATGACGCCGAGGAGGTTGTCGGTGTGGTAATGGCGGAGCTGCGACGGCCACCTGCGCGGGGAATAGATGAGCGGCTGGTACGCGGGGTGATTCTTCACGAGGGACGGCTGCTCACGTTGCTCGACACGGAGGCGCTGGCAGCTCGCTTTGCCGATGCGCAAGGAGCGGAACTGGTATGAGCACACGCGACAACAAGCAAGTCGTGACGTTCTGTCTGGGAGACGACCGTTTTGCCGCCGACATCGAGGCGGTCGAGCGCGTCCTGCGCTACGAGCGCCCCACACCGATTCCACAGCTGCCCGAATGGGCCGTAGGGGTGCTCGAGTACCGGGAGCGCGTCGTGCCGGTGATCGATCTGCGCCGCCGCTTCGGGATGGCGCCTGCCGAAATCTGCCAGCAAACTCGAATCCTTGTATTCCAGCTCGAGAGTGGATGGGTCGGCGCCACCGTGGACGCCGTCCTCGAGGTGGCGACAATCGACCCGTCGGTGGTCACCGAACCGCCGCCGCTCTTCCGTGGCCTCTCCGCCGATTACATCAAGGGGCTGGTCAAGCGTGAGACCCGGCTGCTGATCCATCTGAACGTCTCACGCATCCTGACCGCCACCGAACAGCTGATGCTGCACGCCGCCGCTGAAGAGGCGCTTGCCGATGCCTGACGGGCCGGCGGCGTTGTTTCGTCGCCGCAAGGAGGACCTGCAGGCAAGGCTCCACGCGGCGGACGCCGCGGCTTCGCGAGATGAACTGAAGGCGGAGATCATCGCGCTCTACAAGGACGTGGAACGCGAGGTCGGTGAGCTGGCCGAGTTGAAGGATCAGGTCAAGAGTCTGGCGGAGGACTGGAAGGCACTCTCACCCTCGCGCGCCACGCACATGCCGCATCAGCTGGAGGAACGCCCGGCAGTCGTGGCCGATCATATCGGCGCCTCCACGTTCATCGAGAAGGGGTGGAACCTGATCTCGCTCGGTGACCACGAGGGCGCCGAGCGCTCACTCGAGCGGGCGCTCGACCTGGTCCCCGGCGATCCACAGGCTGAATCACTGCTCGGGTGGTCGCGCATGCTGCAGGCCAAGTATGACGATGCGCTCCTGAACTTTCAGCACGTGCTCACGCGCCAGCCCGCCAACTCGCTGGCAAGAATCAACCTGGGATACATCTGTCTGAAGAAGCGGATCTTCGGAGAGGCCATCGAGCATCTGTCGAAGGCGATACGATTGAACAATGACCCCAAGGCCAGGCTCTACGCGCACTTTTACCTCGGTCTCGTGTATTTGGAGCGGGAGATGTACGAGGACGCGCAGACGTTCTTCCGAAAAACGCTTGCCCTCGGCCCGAACCTCATCGAGGCATATTACGAGTTGGGCCGGGCCCTCTGGTTCGAGGGAAGACGAGAGGAAGCCTTGCAGGCGTGGCGGGACGGGCTGGCGGCCAACAAGTTCAATCCATGGGGGAACCGCTGCGGAGAGCTGGTGCAGTTCGTCGAGGAGGGTGGCGTTCCCGCGTTGAACTGATCGTCGCGGTTGCGCTTGTGTCGGCCGCGCCAATCGGCGTCGCCGCTGCGCAATCCGCTGGGCCGCTCACACTCCGCGGCGGTCGCTTCACCGTCGTGGCTTATCCATCGGAACAACGACTCGCGCGCTCGCTCCTCGATTATGCGGTCGAGCAGGACTCCTTTCCCGGACTGCGGCGGCCCACCCAGCCCACTACCATCCTGATCGCCCCGGACCGCGCCACCTTTCGCCAGTGGATCGGACCTCACGCGCCCGAATGGGGTTCGGCCGTGGCATTCCCAGGCGAAGGGAAGATCGTGCTCCAGGGGCGAAGCGCCGGTTCCGATGCTGGCGATCCTGCTCGCACCCTGAGGCACGAGCTCGCCCACCTGGCTCTCTGGGAGGTCCTTGGCGATCGCACTCCGCGCTGGTTCGACGAAGGATATGCGAGCTGGGCGGCGGGCGAGTGGGGCCGGGAAGAGGTGCTCACAACGAGCGTCGCGCTGGTCGTTCGCGGCGCCCCGTCCGTCGACGAACTGGAATCGTGGTTTGCGCAGGGACCCACACGCGCGAGAAATGCCTACGCGCTCTCGCACCGGGCAGTGGCGGAGATGGCTGCGCTGGACGGGGAGCGGGGGCTGGCGTTGTTCTTCAGGTACTGGGAGGAAAGCGGGTCGATTGACGCGGCCCTTCGGCGGGCGTACGGCCTGACGCTCGAAGGGTTCGACCGATATTGGGGTCGGAGGACGCAGCTTCGATACGGCGCGCTTGCCGTCGTGGGAAATCTTTCGCTCGCGCTGGCGCTGATCGGCGTGCTGGTGTTGCCGCTTTTCCTGGTGCGGCGGCAGCGCGACAAGCGGCGGCTGGAGGCGCTCCGCGCCGAAGATGCGGTGGCGGAGCGACGACGCCATCTGGAGGAGGCGCAGCTGGAAGCGCCAGCGGAAAGCGAGCTCGATCGAAACCGGAGGGCCACGGATCGATTCTCCACCTCGTTTCCGAGCGCTCCCCGGAGCACTGGGCGCGACGGGTAGGCGCCGCCGAGCGGTACTGGTTCAGTCTGAGACTGACCCACTACCCAGCGAGCCATCGCTTGACACCCCATTTCTCTACTCGTACACTAAAAGACTATGCCCAAGGCCACCTTGGCACGAACCCGACCGGCCTTCTGGTGGGGTATGTCGGCTCTCTCGCTCGCTGGCGGATATGCCGATCTCGTACGCGGTGGGATCACGCTGGCACCGATTCTTCTAGTGCTCGGTTATTGCGTGCTGATCCCGATCGCAATCCTGAAGCAATGATCCGCGCGGCACCCTGACTTTCGGCCTTCTGAAGGGTCAGCGGGGCGAATAGCTCAGTTGGTTAGAGCGCCTGCCTTACACGCAGGATGTCGGGGGTTCGAGTCCCTCTTCGCCCACTTCGGTGGACCTCGCCGGTGGCGGAGGGGTACAGCAGTCTAACGATTTGGAGGGTTATCACGGTGAAGGGATTGACGCGCGGGGCGTTCGTTCTGAGTGGGCTGCTGCTCGTTGGAATCGGGCCGCTGGTGGGCACGGCCGAAGCACAGCGCCGCTCGGCAGCCGAGGAGCGATTCGTCGTGCACCATTTTCGTGGCGAGGATCGCCGCGCAGCTCAGAGCATCGCCGAGGCGGTGCGCGAGCGAGTTGCCAACGATCTCCGGCGAACGTATGGAACGTTCTACACAGCTGCCACGCTAAATGCCAACCTGGCGGCGGCTGGCTTCGACACGCTGCAGGCTCCGGATCCCATCACGGCGCACCAGCTCTCCCGCGCTCTGCGCGTCGACGAGTATCTCGAGGGCCGGCTGACGGCTGGCGAGCGCGGCCAGCGGTTGGAACCGATGCTCATCCTCACCATCGATCGCGATGTGCAGCAGCCGCTGCCGCCAGCCGAAGGCTCCGCACGCGACATAGCCACCCAGGTCTCCCGGAATCTTCAGGAGGCCTTGCGGCAGATCCCTGGCACCCGTCAGTGTCAGAACGCCGCGCGCGAGAGTAACTATGCGCAGGCGATCGCCTATGCGCGTGCGGCGATTCAGGAATATCCGCAGGCCACGCTGGCGCGCGTCTGTCTGGCGCGCTCCATGGCGGGCATGCAGGCGCCGCCGGACTCCCTCATCTCAGTCACCGACGCGATTCTGGAGATCGATCCGCGAAACAAGCCGGCGCTTCTGTTGTCGGGGCAGGCGCACAAGGATGCGGGCAACATCGACGTCGCCATCGAACGCTGGACGGAACTCGTAGTACTCGATCCTCGCAACATACGACTTCAGCAGCAGCTGGCGGAGGAGTTCGCCCGACTCGGCCAGGCAGCGCGCGCCAAGCCGATCATCGAGCGAGTCCTTGCCGAGAATCCTGGCGATCCGGACATGATTCGCCTGCATTTCCTGATTCTTCTCGCCAACCGGGAGTGGACCGAGGCGGTCAAGGTGGGCGACCACCTCGTGTCGGTGGACACTTCTGCCGCCGACTCCGACTTCTTCCGCCAGATGGCCACTGCGCATGCGTCCGACACGCAGCCGCAACGCGCAGCAGAGATGACGGCTCGGGGTGTCGCCAAGTTCCCCGAGGACGGCCAGCTCTGGTCACTGCACGCGCAGACGCTGCGCGCCGCGGGTCAGAGCCGGCAGTCCCTCGAGGCTGCGGATCGGGCTGTCCAGCTCATGCCCGAGGACGGGCTGGCCCATCTGCGCCGGGCACAGGCGCTCCTCGACCTTCAGCGGGAGGACGACGCGATCGAGGCGCTGCGGAATGCCCTCGACAACGGAGCGGACTCCGCGTTCGTGGGTCAGATGGCGCTGGTACAGGGGAACCAGGCATATCAGCGTGCCAGGCAGGCGAACAGCCGGGAGGACTTCCAGCAGGCGGCCCAGATTCTGGCCTTTGCCGACTCCGCCTCACCGTCGGTGAATGCGAAGTTTCTGCTCGGCGTGTCGGCGTTCCAGGTGGGTGACCTTGCCGTCCGCGAGAATCAGCGCGCACGCAGCTGCGACCTGGCGCGTCTTGCGCAAGAGAGCTTCACCACCGCGCAGATCAACATCATGGGTGGCGCCCAGGCGCAGCCTCAGACTGCGCAGCAGCTGCTTGGTGCACTGGGACAATACGGACCGTCGGTCGAGAATCAGCTTCGACAGTTCTGCAGGTAACCTTGGCAATGACGACAGAACGCCCGCCGCTAACGCGACGGGCGTTCTGTCATTGGCCCCCGTTGCTTGACGGTAGGTGCCGACATCCGCTAGAATGACCTCCCCGCAAGACCCCGCCTCTCGTTGGCAGAGCCCCTATCATGCTCCCGTGCTCGTGGACGAGGTGCTCGAGCTCCTGGGCGGCCGTATCCACGTGCTGGACTGCACACTGGGCGGCGGTGGACACGCCGAGGCGCTCCTCGAGCACGGCGCCACGGTGGTCGGAGTCGACCGGGACCCGGACGCGATCGTCGAAGCGAGCCGCAGGCTTCGCCACCACGCCGACGCGGGACGTTTTCGCGCAATCACGGCCAACTATGCCGATCTGGAAGACGAGTTGCCTTCGGACCAGCCCTTCGATGGTATCTTGCTCGACCTCGGCATATCCTCTCGCCAGATCGACGATCCCGAGCGCGGATTCTCTTTTCGCCCCGGGGCGCCGCTCGACATGAGAATGGAGGGTGCCATCGGGCCGACTGCGGCCGAACTGCTGGAGGAGATATCAGAGCGTGAGCTCGCCACCAGCCTTCGCCGGCTGGCGGACGAACCGCGGGCGTCGAGGCTGGCGAGAGAGATCACGCGGCGCCGTGGCAACCGGCCGTTCCGAACCAGCGACGACCTTGTCGGCGCGATTCGGGGGGCGCTCGGCAGCCGCACCGGCCCCTCGGATTTCGCACGCATCTTTCAGGCTGTCCGAATCATGGTCAACGATGAGCTGGCCGCGTTGTCGCGGGCGCTTCCCGCCTTGCGCGATCGGCTGCTCCCCGATGGCGTACTGGCCGTTATCGCCTATCATTCCGGGGAGGATGCGCTCGTGAAGCACTCCTTTCGGGAGTGGAGTGCTGCCTGCATCTGTCCACCACGGCAGCCTGTGTGCACATGTCGGGCAAGGCCTCTTGGGCGGACCCTGACGAAGAAGGCGATCGCTCCATCAGCGGCGGAGGTCGCCGCCAACCCGCGCGCGAGGAGCGCACGACTGAGAGCGTGGCAAAGAAGCGAATGAGGATGCGCGGGCGCTCCCTCGTAGCGCTCGCACTGATCGGTTTCCTTCTCGTCGCCGGCGTGGTCGTCTGGCGGCGCACCGTGGGTGTCGCCGAGTCGAGAGAGATCGCCGCCCTTCAGAAGCGTGTCGTTGAGCTCGAGGCCCAGAAGGCTCGGCTGGAAGGCGACATCCGTGATCTCTCGAGCCGCGGGCGTCTGGCACCAATCGCCGAGCAGCGACTCGGCATGCGGGTTCCGAACGACACTCTCGTCGTCATCCTCCCGCGCTCGGGCGAGGTGCGGTGATGCTGCGGGCCCGGCGCACCACTCTCGTGCTTCTCTCCATGCTTCTGTTCGCGGGAGCGCTGGTATGGCGCTCGGCGCGAGTTCAGATCTGGGAGGGGCGCGACTGGCACGCGCGGGCACAGCGGCAGCACTACGCCACCGCAAACATGCCGGCGCGCCGGGGCAATATCTATGATGTGCGCGCAATTCCCCTCGCACAGAGCCGCGAGATGGTGGCGCTGGCAGTTGCGCCCCGTGAGCTGAAAGATGTTGGCGCCACGGCTCGTGCGCTCGCGGCATTGGGGCTGAGCCGCGGGTGGGTAGCGCGCGCAACCGACACGCGGCGTGCCTGGGTGGAGCTGCCCGGCCTCTATCTGCCCGGCGAGATCAACGCGCTCGCGAGCATAGTGGGTATTTATCCGCGCCCGGCCGTGGAGCGAGTGTATACGCAGCGTGAAGCGACGCGACGCGTGGTGGGGCACCTCGACCGAGACGGTATCGGGGTGGGCGGAATGGAGCTGGCGCTCGACTCCTTGCTGGCCGGGCGCGCCGGAACGGCAGTGGTGGTGCGGGATGCGCGCGGCGTACGCTTCGAAGCGGTTCTGGATACCAGTGTCGCCCCGCAGGCCGGTCACGACCTCGTGCTCACCATCAGCCAGGAGCTTCAGGAGATCTCCCAGCGGGCGCTGGCGGACGCGGTCAGTCGGATGAGCGCGTCCGGCGGCGACATCGTTGTGCTCGACCCCAACAGTGGGGAAATCCGCGCGATGGCCAGCATCCGCCGCGGGGGGTCGTCGTCGGGGAGTCCGGTGTTGAGCGAGCCGTTCGAACCGGGTTCTACCCTCAAGCCGCTGTTCATTGCCGCGTTGCTCGACCGGGATCGAGCGCGTCTCGATGAGATGATCGACACCGAGAATGGCCTCTACACGGTGGACGGCCGCACCATTCGTGACATCCACAGAGCTCGAGAGCTGTCGTTGCGCGATGTGATCCGCCACTCCAGCAACATCGGTATCGTAAAGGCCGCGAGTCGCCTCACGCCCAGAGAGCAGTTCGAGACGCTTCGTGACTTCGGTTTCGGCACACCCACTGGTGTCGTCTTTCCGTCCGAGGCGCGGGGACAACTGTATCCGCCCGCTCGATGGAGCCGGCAGTCGGCTGCTTCTCTGGCCATGGGATATGAGGTGTCGGTCACCCCGCTGCAGCTGGCAGCGGCGTACGGCGTGTTCGCCAACGGGGGACGCCTGATCGAGCCGACGCTGATCAGGGAAGTACGATCGCCCGATGGACGGGTTCGCTTTCGCCATTCGCCGCGCGTAGTGAGACAGGTGATCGACCCGGAGAACGCGGAACTCGTGCGCATGCTGTTGATCGACGCGGTTCAGAGCGGGACGGGAATTGGTGCGGGGCTCGGGCGGTTTGCGGTTGCCGGCAAGACCGGCACAGCGCGTCGTGCCGGAGCGGGAGGACGGTATGATGCGGGCTCGTACACGGCCTCGTTCGTTGGGATGTTTCCCGCGGACCAGCCGCAGTACGTGATCCTGGTCAAGCTGGACAACCCGGCGGGGGAGTACTACGGCGGGCGTACGGCCGCTCCGGTTTCACGGGCGGTGCTCGAGGCCGCAATCGCCGCGCGTGACGCCGCGCTGGACCGGCGCGCCCTGGCGCGGTCGGCAGACGGTGCGAAGATCGAGTCGGAGCGCACCGCCAGCGTGCCCGTTCGCGAAGCTCGGGTCCGATCAGGCGACGGATCGACGCCGTATGTGTTCACGCTTGGCGACGACCCTGTTGAGCCCGCCGCGGCACCGCCTCCACGGCAGGTGCCTGATGTGCGCGGGATGTCGCTCCGAGATGCGACTCGCACGCTGCATCGTGCGGGCTTTCGCGTACACATCAACCGATTCGGAGCTTCCGTTGGCACGGTGCCGGAATCGGGGACGCTCGCCCGCCCAGGGTCGCTCGTACGCGTGGTGACCAGGTGAACGGAATTCCCATCCACGTAATCATCGGGGCGCTCCAGAATTGCGGTGTACTGGCGATGGTCCGCGGGCAGCTCCCGGAGTCCGTCACCACGCTCACCGAGGATAGCCGTCGCGTGGTGCCAGGCTCCCTGTTCCTGGCCGTGCGAGGCTCCACGGCGGATGGTCACGATTTTCTTCCGCAGGCGGAGGCCAGGGGCGCCAGCTGCGCGATCGTGGAGGACGTGAGTCGTACCAACCTGCCAGCGATCGTGATCGTCGACGCGCGTCGCGCGGCGGCGATCGCGTCGGCGGCGGCATTCGGCGATCCGGCAGCGACGCTCACACTTGCAGCGGTCACAGGGACGAACGGGAAGACCACTACGGTCAATATTCTCCGGCATCTGTTGGACCAGCCGGAGGCCCGTAGTGCGTCCATCGGAACTCTGGGTGTGCTCGTCGGTGGTCCCGGAGCCGCAATGGAAGGTGGAGAGGGCCTGACCACACCGGCTCCGGTTGAGCTGCAGCGGCTGCTGCGGGTGCTGGCAGATTTTGGTGTGCGACGGGTTGCAATGGAAACCTCGTCGCACAGCCTGCATCAGCGCCGGGTGGACGGCCTCACCTTCGACGTGGGGGTGTTCACCAATTTCACGCGTGATCACCTGGACTACCATGGTACCATGGAAGCGTACTTCGCCGCCAAGGCGATGCTGGTGGAGCGCATTGCGCCTGCTGGCGCCGCGGTGGTGAATGCCGATGATCCGGCCTGGGCGGGACTGCCGCCCGCTCCACGACTCATCCGGTTCGGCATTCGTGCTCCTGCCCAAGTAAGCGCGGAGGAGATTGCGTTTCTGCCGAAGGGAAGCAGGTGGGTGCTGAACGTCGGTGGCGAGCGCTACTCCGTATCGCTGCCTCTCATCGGCGACTTCAACGTCGCAAACGCGCTTGCTGCTGCGGCCGCGGCCTGGCACCTGGGAGTAGCTCCCGCCGCCATTGCTGATGGGCTCACGCGGTCGCCGCAGGTGCCAGGGCGTCTCGAGCTTTTACACGACTCGCCCACCGTCCTCCGCGACTACGCACACACGCCCGACGCGTTGGAGCGGGCGCTGGAGGCAGTGCGTCCCTTCGCTACGCGTCGTATGCTGGTGGTGTTCGGATGCGGCGGTGACCGCGATCGCGGCAAGCGGCCGCTAATGGGTGCAGTGGCGGCGCGGCTGGCCGACTTCACCATCCTCACCAGCGACAATCCCCGCAACGAGGATCCCGAGCGCATTCTGGACGATATCGAGACCGGGCTGGGGGATGCCCGTCATGAGCGGGTGGAGGATAGACGCGAGGCGATCGCGAGAGCGCTGGCAATGGCGGAGCTGGATGATGTCATCATTCTGGCGGGGAAGGGGCACGAGACCTACCAGATTCGCAATGACGTGCGCCACCCCTTCGATGAGCGGGAGATCGTACGGGAACTGACCGCGACTGGAGACGTCGGGGGCTTAAGGGAGAAGGGGAGGGTGCGCGGATGAGTTGGAGCTGGACGCTGGACCTGGTTGGGATGGCGCTCGGCGGAGGGCCCGCGGGCTCAATGCCACTTCGTCGGGTTTCCACTGATACACGTTCAATCGAACAGGGTGATCTCTTCGTCGCACTCCGTGGTGAGAATTTCGATGCGCACGACTTCCTGGCGGATGCCGTGCGAAAGGGTGCTGCCGCCCTGGTGGTGGCGAATCCTGCTCGGGCCGCCGGACTGGGTGTACCAGTTTTCGCGGTGGACGATACACTCGTCGCGCTTGGGGCGCTTGGCGCCTTCCGGCGTGCTGCCTGGGGTGGCCCGCTGGTAGCGGTTGCCGGATCGAACGGCAAGACCACCACCAAGGACCTGATTCGAGCGGCGCTTGGCGCCGTGCTCGATGTACACGCCACTAGCGCCAATCTCAACAATCGCGTGGGTGTACCGCTGACCCTGCTTGCCCTCACAGATGAGGCTGACGTCGCCGTAGTGGAAGCCGGCACGAACATGCCGGGAGAGATCCCGGCGTTGCGGGAGATGCTCCGGCCGGAGATCGCCGTGGTCACATGCGTGGAGGAGGAGCATCTGGAGGGGCTGGGATCCCTGGATGCGATATTTCGCGAGGAAACAGCGATCTTTGATGGCGCTCTGATAGCGGTCGGTCCCGCCACGCAGCCTGAGATCGTTGCTCAGGGCGCGCGAGTGGCGCGACGCGCTGTGAGCGCCGGCCTCGACGAGGGTGACGTGAAGCCGACGAGGTGGGAGATCGGGCCTGAAGGACTCGGTCGTATCTTCATGGGGGACGTGACCGTGCAAACGCCGGCAAGAGGCGTTCACAACCTGCGCAACACCATGCTCGCGCTGGCGGTTGCGCGTGAGTGCGGCGTATCCTACGGCGATGCCGCGCGGGGCATCGAAGCGATGCCCGGGCCATCAATGCGCTCCAGCTGGGAGGCCCTGGGGGCGGCAACGCTGATCAACGACGCATACAACGCGAATCCGGGCTCGATGCGAGCGGCGCTGGATCTGCTCGTCAATACAGGGAAGGGAAGGCAGCGCGTTGCCGTGCTCGGCACGATGCGTGAGCTCGGCGTGCACGCACCGCGAATGCACCTGGAAGTCGCTCGCCACGCGCTGGCGAGCGATGTGGAGGTCATCGCCGGAATGGGTGAAATGGCAGACGCTCTCGGCCAGGCGGCTCCGGGCGATTCCCGCGTCGTTACGGCTACCGCACTGGAGGACCTCTGGGGCGCGCTCGAGCCAAAGCTCGCGCGCGATGCCATCATCTTGCTCAAGGCCTCGCGAGGCGTCCGACTGGAACGGCTCGTACCTCACCTCACGCAGTGGGCCACCGGATAGTGCTCTACCACCTACTGACGCCGCTGACGAAGTTCTTCAGCCCCTTCAACGTATTCAGTTACATCACCTTCCGTGCGGCATCCGCAGCGGTGTTGGGGCTGCTCGTGGCGTTGATCATCGGCCCTGCGATCATCAGGAGGCTTCGCGCACTGAGAGTGCGGCAGGTGATCCGCGATGGCACGCCGGAGAGCCATCGGGGCAAGGGGACCACCCCCACCATGGGCGGGGTGATCATTCTCATCGCCGCGCTCGTTCCGACGCTGCTGTTCGCCCGGTTGGACAACCGCTACATCTGGATAGCGATGTTCGTCACGGCCTGGATGGGTGCCATCGGCTTCCTGGATGACTATCTGAAGCTGAAGCAGAAGCGCGAAGGAAGGAAGAACGAGGGGCTCGTCGAGCGTTACAAATTGGCCGGACAGCTCACCCTCGGTATTCTGCTGGGCGTGTATCTCTGGCAATTTCCGCTGTCGACGCTGCCTGGTGCATCCACCACGCTGCCATTCTACAAGTACGTGCTGGTAGTCCCCGTCTTCGCCTGGTTGTACGTGCCGTGGGTGGCCTTCATCCTGACGGGAACGAGCAATGCCGCCAATCTCACGGATGGGTTGGATGGCCTGGCCGCTGGTCTCACCGCAATCGCCGTGGTCGCCTTCGCACTGTTCGCGTACGTCATGGGCCGCGTCGACACGAGCCAGTACCTCCAGATCTACTATCTGCGCGGATCGGGCGAGCTGTCGGTGTTCTGCGCGGCTCTGTTCGGAGCGGTGATCGGCTTCCTCTGGTACAACTCGCATCCAGCGCAGGTGGTCATGGGCGACACCGGCTCCCTTGCGCTCGGCGGCGCGCTGGGCGCGATCGCAATTCTTCTCAAGTCCGAGTTCCTGCTCCTCCTCATTGGCGGCGTGTTCGTGGCAGAGACGATGTCCGTGATCCTTCAGCGTGTCGTCTTCAAGTACCGGCGGCGGCGTTACGGACTCGCCTACGCCCAGGCCAATCGATTGTTCCTGCGCGCGCCGCTTCACCACCACTTCGAGATGAAGGGTTGGGCAGAGTCGCAAGTGGTGGTACGCTTCTGGATCCTGGGTATCATCTGCGCGTTCGTGGCGTTCAGCACGCTGAAGCTGCGGTGAGCGAGCGGAGGGAAGGCGAAGTGGCGGTGATCGGCCTCGGATCCAGTGGTCTGGCCGTTGCCGAGCTGCTTTTGCGTGAGGGCGCTCGTGTATATGCGTCGGACGCCGGCACCGGCATTGCCGACGAAGATGTGAACCGGTTACGCGATCTCGGCGTCGACGTGCAGCTGGGTGGCCATGATCTGGATCGCGTCGCGGCTGCCGAGCTGGTGGTGGTGAGCCCCGGCGTTCCTCCCGATGCACGGCCACTGCAGCGCGCACGCGAGGCAGCGGCGCCAGTGGTCAGCGAGATCGAGATAGCGCTCCGGCACCTCGGCCAGACGCGCTACATTGCCGTCACCGGAACCAACGGGAAGACGACGACAACCGCGCTCATCGCGCACCTCCTGTCAGTGCTCGGTCGCCGCGCGCTCGAGGCAGGCAACATTGGCACACCGTTGTCACGGGTCGCACTGTCTCCGGATCCACAGGAGTGGGTGGCACTGGAGCTCTCATCGTTTCAGCTCCACGACACGCCAGGGATCGCTCCGGCAGTCGGCGTCCTGACCAATCTCAGCCCCGATCACCTGGACCGCTACCCCGACGTCGACAGCTACTATGCCGACAAGAAGCTGCTTTTCTGCAATTCCCATCCTGAAAGCATCTGGGTGCTGAATGGCGATCAACCTGAGGTCCAAGAGCTCGCCGCTGGTGCGGCGGGTGACATGCGGTTTTTTTCGCTGCTGACGCGACAACCTGCCGGAGCGTGGTTCGACCGCGAGCAGCGCAAGCTGGTGCTGCTGGATGAACCGCTGCTCGACCGCGATGATCTCCCGCTGCTCGGCGATCACAATGTGGCGAACGCTCTGGCCGCGACACTGGCGGTGATGACGGCCGATGCCGAGCATCGGACGCCGTCGGCGCGCGGGAAGCTCGCCGAAGCGTTGCGCACCTTTCGTGCGCTCGCCCACCGACTGGAGGTGGTGGGTGATTACCGGGGCGTGCTCTGGATCAACGACTCCAAGGCTACGAACGTGAGTTCTACCCGCGTCGCGATCGAAGGGATGACGAGGCCAGCGGTGGTGCTCCTCGGTGGCCGCCACAAGGGGGAGCCGTACATAGCTCTGCGCGAGGCATTGCGAGCGCATGCGCACACTGTGATTGCGTTCGGTGAGGCCGGGCCCATCGTGGCGCGCGATCTGGATGGTGCCGTTACGGTGGAGCTGGAGGCCGGTGATTTTGCTCGCGTCATGGAGCGCGCCAGACGAGCGGCGCGTCCGGGTGATGCGGTGCTGCTTTCGCCGGCATGCTCGAGCTACGACATGTTCCGCAACTACGAGGAGCGTGGCGCCACGTTTCGGCGCCTCGCCTCAGGAGAGGCGGGATGACGGGAGGAGCCACCGCTCTGATCGGCGACGTTCGCGAACGCTGGCGAATGGGGACCGAGGCACGTGCGCTTACCATTCTGACGGCCCTGATGGTGGTGTTCGGGCTGGCAGTGCTCTACAGCGCCAGCGCGCTGGCCGCGATGCGTGAGGGGCACAGCCACACCTTCTATCTCTTTCGCCAGGTTACTGGTGTCCTGGTGGGGCTGGTGGTCTTCGCCGCCGCAGCCAAGATCGACGCCGAGCGCTGGCGTGCGTGGGCGTGGCCGCTCCTGGGCATCACGCTTCTACTGTTGCTCGTGATAGTTCTTCCATTCACCACGGGTATCGCGCCGCGCATCAACGGCTCGAGACGATGGCTCAACCTCGGGATTACGATACAGCCTTCCGAGGTGGCAAAGTTCACCCTCGTGATCTGGACCGCAATGCTCATCGTGAAGAAGGGAGAGCGGATGCGGCGCCTCACCAAGGGATTGATGCCGTTTCTGCTCGTGCTGGCGGTGATGAACGTGCTCGTCATTCTGGAACCCGACCTGTCGCAGGCGATGATGTACACGCTGGTGATGGGGATCGTGCTTTTCGTTGGCGGGGTACGCATGGGGCACGTCATACTGCTTGCCGCGATGTCGCTGCCGCTGCTCTGGCGGGAGGTGGAGCGGTTCCAGTATGCCCTGCTTCGAATGACATCGTTCCTGGACCCCGGCAGCGCTCCTCAGGAAGCGAGCTACCAGCTTCAACAGTCGCTCATTGCCGTCGGATCTGGCAGATGGTTCGGAGTCGGCTTCGGGCAGGGCCGACAACAGAACGGTTTCCTTCCGTATCCGTACAACGACTTCATCGGCAGCAACATCGGAGAGGAGTGGGGATTCCTGGGACTGGTGGCGGTCACGGCTGCGTTCACGCTCTATCTCTGGCTAGGATTCCGCGTAGCGAGAGCGGCGCGCACACCATTTCAGCAGCTCACCGCCATCGGTCTCACCTTGATGACCGTGATCACGGCTTTTCTCCATATCGGCGTGGTGATCGGCCTGCTCCCGACCACGGGGCTGACGCTGCCATTCTTCTCGTATGGGCGCACCTATCTTGTAGTGTCGCTGCTCATGACGGGCATTCTCGTGAACATCGGTAGCAGCCACGAGCGAATAGTGGGATCGCGGGCGACCGATCCACTGGCCCACGCGCCGGCGTGAGAGTCGTTTTCAGCGGCGGTGGAACGGGTGGCCATCTCTATCCCGCGCTCGCGATTGCCCGTGCGCTCGTGGAGCTGGAGCCGGCCGTCACACCGCTGTTCGTGGGTGCGGAACGCGGGATCGAACGGCAGATCCTCCCGACAGCGGAGTTTCCTTACAAGCTGCTCCCGCTGCACCCACTCTACCGCGCAAAGCCCTGGCTGCTTGGCCGAAGCGTGGCAGGGTTCATTCGCTCCTGGCGCGAGCTGGCGCGCGAGGCGCGAGAGACTCGGCCGCAGCTCGTCGTTGGCACCGGCGGCTATGCCTCGGCGGCCGCACTGGGGCATGCGCGAGCGCACGGAATACCTTACCTGCTTCAGGAGCAGAACGGCCAGCCTGGAATCGTGACGCGGCTCTTCGCTCCCGGCGCGCGCGAGATTTGCCTGGGCTATGCCAGCGCCGCGCGATTCCTTCGACCTGGCAGACACACACTCGTGATCGAGACGGGCAATCCAATCGATCCGCCCCCTCAACCGCGTCCAAATCGCGAAACAGCCAGGCGTGGTTGGAGATTTCCCGAGCATGGCGGCGTGGTTGTGCTCATCTTCGGGGGAAGCCAGGGTTCGCTGGCACTCAATGAAGTGGTCGCAAAGTGGTTGGGCGGCGGGTTGGCCGAGGATATCCACGTGATCTGGGCCACGGGCCACGCAATGCACGAGCGGTACGCGTCGCATGCGTCTGCGCGCGTTCGGGTGGAGCCATACCTTTCGCCCATTGCGCGGGCCTATGCGGCCAGTGACCTGGCGGTGAGCCGCGCCGGCGCCCTCACACTAGCCGAGCTGTGCGCCTGGGAGATTCCATCCATCATGGTGCCGCTTCCCACGGCGGCCGCAGACCATCAGACCGCGAACGCTCGCGAGGTAGCCGACGCTGGCGCCGGAGTTCTGCTGCCCCAGAGCGATCTGGGCCCGGAACGTCTCGGCGCGGAGGTCCGCGCGCTGGCGAACGACCGTGCCCGGCTCGCCAGCCTGGCTGCGGCGACCCGCCTCCGGGCGCGTCCGCACGCGGCGCAGGATATTGCGAAGCGTATACTTACCTATCTCGATCTCAAGCAGCATCAGACTTGAGGTGAGGCTCCGGCCCGCTGTATATTGGGCCGCCACGACATGTCACTCTTCGCGCCGTCCGAGAGCCGACCGATCCACTTTGTCGGGATCGCCGGCGCCGGGATGAGCGCCCTTGCCGAGCTGCTCATACGGCGCGGCGTTGCCGTCACCGGCTGTGACTCCAATCCCGCGGCTGCGGAGGATCTTCGCCGGCTCGGAGTGGATGTCGCGCGCGGGCATGACCCCATCCACGTCGATGGTTCGCGGGGGGTGGTCGTCACCTCTGCCGTGCCGCGAGATCATCTGGAATTGCAGCGGGCACGGGAGCTCGGTATACCGGTACTTCGCCGCGCTGAAGCTCTGGCCGAGGCTATCTCGGAGGGTGAGACCGTCGGCATCGCCGGCACCCACGGCAAGACCACGACCACAGTCATGAGCACCGAAGTGCTCGCCGCGGCGGGACTGGATCCTACAGGGCTGGTTGGCGGCCGCGTGGAAAAATGGGCCGGGAACTGTCGCGCCGGCGGCGACCGGATCTTCGTTGTCGAGGCTGACGAGTATGACCGCTCGTTCCTCGCCCTGTCACCAGGTGTCGCGGTCGTCACGAACATCGAGGCGGATCATCTGGATATCTATGACGATCTGGCCGACATCCGCGATGCGTTCGCCTCGTTCGTCAGTGGAGCGCGCGCCATCATCCTCTGTGCCGATGATAGTGAGGCAACGACGCTGCCTCTGCCGGTGAGCGCGGAAGTGATTCGCTACGGCATCGTGTCGCCGGATGCCAGGCTCACCGCGCAGGACATTGGGGAGGAATCGGGTGGATCGCGATTCACTGTCCTGTACGATGGCAAGCTAATGGGCAAAGCCACGATCGCCGTGCCGGGCAAGCATAATGTTCTGAACGCGCTCGCCGCCATTGGCACTGGAGTCGCCTTCGGGGCGCCCATCGACGGAATGTTGACAGGGCTGGCTGCGTTTCGAGGGGTGGAGCGCAGGTTCCAGCGCATCGGTGAGGTGGGCGGTGTACTCGTGGTGGACGACTATGCGCACCACCCGACGGAGATCCGCGCAACGCTCGAGGCGGCGCGCGCTGCGTATCCCGCGCGCCGTGTAATTGCCGCCTTTCAACCGCACCTTTTCTCGCGCACGCGCGATTTCGCCACCGAGTTCGGCGAGGCGCTTGCGATTGCCGATGCGGTGTTCCTGACGGAGATCTATCCGGCGCGCGAGAAACCCATCCCCGGCGTCAGTGCGGCGCTGGTTGAAGAAGCGGTGCGCGATGCCGGCGCCTCGGTTACGTGGCGCGGCGAGCGCGACCGGCTGGCCGCCGCCCTCCAGGAGTTCGTGGCACCCGCCGATCTGGTACTTACCATCGGCGCCGGTGACATCACGCGCACCGCACCCGAACTGATCGAGCGCATGCGCCGAGGAGTAACCGCGTGAAGCGCGCGCTGGAGTGGCTTCGCGCACTGGGTTGGCGGTGGCCTGGTATCGGGTTGCTGGCGGTGATCGTGCTCACGTCGCTGTGGTGGGGTCCGCCGGCGATGTCGCGTATGTCGTTCTTCAGAGTGCACAAGGTGGAAGTCCTGGGTGCCCGCTATCTCGCGCCGGATGAAGTCTTCACGCGACTGGCGGTGGACACCTCGACATCCGTCTGGGATGACTTCGCACCGATGCGCGAGCGCGTCCTCGATCACCCGCAGGTAGTGGATGTCCGCGTGTCCAGGCGGCTTCCTGGCACGCTGGTAGTGAGGGTGACCGAGAACCTGCCCGTAGCCCTGGTGTCGTCGGCCAACGGAATGCGGGCCGTGGACGCGCACGGGGAGGAGCTCCCATTTGATCCAAGCCGGGTGCACGTGGACCTGCCCCTGATCGGCAGCGCGGATTCCGTGATATCGGCGCTCCTTGCCGGAATCCAGGAACGGAGTCCGGACATCTTCGAGCGAATCAGCTTTGTGCGCCGCATCGGCAACGATGAGCTTGTCCTGTCGCTCACCGAGTTTGCGGTGCGCGCCACCCCGGACTTATCTCCGGGGCGTCTTGCGGACATTATTCCCGTGGAGGAGGATCTCGCGCGGCGTGGCGCGCGGATAGTCGAGCTGGACCTCCGCTTCCGAGACCAGGTCATCGCCAGAGTTCAATGAATTCCGAACGCATCGTTGCGGGGCTCGACATCGGGTCCGCCAAGACCACGGCGATCATCGCCGAAGTGGTGGGTGAACTGCCGAAGCACCCATCGATCAGGATTCTTGGCGTCGGCCAGTCACGAACAGCGGGCATAAGGCGCGGGGTCGTCGCGGACATTGAGGAGACCACGCGCTCGATCCGCACGGCGATGCAGGATGCGGAACGTATGGGCGGTGCGAAGGTGGAGCTCGTATATGCCGGCATCGCCGGAGAGCACGTGCAGGCGATGACCAGTACGGGTGTGGTGGCGGTGAGCGGCGAGGAGATCGGTCGTGCCGATGTGATGCGGGTCAACGAGGTTGCGCGCGCTCAGGCGATCCCGCAGGACCGGGAGCTGTTGCACGCGATCCCTCAGGAGTACCGTGTCGATCGCAACGCCGGCATCCGTGATCCTATCGGGATGATTGGCATGCGGCTCGAGACGGAGATGTACCTGGTGACGATAGGCTCGTCACCGGCCATGAACCTGCGCAAGTCGATCGAACGGGCCGGTTATCGTCCACGCGAGCTGGTGGTGGAGCCACTTGCCAGCGCGCTGGCAGTGCTCACCGAGGATGAAAAGGAGCTTGGCGTGGCGCTCGTGGAGATGGGCGCTGGTACCACCGATCTTGCCTTCTTCCACGAAGGAAAGATCCGCCATATCGGGACCATCAACTACGGTGGCAATAACGTGACTAGTGACATCGTGCAGGGGCTCGGTGTCACGCAGAGCGATGCCGAGCGCCTCAAGGAGCGGTTTGGGTGCGCCTACGAACCGCTCGTCGACTCCAGCGAGGTGATTCAGCTTCCGAGCACTGCCGCCCAGGGCGATCGACATATCCCGCGGGAGCTACTGAGCCACATCATTCATCAGCGTATGGACGAGATCTTCGACCTGGTCCAACGGGAGATCAGCAACACCGGATTTGCCGGAAAGCTGAGCGCCGGGGTGGTACTGACCGGCGGCGCGGCCGAGATCGCGGGGGTAGCGGAGCTGGCCAGCGACGTGTTCGGCACGGGTGTCCGGGTGGGGTCACCAGCAGACAGCGTGGGCGGCCTGAGCGACGCGGTCGAAGCTCCTCGGTTCGCGACCGCGGTCGGATTGGCCCTCTACGGGGCCAACCGCCTCGCGTTGGGCGACGCCCCTGGCGCCGGCCGTCGCCGCCCTGCAAATGTGGATAAGTTGGCACAGCGTATCAAAACCTGGCTCCAGGATTTCTTCTGATACACGGGCTGGCGAAAAACTCGCTAGTGCCTTCGCGAGCGATTCGCATTATATTGGCCCGTTGTCGCTTCCGCCGGCCTGCCCGTCAGTCTTGTTAGAGCCCAAACAGGGCGCCTCCTGAGAGCCGGCTGTGACACCCCCTGTGCATAACTCAACAGGTTTTCCACAAGGTTCGGAGCCCCCATCCCATGATCTTCGAGTTCGAGGAGAGCGCGCCCCAGAACGCCCGCATGAAAGTCGTCGGCGTAGGCGGTGGTGGCGGCAACGCGGTCAACCGGATGATCGAAGAGCAACTTCAGGGCGTGGAGTTCGTATCGATCAATACCGACTCGCAGGCGCTGCTCAATTCCAAGTCGGACGTCAAGGTCCAGATCGGCAAGAAGCTCACGCGGGGGCTCGGCGCCGGCGCGCGGCCGGAGATCGGCCGCCAGGCGATAGAGGAGAACCGAGACGAGGTCGGGCGCGTGTTGCACAACGCCGACCTCGTTTTCGTGACCTGTGGGATGGGGGGCGGAACGGGGACCGGCGCGGCGCCGATCGTGTGCGAGATGGCCAGAGAAGCCGGTGCGCTCACCGTTGGTATCGTGACCAAGCCCTTCCTCTTCGAGGGGCGCAAACGGATGCGTCAGGCCGAAATGGGCATCATGGAGATGCGGAAGAACGTTGACACCATGATCGTGGTGCCGAACGAGCGGCTCCTCGCCGTGGTGGGCAAGGGGATCCCCTTCCAGGATGCTCTCAAGAAGGCCGATGAGGTGTTGCTGCATGCGACGCAAGGAATTTCGGGGCTGATCAGCGTTACCGGCTTGGTCAACGTGGATTTCGCCGACGTGCGGACCGTCATGTCCAATGGGGGGTCCGCCCTCATGGGGACGGGAATCGGTCGTGGCGAGAGCCGCGCAACGGAGGCGGCGCAGCAGGCGATCTCCAGCCCTCTTCTCGACAATGTGTCGATCAGCGGCGCCACGGGCGTGCTGGTGAACATCACCGGCGGCCACGACCTCACGCTGGGCGAAGTTCATCAGATCAACGAGATCGTCCACGAGGCGGTTGGAGACGAGGCCGAGATCATCTTCGGGGCAGTGAACGAGCCCGCCATGCAGGGCGAGATTCGGGTGACGGTGATCGCGACCGGATTTGACCGCGCGGTGGCGTCGGGCGTCATGTCTACGGCGGAGGGCATGAGGGGCGGGGCAAACTCGATGACGCCGGTGATCCCCTTCCCGGCGCAGCGGCAGCAGCGTACGGTAAGCGCTGCTCAGCGGAATGCGGGGGACGTGCGGAGACCTTCCGCACCTCCCCCCGCTGCCGATCGGACCAGTCAGGATCTGAGCGACATGGAAATCCCGACATTCATTCGGAGACAGATGGATTGAACCGACGATTAGCGAGCGCCATCACCGTGTTGGTGATCGGCGCCTCCGCGATCGCCGCGTTGTCGCTGGATCTGTCGCGCGTCGACGCCATACCATCGCTCACGGCTCTCAGTGAGGCAGAGCTCGAGCTCCCGCCGGAAGTCATCTGGCATAGCCAGATGGACACACTCCGGTCGGGAGAAACGCTGTCCGCGGTGCTGGCCAGGGCAGGGTTTCCGGCTCTGGCGGCAGCCAGCGCCCTGAGGTCAGCGCGGCAGATCGATGAGCGCCGCGCGCGAGCTGGCATGCCGGTGATCGTTCGCAGCCGCGACGCCGACTCGCTTCCCAGCGAGATCATCTTCCAGCTGGCGTCAGACCGTCTGCTGCACCTGCAGCAGACCGACGAGGGGTGGACGACCACCGACCATCGGCTGCCCTGGAAAACCGATACGGTGGTCGTGTCGGGAACGATAAGGACCAACCTCTATGCGGCGCTGGACGACTCGGCCGCGGAGCTGCTGCCGCGCAACGCCCGCGCCGAGCTGGCGTGGTCCATTGCCGACATTTTCGAGTACCGCCTCGACATGAGTCGCGAGCTTCAAGTGGACGACCACTTCCGCGCGCTATTCGTGCGTTCCATAGGACCGGGCGGTGTGACGAAGATCGAGGAGGTGCTCGCCGTCTCCTATGCGGGCAGCAAGCGCCTCGAGGCCATTCGCTACGCGAGCGGCAGCGGCAGGACCCAATACTACGACGCCGATGGCCGGTCCCTGCGCGCCGGTTTTCTCCGCGCGCCGCTCGAGTTTCGCCGTATCTCCAGTGTGTTCGGGAGGCGCAGACATCCGATTCGCGGCGGTTGGCGTCAGCATACGGGTGTGGATTATGCCGCGGCATCCGGCACACCGGTGCGCTCGGTGGCGGATGGGACGATCATTCTTGCGGGGAACCGCGGCGGGTACGGAAACGTGATCGATGTCCGCCATCCCAACGGCTACGTCACGCGTTACGCGCACCTGCGCGGTTTCGCATCGGGGATGCGGTCGGGCACACGCGTGTCGATTGGGCAGACCATTGGATACGTGGGCATGACGGGTCTTGCGACTGGGCCACACCTTCACTTCGAGGTGCTGGTGAATGGCGTCCATCGCGACCCACGCGTGGCACTGAACAACAAATCCGGCGAACCGCTTCCAGCCCGTGAGCGCGAGCGGTTCGAGACTGTGCGCGCATCGTACGTAGCGGCACTCGAGAGCGGCACGTACGGCCCCACCTACGCACTGCGGTAACAGGGCACTCCTCGGTCCGGCGCGCTGCGGTAGATTGCAAAGTATGCTCACCTGGATCGTGGCGGCGGCCGCCGGTGTGGCTGCCGCCGCTCTTCTCTATGGCCTGAGCGGCCGCGGCAGCGCCACCGCCATGCTGCCGCTGGCGGTGTTGCGCGCAGGTGCGCTGACCCTTCTGTTCGCGCTCCTCTTCGACGCGGTCATCGGTGCGCCGCGCGCTTTGCCACCGCTGGTGGCGCTCGATGTCTCGCTGAGCTGGCAGCGTGCGGCGGACGACGATGCTTGGCGACAGGCCATAGCGCGCGCGCGTGCCCTTTCGGGCGAGGCGCTGCTGTTGTTCGGCGATTCCACTCGCGTATCACAAGTCCCGCTACAACCGATGGAAGGTGCGAGCCGCATTCAGGGCGCTGTGGAACGCGCGATCGGGGCGGGACGCCCCCTGGTGATCGTCACCGATGGCGAGCTCGACGATCCAGCCGCTCTCGAGGGAGCTCCCGCCGGGTCGCGAATCGAGATGATCTCTCCCGACCGCGGCCCCGACATCGCGGCGGTTGGGCTTACCGCGCCGCGCTACGCGGTGGCTGGCGACACGATAGACGTGCGCGTCGGGATCCGGTCCGGAGATTTCGCTATTGGAGGTGCGACGCTATCGCTCCTGGTCGATGACGCGATCATCGGAACGGCGTCGCTCGATACCTTCCCGGCGCGGACCGAACGTACTGAGGCCCTGCGCGCAAGGCTGCCCGCGCGCGAGGGACCGACTCGTCTTCGAGCTGTTGTCAGTGCCGCCGCTGACGTGGAGGCGCGAAACGATACTGTGGGAGCATCGCTCGATCTTTCTCGTGCCGCTGGTGCCGTTCTCGCCTCAACTGCGCCGGACTTCGATGCAAGATACATGGTGCCGGTGTTGCGTGGCGCCGTCGCAATTCCGACGGAGGCGTTCTACCGCGTTGCGCCCGGCAACTGGAGGCGAGAGGGATCGCTCGCCGCAGTCAGCGAAGGCGACGTGCGCGGCGCACTGGCTCGCGCACCGCTGGCGATTCTGCACGGCGACACCGCGTACTTTGGTGCTCCGCGCTCGGTCACCGGGGGTTCGCTGGCGTTGGTGCCCACACCTGCTGCTGGAGAAGGGGAGTGGTTCGTCGTAGCGGCACCGCCGTCGCCGCTCGGTGTGGCGCTTTCCGGTGTGCCGTGGGACAGCCTGCCACCGCTCGTCGTAACTGGTGGAGCCGGTGGACTGGGCTGGGATGGACTCATCGCCGCACGCGCGCGTCAGTTCGATCGCCGACCAGTGATCACTGGCACCGATGTCGGGCGACGCGTCGTGATCGTGGGCGCTTCAGGTTTCTGGCGCTGGCACTTTCGCGGCGGTGTCGCTGCTGATGCACACGCCGCCCTGTGGGGTGGTATATTCGACTGGCTTGCCGCCGAGCGCCCCGATCCGCGCGGGGCCACGCCCGCCAGCGGAATCATCCGAGCTGGGGAGCCGGTGCGCTGGCGACGTGGCGCCGGTCAGGACTCTGTGGTGGTGGCGCGGCTCGTGCCTCGAGGACGGTCCGCGCTGGCGGATTCCGTCGTGATCCGTTTTCCTCGCGACGTCCTCACCGCGGAAACGCCGCCACTGGAGGCCGGTGTGTGGGATGTGCAGCTGCCCGGCGGGAATGCCGTGCTCGAGGTGAACGCGTCGCGCGAGCTGCTTCCCCGGCCTGCTACCGTGGCGGCGGGAAGTGTCCCGGGAGTGCCCACAGTGGGAGAACGGCCCAGGCTGCGCGAGGCGGGCTGGGCTTATCTGTTGCTCGTCGGCGCCCTGTGCGCGGAGTGGCTTTTGCGCCGCCGGCGAGGATTGCGATGATGACAAGGGAGTAGCATGGCACGCATACTACGGCGGGCGGAGGACGTACCGCGCCGCTCACTCTGGCAACGCATTCGTGACATAGCCCTTGCCGACGCAACCGTATTGGCGCGCGGCGGAGTGGATCCGGGCTCGCTGGAGGAGCTGGAGGAGCTGCTGCTCCAGGCTGACTTCGGCGTGAGCGTGACGCTTCGGCTGGTGGCCGACGTGGAGCGTCGTGCCACAATGGGCCAGATTCGCACACAGGACGAGTTCCTGGAGACGCTTCGTTCGGGGATAGAGGAGGCGCTGCGAAGCGGGAACAGCGATCCCTTGCTGCACCTGGCCACGACCGGGCCGTCAATCATCCTGGTCGTGGGCGTCAATGGTGCAGGCAAGACAACCTTCATAGGGAAGTTGGCCAGCCGCTTTCGAGAGGAGGGCAAGCGGGTGATGGTGGCGGCGGGCGACACCTTCCGGGCTGGTGCGATCGATCAGCTGCGCGTCTGGGCAGAGCGGGCCGGGGCACAGTTCGTGGGCAGCAAGGCCGGTGCGGATCCGGCAGCGGTCGCGTACGATGCCATCGAGGCAGCGCTGGCCCGCAGCGTAGATATCGTGATCGTGGACACAGCTGGCCGCCTGCACACCCAGAGCGGGCTCATGACCGAGCTGCAGAAGGTCGGACGCGTGATCGCCAAGCGACTGGATGGAGCGCCCCATGAAACCCTGATAATCCTGGACGGCACTATCGGGCAAAATGCGGTCGCGCAGGCAAGGTCGTTTGCCGAGGCGGTGCCACTCACGGGTGCGGTCATCACCAAGGTCGACGGCACGGCCAAGGGTGGGATCGTGGTGGCAGTGCATGAAGCGCTCGACCTTCCGATCAAGTTCGTCGGCGTGGGTGAAAAGGTAGAGGATCTTCTCTCCTTCGATGCCGCCGAGTTCTCGCGGGAGCTGGTGAGCCCGGACTGATCGACGACCCACGGTGGCCAAGCACCTTTACCTCGACACGCCGGTCACCTACCTGAAAGGGGTTGGCCCGGCGCGCGCCGAGGCGTTGCGCCGGCTGGGAGTGGTCACTGCTGGTGATCTCATTCTCCACCTGCCGCATCGCTACGAAGACGCGAGCACGGTGACGCCCATCTCATCACTCGCCCCGGGGATGACCGCTACGATCATCGCGCGCGTCATATCGAAGGGCATTCTGCCAACGCGGAAAGGGCTTCGCATCTTTCAGGCGGTGGTGCGCGACGATTCGGGGATGATAGAAGCGGCATGGCCGGGCCAGCCGTACCTGGATCGCACCGTTCAGAAGGACGACGTGCTCCTGTTATCCGGTCCGGTGCGCTTCTTTCACGGACGGCAGCTTCAGCCGCGCGAGTTCGTGAACCTCGGCAGCGGCGCTGAAGGCACGCAGGGTGGTCGCGTTCTGGCCGTATACCCTGCGACAGAGGGGCTCTCCTTCAAGCAGATCCGCGCTGTGATCGAGATGCACATCGATGCGCTGCTGCCGCTGGTTTCCGAGTACCTGCCTGCCGCCGTGCTGGATCGCGCCAAGGTGCCGCCACTGCCTGAGGCGCTACGCATGGTGCACCGTCCGGTCTCTGTAGCCGAGGCCATGCGCGGCCGCGCACGTCTCGCCTTCGAGGAGCTGTTCTTTCTCCATGTCCTTCACGTCCGCGCCAAGGAACTGGCCCGGGAGCCGCGCGACGGTATCGCCTTTCAGAATCGCCGCAAGCTCACCCGCGGTCTGAAGCAGACGCTTCCCTTCGGGCTCACAAAGGCGCAGGTGCGGGCGGTGCGTGAGATCTTCGCCGATATGTGCAGCGATCGTCGTATGCACCGTCTGCTTCAGGGGGATGTCGGGAGCGGAAAAACGGTGGTCGCTCTGTTCGCCGCTCTCCTGGCCGTGGAGAATGGCTATCAGGCCGCGGTCATGGCGCCAACCGAACTGCTTGCCGAGCAGCATGCACACACCTTTGCCGCGCTGCTCGAGCCCCTGAAGGTCGCGCCAATTCTAATCACTGGCAGCGTGCCGGCCCGTGAGCGTCGCGTGCTGGACAAGCAGCTTGCCAGTGGCGAGCCGGTCCTGGTCGTTGGGACGCACGCGCTGGCCGAGAGGCGAATGATCTTCGGTAACCTGGGGTTCGCGGCCATCGATGAGCAGCATCGGTTTGGCGTGGAACAGCGCGCGGCGCTTGGGGCAAAGGGCGACCGTCCCGACGTGCTGCTCCTCAGCGCGACACCCATTCCGCGGTCGCTGGCGCTCACGCTATACGGCGATCTGGACGTCAGCATCCTGGATGAGCGTCCGCCAGGCCGGCAGCCGGTTACCACCGTGCTGCGTCCAGGGTCCGCGCGCGCCCGTGTGCTCCAGTTCGTCGACCGTCAGGTGGAAGATGGGCGTCAGGCATACATCGTCTATCCGGTGATCGAGGAGTCGGAGAAGATCGATCTGCGCGCTGCTACGACGATGTTCGATGAACTGCGAAAGGGACCGCTCGGGCACCGGCGGCTGGAGTTGCTGCACGGACGCCGCCCGTCCGACGAGCGCGATCACATCATGCGACGGTTTCGTGCCGGTGAGGTGGACGTACTCGTGGCGACGACCGTCATCGAGGTCGGGATCGATGTGCCGAACGCCAGTGTGATGGTAGTCGAGCACCCTGAGCGGTTCGGTCTATCGCAGCTCCATCAGCTCCGCGGACGGGTGGGACGGGGCGCCGAGGAGTCATTCTGCATTCTGCTCGGCGACGTGGGAGACGAAACGGCTGAGCGATTGCGTGTGGTGGTGGACTCAGACGATGGGTTCGAGATCGCCAGTGCCGATCTCCGCCTGCGTGGCATGGGTGACCTGTTCGGTGAGCGTCAGAGCGGGCTACCGGCCTTTCGTGTTGCCGACCCCTTCCGTGATGAGCAGCTCAACCTCGTTGCGCGAGAAGCCGCGGTCGAACTGCTGTCCGCCGATCCGACACTCAACGCTCGCGAGCACGAGGGGATTCGGCGCGTGCTCTCGGCCCGCTACACGCGCGCGATGGAGCTGTTCAGGGTCGGTTGAGGGCGCGGGGCAGCGACTGGTTGTGAACAGGAGCGCGCGATCGTTCGTGATGGCGGTCGTGCATTATCCTGCCTCCGGTAATTCCCCTCACTGCATTGGAGGGGGCGCAAGTCGCCGGCGGATGCGCTCGAGCTCGGCGTTGCTCTTTTCCAGCGCCTCGCGTAGGCGCGTCACCTCGCGCTCCAGTTCGCGCTCGCGGTCGCGCGATTGCTCGAGCGAATCGCGCTGCGCCAGCAACAGCTGCTGGCCTGGCACCTCGGCCCGGAGCGAATCTACGTTCAGCGCAACACGGCGAAGTATGGCGGCCTCCATCCGGTATCGCACCGTATCCGGAAGCGCCAGGTAGGCATCCAGGAGCCGAATGGCTTCCGCTGTCGAACCATACGCGCTGGTCGGATCGAGACGAAGAACCGCGCGCAGATATGGCACGTCGCGCGTTTCCATCGCATCGGGGGAGCGTGCCGCCGCCGTCCGCAGTAGCTCGTCAGCGCGTGCATAGTGTCCTTCCTCAGCCGCAGCCGCAGCCTCCGACAAGTAGCGATCCGGCTCGGGCGAAAGATCGAGGGGCGCGTCCCGCCTGACGGGCGCACACGCCGCCATGATCGACACGGCGACGATGAACAATCGCCTCATGCCGGCGCGCCCAGGCTGGTCTCCAGGTTGAGCGCCGTAACTGCGGCGCCGGCACGGCGGGGCAGAGTTATCCAGAATGTCGTTCCCACGCCAATGGTGCTCGTCACGCCGATCTCGCCCCCATGCAGCGCCACGATCTGTTTGGCGATTGCGAGTCCGAGGCCGGCTCCGCGGTCCCGTCCACGTCGCTGATTTCCCGCCTGAAAGAATTTCTCGAATATGAAAGGAAGCTGTTCCGGTGCGATCCCGGCGCCGCTGTCGCGAACCACCATGCGCAGATCGTCGTTCCGCGACTCGATGCGCACCTCCACGGTCCCGTTCCGCTCGGTGAACTTGAACGCATTGCTCACCAGATTGCCGAGAACCTCGTTGATGCGATCCGGATCCCATACGACCTCGTCTGGCAGCCGTCCCTCACGCTCGATTCGGAAGTCGATGTCCCGCTGGATGGCGAGCACCCGGAAGGTGCCTTCCAGCTCATCGATGAAGGGGTCCAGTCGAATGGGTCGGGGATCGATCCGAGCTCCTCCCGCCTCGAAGCGGCTCACATCCAGAAGCTGGTGCACGAGACGTCCGAGCGCCTGGACCTGACCTTCCAGAGTATCCAGCACCTCTCGCTGCCGTGGTCCCAGGGGACCATATACCCCGTCCTGCATGAGCTGAACGTATCCACCGATCACGTTCATGGGGGTCTTCAGTTCGTGCGACGCGATCGAGATGAACTCCGCCTTCAGCCGGTCGAGTTCGGCCAGCCGCTGTTGCATGGTGGCGAAGCTGATCGCGAGCCGACCGAACTCATCCTGCCTGTTGGGCGATGTTCGCAGCCGGTGGTCAAAGTCGCCGGCGGCCACTTGGGCCATGCCGGACTCGAGGTCGCGTACGGGACGGCTGATCGATCGGTACAGCGCCAGCGCTACGACAGCAACGATCATCAGGGCGATGCCGAGCGCGCCCGCCGCACGCTCCCGTGCAAGTGCCGTCTCTTCGGCGGCCGCCCGTACTCTTGCACTCGTGCGCATGCGCAGTGCCTGGGTGGCAGCAGCCAGCACGGCATCCACCCGATTGATGGCGGGCACCAGATGCCTGCTGGAGATCGAGTCCGCTGCTGCAGTGCGGCCTGCTCGCATCGCACGGTGGATCGACGCCGCCTGCGTCTCCACTTCCGTAACGGAGCGCTCGATGTCCTGGCTCGCAACGATCAGGCCGAAGCGTTGCAGGGAGTCGGAGAGAGCTGAGAGATCCGCCACGTGATCCTGCATGACGCCAAGCGTTCCGGCATCGGGAGCGAAGAGCATGCGCATTTCCGTTTGGCGCATCTCATCGGTTACGGCACGCATCCGCCCCAGCATGAGCGACGCTGCGAACTCCTGATCGCGAACCTGCACGGCCGTGTCGTGAAGGCGATCCAGGGAACGGAGCGCCAACAGAAGCGGAACCAGCATGGCCGCCACCAGCCCCAACAACCCAAGAGCGAGCTTGGTTCTGATTGTCACGTGTCGAGGCCGTCCCAGGTTCTCGTCGCGGTGTGAGCGGCCGTCGCTGGATGTGCGAGAGCCATCTTCCGGATAAGTTTACCCAGTTGGAACCGCCGTCGCGGCGTAGTGCGTCCGGCGGCGGCACCGGAATAGATGAGGCACCGGCCCATGCTGTGCAACCGGCGCGCCGTCTCGCGACCGACTTGGGCAGTTGTTGACACCCCGGAGAGGTCGGAATAGCTTCGCCCGCCCCCCCGTAAAACCCTGTGACTTAATGACATGCCATCAGTACGAATAGAGGAGCTGCGCGGCCATGCCGGCCGGGAGGTGACGATCCGTGGCTGGGTCACACACCTGAGATCGAGCGGGAAAGTTGCATTTATTGTAATGCGGGACGGAAGTGGGATCCTGCAGGGTGTAATTGTCCGCAGCGCCGTCGGTCCCGATGTCTGGGAGCGCTTCGGAGTATTGACGATTGAAACGTCCATTGCGCTCACCGGTGCCGTGCGGGAGGACGCGCGAGCGCCCGGCGGCGTCGAGCTGGCGGTATCAGGGCTCCAGATCATCGGCTCCAGTCCGCTCGACTACCCAATCCAGCCCAAGGAACACGGCGTCGACTTCCTGCTGGACAATCGGCACCTCTGGCTTCGGAGCCGCCGGCAGGTCGCAATAGCCCGGATAAGGCACGAGCTGGAGCAAGCGACCCATGACTTCTTCTACGACCGTGGGTTCCTTCGCGTTGATACCCCGATCCTGACCGCGGCAATCGGTGAGCGGTCCGGCCTCTTCTCCACCGACTATTTCGACGAGGGCACGGCATTCCTCGCCCAGACGGGGCAGCTCTATGGCGAAGCCGCCGCCGCTGCCTTTGGACGCATCTACACCTTCGGACCGACCTTCCGAGCCGAGAAGTCGAAGACGCGCCGCCACCTGACCGAGTTCTGGATGATCGAGCCGGAGGTCGCGTGGAACGACTCGCACGACAACATGCGTCTCCAGGAGGAATTTGTTTCGCACCTTGTTGTTCGCTGCCTTGAACGTCGAGCCAGCGAGCTCGCCGAGTTGGAGCGCGATGCGAGTCGGCTGGAAAAGGTCGTACCACCGTTCCCGCGCCTCGAGTACTCCGAGGCGATCGATCTAATTCAGTCGAAGGGTAGCAGGACCCAATGGGGAGAGGACCTTGGTGCCGAAGACGAAACGCTGATCGTCGAGGACGCCATAAAGCCCGTGTTCGTGGTGAACTACCCGAAAGAGGCGAAAGCGTTCTACATGAAGGAGAACCCGGCGGATCCACGAACCGTGCTGTGTGACGATCTTCTCGCGCCCGAGGGTTACGGTGAAATCATAGGTGGCAGCCAGCGCGAGGACAACCATGACAAGCTCCTTGCACGGATCAAGGAGGAGGGTCTTCCGATTGACGCGTACGACTGGTACCTCGACCTGCGCCGCTACGGAACCTTTGTCCATTCCGGGTTCGGCCTTGGTCTGGAGCGTACGGTGGCATGGATCTGTGGCGTCCCGCATCTGCGGGAGACGATCGCGTTTCCGCGGATGATGAATCGGTTGAAGCCATAACAGCTGGGGGTTCGCGATCTGGAATTCGGGAAGCGAGGGGCCTGAGGGACGAGCGGCCCAAAACCGCGAGTGAACGCCCCAGCCCTTGAATCCGAACCACAGGCTTACTCGGCCTGCTTCACTTCATCCCATAATCCATCCAGTTTCTCCAGTCCGGCCTCGCTCATGTCCAGACCTCTTGCAAGAGCAAGCCGCTCCATAGCCTGAAAGCGACGCACGAACTTGTCATTGGCGCGGTCGAGCGCGAGCGAGGCGTGGACGCCGGCGCGGCGACAGAGATTGACGCAGGCAAACAGGAGATCGCCGAGCTCGGCTTCCACGCGGTCCTGATGATCCGCCTGTGAGAGCGCTGCTTCCCCAGACGCGACCTCACCGCGGAGCAACGTGCGCGCCTCGGCGAGCTCCTCCTCGACCTTGCGCGCCGGACCTTCGGTGTCGTCCCAGTCGAAGCCGACACCTGCGGCCCGGTCCTGCAATCGGTGGGCGCGGTGGAGCGAAGGAAGCCCCGCCGGAAGCCCATCCTCGATCGAGCCGCGAGAACGTGCCTTTAACCTCTCCCACGGTTCGTGATCGCCACCGCCGTAGAGGTGCGGGTGCCGGCGCTTCATCTTGGCGATCAATGAACCTGCCACCGCACTGGGCTCGAAGGCTCCGCGCTCCTCGGCGATTACCGAGTGGAACAGGACCTGGAGGAGCACGTCGCCAAGCTCCTCGCGGATATCATCGTCGTTTCCCCGTCGCAGAGCATCATCCAGCTCATGCGATTCCTCGAGCAGATAGGGGCGCAGCGAGTCGTGCGTCTGCGCGTTGTCCCACTCGCAGCGGGCGCGGAGATCGCGCATCAGCACGAGTGCATCTTCAAGGGTTGGCTTCGCTTGCATCGTTCCTCCAGGGTCGGTATACTACCCGCGCACGTGAAGAGGCGTCAATGCAATCGCACATGACACGCGCCTGGGTCGAGGTCGACCTTGGCGCGTTGCGTCGCAATGGAGCATCGGTTGCGGCGCTCACCGGGGCTCCCATGCTGGCGATGGTCAAGGCCGATGCCTACGGCCTTGGCATGCTTCCCGCCGTACGCGCACTCGAGCCGCTCCAACCATGGGGGTACGGCGTCGCATCTGTCGAGGAAGGTGCGGAGCTTCGCGCCTCTGGGGTTGAGCGTCCCGTTGTGGTGTTCACTCCGATGCTTCGCACGGAGCTTGCCGCGGCCATTGCGGAGCACCTCACGCCAGTCATGGGTAGCGCGGAGGAAATTCAGGCGTGGCGAGCACTGGGCGGCGGTGTCTGGCACCTGGCGGTGGACACCGGCATGAGCAGGGCAGGCGTCCGATGGAAAGACGTTCCGCGGCTTGCGCCGGTGCTACGCGAGAATCTTCCGCAGGGCATCTTTACGCACTTTCACTCTGCCGATGTGAACGATGACTCCGCCACAGTGCAGGAGCATCGATTTGAAGAGGCGCTCGCACACGTGCCGGGAACGACGATACGGCATCTGGAGAACTCGTGCGCCATTGTTCGCCGCGGACGCTCGCGTTGGGATCTCGTCCGGCCGGGTATCGTGCTCTATGGCGCGGGCGCCGGCCCAACGCTCACTCCCGAGCCGGTGGTGCATCTCCGCGCCCGTGTGGTCTCGCTTCGAACGGTGCAATCGGGTGATACAGTGAGCTACGGTGCCACGTGGCGCGCCGAAGGTGAGCGGCGCATTGCCACGCTGTCGATCGGTTATGCCGACGGCTACCCCCGGTCGCTGGGCAACGTTGGTCAGGCGCTGGTACACGGCCGCACCGTCCCAGTGGTAGGCGCGGTTACCATGGACATGACGATGATCGATGTTACCGGAGTAGAGTGCACGATCGGCGGCACGGCAACGCTCATTGGCCGGGATGGGGGCCACCTTCTGACGGTGGATACGGTCGCTGCACAAGGAAGCATGTCACCATACGAGTTGCTCACACGGCTTCGCTCTCGCATATCGCGCGTGTACGTGGAGCAATAGGTGTCGCGACTCGCGGTGATCGTGGTGCTGGACGGCGTCGGGATCGGCGCGGCGCCTGATGCAGCTCTCTACGGCGACGCGGATAGCGACACACTCGGCAACCTGGCGCGGGCAGTGGGCGGGCTCGCGCTTCCGAACCTCGAGCGCGCCGGTCTTGGGTGTATTCGGCCGCTCCCGGGCCTCGAGGCAGTTGAGAGTCCGATTGCAGCCTGGGGTTTGATGCGTCCGGCTTCGCCTGGGAAGGACAGCACCACGGGACATTGGGAGCTGGCCGGAGTCCACCTCGACCGGCCATTTCCCACCTACCCGCAAGGGTTTCCCGCGGAGCTCCTGGACGCGTTCGCACGGCGCACTCGTCGGCCGGTGATAGGGAATGTGGCGGCGAGCGGTACCGAAGTAATTGCACGGTTCGGCGCTGAGCATCAGCGAAGCGGTGCCTGGATCGTCTACACCTCCGCGGACTCCGTCTTCCAGATCGCCGCTCACGCGGAAACGATCCCTCTAGCGGAGCTGTACCGTGGTTGCGAGATCGCTCGCGAGCTGCTCGTGGCGCCCCACGACGTCTCCCGCGTGATCGCTCGACCTTTTGCGGGCCCTCCAGGAGGGTTCGTGCGGACGGCGAAACGGCGTGACTTCGCCCTGCCGCCCCCTGTGCCGACTCTGCTGGACGCTGCCCGAGGCGCAGGACTGGAGGTGCGTGGGGTCGGAAAGGTGGATGATCTCTTCGCCGGCCGGTCTATCACAGCCCAGCATACCCGCGACAACGCGGACGGGTTACGGGCCATCCATGAGCACCTTGTGAGCATGGAAGGTGGGATCCTGCTCGCCAACCTAGTAGATTTCGACACCCTCTGGGGGCACCGGAACGATGCCGTGGGGTTCAATGAAGGATTACGCGCCTTCGATCGGGAGCTCCCATCGCTCATGGCTGCGCTTCGTGAGGACGACCTGCTGTTCATTACCGCCGACCACGGAAACGATCCCACGACGCCCTCGACCGATCACTCACGGGAGTGCGTGCCACTGCTCGTGATGGGTCCGGGCGTCAGGCCGGGCGCGATCGGAGAACGGAACACGTTCTCGGATGTCGGTGCCACAGTGGCAGAGTCACTAGGGCTGGATTTCCGCGGGGGTGGCCGCTCCTTCCTGAACGGGTTGCTGACGGCATGAACGACGTGCCGGAAAGGGAAGAGGCAAAGCTGGCGCTCGCAGCGATGCGGCGGGCCTATGTGCCATATTCGGGGTTTCGCGTCGGAGCAGCGCTGGTGTCGGCGGATGGACGGGTGTTTTCCGGTTGTAACGTGGAGAACGCGTCCTTCGGCGGCACCATATGCGCCGAACGAGCGGCGGTTGCGCGCGCGGTGACGGACGGTGTACGCGACTTCGTCCGCCTTGTCATTGCTACCGAGGCCGAGCGACCGACGCCGCCCTGCGGGCTCTGCCGACAGGTGCTGGCCGAATTCGCGCCTTCGTTGCACGTGCGAAGCATTACGGCGGGTGGCAGCTCGGAGCAGTGGTCCATGATCGAGCTTCTGCCGTCGCCGTTCACTCCATCCTCCATGGAAAGACCATGAAGCTCGGGCGCATCGTGGGCACAGTAGTGTCTACCCGGAAGGATTCCTCTCTCGAATCGCTGAAGCTGCTGGTGGTGGAGAACGTGACAACGCAGCTCGAGGCCGAGGGTGGGTACGTGGTGGCGGTAGACAGTGTGGGAGCCGGTCTGGGAGAGGTGATTCTCTACGCGACTGGGAGTTCTGCCAGACAGACGGCGGTCACCAGGGACCGCCCGGTGGACGCGGTGATCATGGCGATCGTTGACAGTTTCGACGTTGATGGGAGGAATGTTCGTCTTGCATAGATTGCTGCGACTGGCCACCCTGCCGCTTCTGACGGCCGCTGCGACCGCGTGCCAGGAGGATCTGCGCGGCGGTGCGGCCTGCCCGGGCCTGTGCCCAGAGCAGGCGATAGCGATGCGCGACACGGTGCTTTTCCCGATCGTGCTTGACACGACGCTCATTGGGTACCCTCCGGCCGGTGGCGAGGGCGTCCTGTTGCTCGCGCTGCGCCCGGATACGATCGAGACGGCCGTCGTGCTCCGTTTCGATCAGGTACCGACCGAATACACCCGCGTCACCCTGCAACCCGCGCTCTCGTTCGACAGCGCGGCCGTAGTGCTCACGCTGACGCAGCCGCATGAGGTCACGGCTCCGCTAGCGATCCAGATCTTCGACGTGGACACACTTGCCGCTGATCTGAATCTTGATGCGGTCCGCGCCACGCTGCGGTCAGATCGGCTGTTGGCGACGATCGATTTCGAGGTCGGGGACAGCATTCCCACGCCACTGCGTCTGGAGCTTCCGGCAGACGAGATTGGTGACAAGATTCTGGACTCACTGCGGGTGCGATTGGGCCTTCGGTTCGTGAGCACGAGTCCGCAGGAGCTGCGAATCCTCTCTTCGCGAACGGCTAGCGTCCCCGCGCTGGCGCTGGTTCCGGTGTTGGAGAGTGGGCCGGTAGGGGCGAATGTGGGTGTGCACAGTGCGACGCCGCCGGGACTGGGCCCGCAGGTGCCCGAGATGTCGGACTACACGCTCGTGCTCCAGGGCTCGCCACCGCCGCCGGCTGGCGCCCTGGTGGTTGGAGGGCTCCCTGGCAGACGCGTCTTCATGCGTTTCAGCTTCCCTGTGGGGCTGGTGGAGACCACCACCGTCGTGCGCGCTGCCCTCATCCTGACACAGATACCCAATGAGAGAGCGGGACCGACGGACTCGGTTTTCATTTTCCCGCGGGCAGTGCTGGCGAATCCGCGTCTCGAACCCGGCAAGGCGGCGCTGCTTCTCGCGGAAGTCGGCTCGCTCGCTCTCGTGCCTTCTGGGACGCGTCCGATCGACAGCGGCGAGTTGCCGATAGATCTTGCACAGTTGGTACGGCAGTGGGGCGGCGTTGACACCATGCTCGTGCAGCGATCAGTGGTGCTCCAGGCCGGGGAGGAAGGCCTTTTCCCGCAGGAGATCCACTTCTACTCATCTGAAGCCGCCGATCCGGGGGTGCGACCTCGCCTTCGCCTCACCTTCATTCCTCGCACTCGTTTCGGACTGCCGCGATGAATCGATTTCTGCTCAGTGGTTTCGCCATGCTCATCGCCTCGGCGGGATCGGCCCATGCACAAGGCACCCTCAGCGCGCAGGGGCTGGGTTATCCCGCTGGCGGAATCTCGGCGCGCGCGGCGGGCGCCGGTGGGGCGACCGCCGAGCTCGATCCCCAATCTCCCGTGAATCCGGCGGCGCTGGCGTATCTGCGCCGCCCCGTTGCGTTCGTTCAGTACGCCCCGGAGTTCAGGCGTGTAATCACCGCCGACGAGGCGGAGCGCTCGACGGTAATTCGTTTTCCACTCATTGGCGCTGCGATACCGGTGGGTCAGCGAAGCGTCGTGTCGCTCACGGCAACGACGATGGTGGATCGAACCTGGCGTTCGGTGCTCACCGGTGTCCAACAGGTCGGGGAGGAACAGATCGAGTTCACTGACGCGTACAGCGCCACTGGGGCGCTGAACGAAGTGCGCGTCGCGGGCTCCTGGGCCCTGTCTCGAACTGTCGCCGTGGGATTGGGCGGCCACCTGCTCACTGGGGAAAGTCGGCTCGACCTCGAGCGCGCGTTCACCGATACGACGTTCGCTGGATTCTCTCAGCGCACGACAGTGGGCTACTCGGGGGTAGGCGCGAGCGCCGGAGTCGCCTGGTGGCCGTCGCCGCTCATCCAGCTTGCCGTGTCGGGCCGCGTTGGCGGTACCCTTCGCGCGTACCTCGGAGATTCGGTGGCGGCCAGGGCGCGAGTCCCGAATCGAGCGAGTTTCGGAGTGCAGTACTCCGGGATCGCTGGCACAATCATCGCCGCACGAGCAGCACTGGAAGAGTGGTCGGCGCTCACCGACGTTTCCCCAGAGCAGCTGCCCGCTTCGGACGCATGGGACTACAGCATTGGCCTTGAAACCCGTGGTCCAACGGTCTTCGCAGGCTCGATGCCGCTGCGAGCCGGGTTTCGCCGCCGGGACCTGCCCTTCCGCGCGCCGCTGCCGGCGGAAACGGGTGGGTTCGCGACCGTCAGCGAGAACACCGTCAGCTTCGGCACCGGGCTGACACTTGCGGCGCAGCGTGCATCGATCGACGTCACCGGGCTGCGTGCCTCGCGCAGCGGCCATCCCACGGTGAGGGAGAGTGGATGGAGCGTGATCGTGGGGCTGACCGTCAGGCCATGACCCGGTGACCGAGCGCACCGGCGAGTCGGCGCTCGTGCTCGTAGCCGATGACGTTCCGGCCAACGTGGAGCTGCTGCACGATCAGCTGGCAGCGCTGGGCTATCGTGTGGTAATGGCGTATGACGGACCGTCGGCGGTCAACGAGTGCTTCGAGAAGCGTCCCGATCTGTGCATCCTGGACGTGGCGATGCCAAGCGGCGATCTCGAGTGCGATGATCGGTCCACCGGTTTCGAGGTGTGTCGTCGCATCAAGCGTGATCCGCGGACGTCGCGCATCCCGGTCATCTTCGTGACAGCGCTCAACGACACCACCGATCGCGTGAAGGCAATCGAGGTAGGCGGTGATGATTTTCTCACCAAGCCGCACAACCGGCAGATCCTTAGCGCTCGCGTGCGGAGCCTGCTGCGGCTCAAGTTCGCCACCGATGCGCTCGAGGACAGCTATCGCAAGCTGCGCGAGCTCGAAAAGGTGCGCGACGATCTGATGAAGATGATCGTCCACGATCTCAAGACACCGCTAACGTCGGTGCTCGCCACGCTAGAGATGCTGATCGACGGCGATTTCGGAGCGCTCAACGAAGAGCAGCGGCGTGTTCTCGGGGACTCCGAGTCGAAGTCGGAAGATCTGCTGGCGTTGATGGAGGATCTGCTGGAGGTCGCGCGCATCGAGGAAGCGCACCTTCAGCTCGACCTTCAGCCCATCGCGCCGGGCGCGCTCACAGCAGAGGTAATTCACGAGTGGACGCTTCGTTTTCAGCAGGAGGCGGCCACGGTCTCAGTGGACGTCGCGGACGACGCGCGCATCTTCCACGCCGACAAGGCGCTCGTCAAACGGGTGATGTCGAATCTGATTCAGAATGCGCTTACGCATGGCGGCAGGAACGTGGCGATTTCCATCGCTGCGCGAAGCGCCCCCGAGGGTGGCGGGGGCGTGCTCTTCACCGTAGCGGACAACGGCCCCGGTATCCCACCGGAGTATCACGAGCTGATCTTCCGGAAGTTCGAGCGGGTGAGGAATCCTGCAATTCCGCGCGTACGTAGCTCGGGCCTGGGACTGGCGTTCTGCAAGCTTGCTGTGGATGCTCATGGTGGGCGTATCTGGGTGCAGAGCCAGGAAGGGGAGGGGAGTCAGTTCCACTTCATGCTGCCGATGCACCCGCCGCTTCCGTGACCGGAGGGCGATAGCTTGAAGCCGCGCGTGGCAGAATGTGCAGCTTGCGCGCGCGACGGCGCAGTGCTGCCCGCGAAGGGATCGCTGCCCTGCGCACAAGGATCATCGCTCCTTCCTGGCCGCCATCAAAGCCATTGAGCACCCGCCGCCCTGTCGTCTCCCAGGCGCCGAGAGTAACTTTATAGGATGGACGAGAGCACGGGCGGGACAGTCTACATCGAGACCTACGGCTGCCAGATGAACGTCAGCGACTCCGAGCTGATGCTTGGGAGGCTGGCGGAATATGGCTACGTGGCGGCCAAATCACCGGAAGGCGCGGACGTCATTCTCGTCAACACCTGCGCCATTCGTGATCACGCCGAGCAACGGGTGATTGGCAGGCTCGGCGAGCTCAAGCGGCACATGAAGCCTGGTTCGGTGGTCGGTGTGACGGGCTGCATGGCGCAGCGACTGGGACCAGTGCTGCTGGAGAGAGCACGCCACGTCTCGCTGGTCGTCGGCCCTGATGGCTACCGCGCCCTTCCATCGCTCATCGAGGGAGCTCGAAACGGCCAGCGGGTGGCGGCGGTGGATTTCGACCTCGAAGAGCACTACGAGGACTTCACCCCTCGCCGCTTCGACGGGGTGCGGGCGTGGGTTCCGGTGCAGCGCGGCTGCGACTATCGGTGCACGTACTGCATCGTTCCGATGACGCGTGGGCCCGAGCGCAGCCGTAGACTGGAGGAGGTGGTTCGCGAAGCCAGGCAGATCGCCGGCGAGGGCATTACCGAGCTGACGCTTCTTGGCCAGACCGTCAACTCCTATAGCGACGGTACGCACGACTTCGCGGATCTCCTTCGGGCGGTGGGCGCTGTCGATGGCATCCGCCGTGTCCGGTTCACGAGTCCGCACCCAAACGACTTCAGCGATCGTGTGATCGCCGCGATGGCAGAGACACCGGAGGTATGTGAGCACGTTCACCTCCCCATGCAGTCCGGTTCATCGCGCACGCTCAAGAGGATGCTGCGACGCTACACGCGCGAAGGATTCCTGACGTGCGTGGAGCGGTTGAGGTCGGCCATTCCGGGGCTGGCCATCACAACGGACATCATCGTTGCCTTCCCGGGAGAGACCGAAGGTGACTTCGACGATACGCTCAGCGCCGTGCGTGAGGTCGGTTTCGATGACGCGTTCACGTTCCGCTTCTCGCCCCGCGACGGAACGCCGGCCACACGGTTGCCTGATCATCTCAGCGTGCCTGACTCGGTCGCCGCCGACCGGCTCGGCCGACTGATAGAACTCGTTCGCGAAACGGCTCGGGCGCGCAATATGGCCATGCTCGGGACGCGACATGAGGTGTTGCTGGAGAAGGTGTCGCGACGCGGTACTCTGTTGCAGGGACGGACGCGCGACCACCGCACGGTGCTCGTGCCAGGGGACGAGTCCATGATCGGCCGATATGTGCCCGTCGAGCTCACGGGCACCACCGGATCGACCTTCACGGGCGCAATCATGACGAAGGGACACGCGCTGCCGCTGGCCGGGTAGGCTCCGGCGGGCGCGAGCCGCCCTGCCGGAGCACACGTGCCGCTGATAACCGCCGCGCTCTGCTGTTACGCCGCCGGACTCCTGCTCGGGTTCGGCGGCTTTGCGTTGGCGGGA
>CAYXRS010000013.1:0-38326 GCA_964467195.1 uncultured Gemmatimonadaceae bacterium
ACATCATCGAAATGGGAAGTATGCTGGCGCTCCCCCACGGCGCCGCCGAAATCGCGCCCACGGCCCGGTCGCCGCCCACGGCGGCGAACGGGTGGCCCGGCAAGTACGGTGTTAAGTGGTGCGCGACACCAATGGGCCCCATCCCGGGTCCGCCACCGCCGTGCGGAATGCAGAACGTCTTGTGAAGGTTGAGGTGGCAGACGTCAGCGCCGATGTCGCCAGGACGGGAAATCCCCACCATCGCGTTCATGTTGGCGCCGTCCATGTACACCTGACCGCCGTGTTCGTGGACAATCGCGCAGACCTCGCGGATCGTGGGCTCGAACACTCCGTGGGTGGAGGGATAGGTGACCATGAGCGCGGCCAGGTCACCGGCATGCGCCTCCGCCTTCGACCGCAAATCAGCCAGATCGATGTTGCCGTCGCCGTTGGTGCGAACCACCACCACCTTCATCCCCGCCATTACCGCGCTGGCCGGATTGGTTCCGTGTGCCGACTGCGGAATGAGGCAGACGTTCCGATGCGCCTCACCACGCTCCTCGTGATAACGGCGAATGACGAGAAGGCCGGCGTACTCACCCTGAGAACCGGCGTTCGGCTGGAGCGACACGGCCGCAAGACCGGAGATCTCCGCCAGCGCACTCTCGAGTCGGGCGAAGAGCTCGAGATAACCTGTCGTCTGTTCCGATGGTGCGAACGGGTGCATGCGCGCGAACTCGGGCCAGCTGATCGGAATCATCTCGGCCGTAGCGTTCAGCTTCATAGTGCACGAACCGAGCGGAATCATCGAGTGCGTCAGCGACAGATCTCTTCCCTCCAGCGTGCGCAGGAAGCGGAGCATCTCGGTCTCGGAATGGTGCTCGGTGAAGACCGGGTGCGTGAGATAGCTGGATGTGCGCGCAAAGCGCTCGTCGTAACGGTCATCGATGTCTTCCTCGATCTGTGCGGGAGTGAACAGCGGAGGCTCACCACCGTTGAAGATCGCGAGCAGCTCGGCCACTTCATCTACCGTGCTGACTTCATCCAGGGCGACGACCACGGCGTCCCCATCTCGTCGAAGATTGATCCCCCGTTCCGCCGCCAACTGCACGATGTCGTCCGCAGCAGCGCCGCCCGCCGCCGCAGGCTCCACCCTCACCGTGTCGAAGAAGGTCTCATGTGTAACCGCGTGGCCGATGCGCTCTACGCCCTCGGCCAGGAGTACGGCCAGCCTGTGCACGCGCTGCGCAATCTCACGAAGGCCGCGCGGCCCGTGCCATACCGCGTACATGGCAGAAATGACGGCAAGCAGAACCTGCGCCGTGCAGATATTGCTGGTGGCCTTCTCCCGCCGGATGTGCTGCTCGCGCGTCTGGAGCGCCATGCGGAGGGCTGGCTTGCCTTCGCTGTCGCGCGAAACGCCGATGATGCGGCCAGGAAGCATGCGCTTGAACTCTTCCCGTGCAGCAAGGAAGCCGGCGTGCGGTCCACCGAAGCCGAGCGGCACACCGAACCTCTGCGCGCTTCCGACGGCGACATCGGCTCCCCATTCTCCGGGAGGCGTCAGAACGGCAAGCGACAACAGGTCCGTCGCGACCGTCACTCGCGCACCGGCATCGTGCGCACGCTGGCACAGGTCGGCGTAGTCGTACACGCCGCCATCCGTCGCCGGATACTGTAGCAGGATCCCGAAGACGTGATCGCCGATCTCGAACTCCCGGAGGTCACCAACCACAACGTCGATGCCGCGTGCGGCGGCGCGCGTCTGCACGACGGCGATCGTCTGCGGATGACAGGCAGTCGACACCAGGAAGGTCTCCCTCCCTTGGCCTCCTGCGGCGCCGTAGCACATCGCCATCGATTCGGCGGCGGCGGTCCCCTCGTCGAGCAGCGACGCATTCGCTATCCGCAGCCCCGTCAGATCGATGACCACGGTCTGGAACGCCAGCAACGCCTCGAGTCGGCCCTGTGAGATCTCCGCCTGATAGGGCGTGTAGGCTGTGTACCAGCCGGGATTCTCGAGGATGTTCCGCTGGATCACTGGCGGAGTGATAGTGTCATGATAGCCGAGGCCCAGCAGCGAGCGATTCGCGCGATTTCGCTGCGCGAGCTGACGGAGCCGCGCCAACGCCTCATGCTCCGAAAGACCGGGGTGAATGTCGAGAGGCGCACGCATGCGAATCGCCGCTGGCACCGCGGCATCTACGAGTGCGTCCAGTGACTCGTAGCCGAGCACCTCGAGCATCGCGGCGATCGCTCCCTCTTCGGGACCGACATGGCGTGATACGAAGCCGCCGGATTCAGGAACCTGCACCTTGCTGATGGTCGTCATTCCAAGCCTCTGAGCGGGAGGCACCGCTCACATCGTCATGTCAGGACCGCGAGCCGGGCACGCGCGGCGGTGTCCGGCAGGCATTCGCCGGCAACAGTGAAAGATGTCATGCGGCGGCTCCCAGGGGTATCCCGCTTCTCTGTTGCGAGCGACGCCGCCGCCAGGAAATTGGTAGGACCGACCCTGTGCCATTGGCAGGGCATCCTTGCCGCGCCGAAGCCGCGGCAGATAACTTGACTCCCTTCCCTCCTGTGAACCTGGACCCCATTGCGCTGGCGATACCTCCTTTCCGCGCCGCTCGATGGCGCGGCGAACATGGCGCTTGACGAGGCGCTGCTGGCTCGCGCCGCCAAGACCGGAGAATCGGTGCTCCGGATCTACGGGTGGACGACGCCAACGCTCTCGCTGGGGCGCCATCAGCCGGCGCGCGGCTCCTACAATCTGGCGCGCGCCCAGCGCCTCGGTGTGCAGTTCGTGCGACGTCCGACCGGCGGACGGGCGCTCCTGCACCATCGCGAGGTCACGTACAGTGTGACGGCGCGCACCGACAACCTCGGCGATCTCCGCGAATCCTACGCGCGGATCAATCGTCTGCTGGTCGATGGGCTATGCGCCCTCGGTGCCGAGGTCAGCGTGGCAGGCCCCGGCGGTGTCGCTCCGCGCCCCAGTGTGCTACCCTGTTTCGAGCGCCCGGTGAGTGGTGAGATCGTGGCCGAGGGCCGAAAACTGGTGGGAAGCGCCCAATGGCGCGAGGCAGGTGCGCTGCTCCAGCATGGGTCGATCCTGCTCGATGATGACCAGCCGCTGGCGGCGGAGCTCTTGCTCGAGCCGTGCGAGCCAACGCCGCCACCGGCCACGTTGTCGATGTTGCTCGCCCGACAGCCGGCCAAGACTGAAGTCGCCGACGCCTTGTTGGATGCACTTCGCCGGCTGGAGGATGACACCGCCGAGCCACTAGCGAAGGATGACTGGCTGAGCGAACGAACCAGCATGGCGCTGGCTCGATACCAGGATGAGGAGTGGACATGGAGACAGTGAGATCTTGCCGCGCGCAGAGGAGCAGCTACGTGGTCGTGCGTGCAGCGCTCACGATGGCTACGGCCGCGGTGGTGCTCGCGGCGTGCGCTCGCGACCACAGCCGTGCTGCCGCCGGAGAAGGGGACATAGGCGGCACCATGGTCGTGAGTACGGGCGCCGATGCCGATGTGCTGCTCCCGGTCACGACGCAGCAGCTCCAGAGCGCACAGGTGGCGGAGTTGATCTTCGATCTCCTTGCACTCCCGCCGGAGAACCTGAGCACTTTCGGCGACGAGGGATTCACGCCGTCGCTCGCCGAGCGCTGGAGCTGGTCCTCCGATTCCCTGTCTATCGCATTCCACCTGCATCCGGAGGCGCGCTGGCACGATGGCGTGCCGGTGCACGCCAGCGACGTCGCGTTCACACACCGACTGTACATGGATCCCGACGCGGGATCGCACAACGCGCCGCTGCTGCGCGGAATCGATTCGGTGACCGTGCAGGATTCTCTCACCGCCGTATTCTGGTTCTCGAGACGGCACCTCGAGCAGTTCTTCCAGGCCACGTACATCATGCGGATCGTGCCCGAGCATCTGCTCGATACCGTGCCGCCATCACAGCTACGCAGCTCCACCTTTGCCCGCAATCCGGTCGGCAGCGGCCCGTTTCGCTTCGCCAGGTGGGTACCCGGCTCGATGATCGAGGTTGTGGCGGACACCAATCATTATCGGGGCAGGCCTCGCCTCAACCGAATAATCTGGACGATCGCGCCTGATGCATCCACGATCACGACACGCCTTCTGACTGGCGAGGCCGACTTTCTGGAGATCGTCCGGCCAGACCTGATGGGCGAGCTGGCACGGAATGCCGACCTGCGCGCAGTCCCCTACCCATCACTCCTTCAGGTCTTTCTTCTCTACAATACGCGGTCGCCCGGTGACCGGCGCCAGCCGCATCCTGTTTTCGGTGATCGCGAGACCCGCCGCGCGATCACGATGGCGATCGACCGGGAGTTGATTGTGCGCAACGTCTACGACTCGCTCGGTCGGGTCGGGATCGGACCAGCCAACCGGTTCATGGTCGGCGCCGACACGAACCTCGGTCATCTGCCGTACGATCTGGAGCGAGCCCGGCGCACCCTCGATTCCCTGGGCTGGCGCGCGCGCCCTGACGGCATCCGCGAACGCAACGGCCGGCAGCTCCGGTTCTCCATACTCGCGCCTACATCGAGCGCGCCGCGGATGCGCATGGCGGTATTGCTCCAGGAAATGCTTCGCCAGGCGGGGGCACGCGTTGACATCGAGCAGCTGGAGTTCACCACGTTCTTCGACCGGCAGCAGGCGCGTCGTTTCGATGCCGCCATCATCATGTGGTCGCTCGATCCAAGCCCAACCAGCATCCGCCAGTCATGGGGGGTCGAGGCGGCGAACTCGCGTGACGGATCGAACTACGGAACGTACGTCAGCCACGTTTTCGACGCATTGGTCGACAGCGCCACCTCCAGGCTGGACGCTGCGGCGGCGCGCGACTACCTCCGACGCGCTTACATGGAAATGCTTCAGGACGCGCCTGGAGTGTTCCTTGCCGAACCGATGAACTACGCGGCCGCGCACCGCCGCCTCGTGCCCAGTACGATCCGCGCCGATGGGTGGTGGAAAACGCTGCGCGAGTGGTCTATCCCGGCCGACCAGCGCATCGGTCGCGACGCGGTGCCCGTCACGACGGCCGAACGCTAGACGGAATGGCGCGCTTCGTACTGCGACGCGCGTTGCATGCGGTGGTGGTCATCTGGGTGGTGACCACCACCGGTTTCTTTCTGATCCACCTCGCGCCGGGCGATCCGTTCGTACATACCCTCGAACATCCCGGCGTATCCGGGGAAGTGAGAGCAAGGTGGCGCGCCGAATTTGGCCTCGATCGCCCGCTGGGCGAGCAGTACGTGCGATGGCTTTCGGCTATCTCCCGCGGCCAGCTGGGCTACTCCTACTCCCACCGACGCCCCGTTTCTGCCGTGGTGGCGGACGCCGTGCCCAACACCCTTCAACTCGTCTCGCTCGCGCTTCTGGCAAGCTTTCTCATCGGCATCGCTGCCGGCCTGCTCCAGGCAAAACGGCATGGATCAGCCACTGACCACGGGCTGCGCGCCACCTCGCTCTTCTTCTACTCGATGCCGGAGTTCTGGCTCGCCATCCTCATGTTGCTGGCGTTCTCACACTGGCTGCCGCTCTTTCCCGCGGGCGGGATGTTCGATCCCATCATGTACGCGCAACTCGGCCGCTGGGAGCGCGTGGCGGACAGGATCGCACACCTCGCGCTTCCCGTTCTTACTCTCACGCTGCTGACTTCCGCTGGAATTGCCCGCTTTCAGCGGGCCGCCACCCTCGACGTGCTGCAACAGGACTTCGTGCGTACGGCGCGGGCGAAGGGACTGACCGAAGGACGGGTCCTGAGCTATCACGTCCTGCGCAATGCCATGCTCCCGGTCATCACGCTTTTCGGCCTCGCGCTCCCCGTCCTGATTGGCGGCACCGTGTTCGTGGAGCGCATCTTCGCCTGGCCGGGAATGGGCAATCTGACAGTCGCCGCCATCTACACACGTGACTATCCGGTGGTGCTCGTCTCGATGATGATCGGGGCCGTCATGGTCTCCCTCGGCAACTTCGTAGCCGATGTGCTCACCGCCGCGGTCGATCCGCGGACCCGTTCCGCATAGTGCGTCTTCTTGCCGGCTGGTCGCTCGCGCTGGTCGCGCTCATTGGGGCCGGATACTGGTGCCGGACCGCAATGCGTGCAGAGATCGTGCATGCGAGCCCGTGGCGGCGTGCCCTGCGGCGCCTGGCAGAAAGCCGGAGCTCCATGGCGGCGCTTTACATCATGATCGGGCTCCTGATCGTCGCGGTACTGGCTCCGGTGCTCGCACCGCACGCCCCATACGCGCAACCGGATCCGGTTGGTCTGCGAGCGCAGGCACCATCGCTCGCATTCCCGTTTGGTACCGACGTCGCCAGCCGCGATGTGCTGAGCCGCGTGCTTCATGGCACGCGCGTCTCCCTGCCGATCGCTCTGCTGGCGGTACTTCTTTCGGCTACGGTGGGCACGGCCTATGGCGCCATCGCGGGTTACCTGGGTGGACGCGTGGACAGCGTGATGATGCGACTGATCGATGCCGCGCTGGCGATACCGCGCATTCTGCTGCTGATAGCCGTGCTGGCGCTATGGGGTGCACTGAGCCTGCCGACTCTCGTGCTCGTCATCGGCATGACCGGCTGGTTCCACGTGAGCCGCCTGGTTCGTGCCGAGGTGCTGGCGATCCGCGAGCAGGATGTGGTCGTAGCGGCGCGCGCCCTTGGCGCCTCGGGCGTCCGCGTCCTCTGGCGACACATCCTTCCCGCGGCGCTCTCACCGGTGATCGTGGCAGCCACGCTCGGTGTGGGCAACGTGATCGTGCTGGAGGCGGGACTCTCCTTCCTGGGGATCGGCGTGCAGCAGCCCGCGGCGAGCTGGGGGAACATGATCGCCGACGCAGCGGCTGACCTGCGCACGCTGTGGTGGCTTTCGCTCTTTCCCGGCCTGGCGATTCTGGTGACGGTGATGGCCTTCAACGTCCTGGGTGATGGCTTGCGCGACGCGCTCGACCCACGGCAGGTTGTGCGTTGATGAGCGAGCCTCCCCTCCTTCGCATCGAGCACCTCCGTACCTGGTTCCACACGTCAGCCGGCGTCGCGCGCGCCGTCGATGGCGTGTCGCTGGCGGTCGGTGCGAACGAAACCGTGGGCGTGGTAGGCGAGTCGGGATGCGGTAAGTCTGTCACGTCGCTGTCGATCCTCCGGCTCATCTCGCCGCCCGGACGTATCGAGGCTGGCAGCCGAATCCTGTTTCAGGGACGCGATCTCGTCACGCTGCCCGAACGCGACATGAGAGCGATTCGTGGCAATCGCATCGCGATGATCTTCCAGGAACCGATGACCGCGCTCAACCCCGTCTTCACGGTGGGGGAGCAGGTGGCCGAAGTAGCGCGTGTACACGCCAGGCTTTCCCGCCGGGCTGCCTGGGCAAGGGCCGTGGAGATGCTCCAGCTCACCGGCATCCCGTCCGCAGATGAGCGTGCTCACGAATATCCGCATCAGCTCTCGGGAGGCATGCGTCAGCGCGTGATGATCGCCATGGCACTGGTGATGGAGCCGGCATTGCTGATTGCCGACGAGCCGACCACGGCGCTCGATGTCACCATCCAGGCACAGATTCTGGAGCTGCTCGCCGACCTCCGGGCGCGTGTCGGAATGTCAATGCTGCTCATCACGCACGATCTTGGCGTGATTGCCGAGGCCGCGTCACGCGTGCTCGTGATGTACGCAGGCGAGATTGTCGAAGAGGCCTCGGTTTCGGTACTGTTCGCCCGTCCGCATCACCCTTACACCGAAGGACTGCTAGCCGCGATGCCTCGAGTGGGAGAGCGCCGGGAGCGCCTTGCGGTGATTCCTGGCACGGTGCCTCCGCCGACGGCCTGGCCCAGCGGATGCCGGTTCCGCCAGCGCTGCCCGTATGCCTGGGAGCGATGCGCCACGGAGCATCCGCAGTTGTATCAGATCGGTGCAGACCACGTTTCGCGATGCCACCTGGCGGAGGAACCCCAACGACGGCAGCAGCCGGCCGCAGCGGCCGCTCGCACCGCGGGTGAAGCATGAAGCCGGATGCGACGCCGCTCCTCCGGGTGCGGAAGCTGGTGAAGCACTTCCCGATAAACCGGGGGGTGTTCAGCCGGCGCGTCGGGACGGTGCGAGCGGTGGATGGCGTTTCCTTCGACGTAAATCCAGCCGAGACGCTCGGCCTGGTGGGTGAATCCGGCTGCGGAAAGACGACGACGGGCCGGTGCGTGCTTCGTTTGATCGAACCGACGAGCGGTGACATCGCCTTCGACGGAGCGGATGTGCGGGCCCTCGAATCGGCCGACCTGCGTCAGCTCAGGCGCCGAATGCAGATCGTCTTCCAGGATCCGTTCTCGTCGCTCAACCCTCGCATGACGGTCGATGCCATCATTCGCGAGGGACTAACCATTCACCGGCTGGCCGAGGGAGCCGCCGCCGACGCCAGGGTGAGGCAACTGCTCGAGGAAGTGGGGCTGCGCGCGGAATATGCCTCGCGCTACCCGCACGAGTTCTCAGGGGGACAACGGCAACGCATTGGCATCGCCAGAGCGCTCGCCGTCGAGCCGCGCTTCATCGTCTGCGATGAACCCGTGTCGGCGCTCGACGTCTCCGTTCAGGCGCAGGTCATCAATCTGCTTCAGGACCTGCAGCGATCGCGCGGCCTGGCCTTCCTCTTCATCGCCCACGATCTCTCGGTGGTGGAGCACATGGCGCACCGGGTGGCGGTCATGTATCTGGGGCATATCGTGGAGCTGGCAGGCGCCGACGATTTGTACCGGGAGCCACTGATGCCTTATACGCAGGCTCTCCTGTCCGCCGTTCCGATCCCCGATCCGCAGGCGAGGCGGCAGCGTATCATACTGACCGGCGACGTTCCCTCTCCTGCCAACCCTCCTTCTGGATGCCCGTTTCACCCACGCTGCCATCATCCACAGCGCGATGAGGCGTGCGCGCGGATTGTTCCGCCTCTGGAGGAGAAAGCATCCGGCCACTGGGCAGCCTGCATCAAGCAAACGCCCACCAGCGTCACCTGGGAGCAGCAGCGAGAGGCCGGGGGCACACGTCCGCCCGAGCGCTACCTTCCGGTGATCACCGCCGCCCAGGCTCCCCTCACGGCCAGCTGAACAGGCCGATTGGCACGGCTCGCTCGCGGCTGCGCGTCACCTCCGGCGGCTCGCGCCACACGCTTCGCAGCACATCGGTGCTGGAGAGCCGCACCTCCCACCGGGCGTATCCGTCGGAGTTCAGCGGCACCGCGAAGTCCAGGCGCCACGTTCGTCGCGAACCGGGCGGAAGCGCTGCGATGAGCCCCGTGCCCATGCCCACGCGCACGGGCGACCTCATTCCCATCGGGGCGTCGCCCGGGCGAACGGCTCCCGCATCCACGAACGCGGCCACGCCCAGATCACCAAGGCCGCGCACCGCTCCGAGATACCAGCGGTCTTCCACGGTGATCGTGGCCCGTCGACCACCCGCCTCACGGCCATCTGCGAAACCGCGCACACCACCGTCATGCGACCCGAGCGGAAGCTGAAAGGGCACCCGTTGATGCCAACCCGCAGACCAGTTCCCCTCAACGCTCAACGTGTGTACGGCGTGCAACCGGTGGCGAAGTGCGACAGTAGCGCTCATGAGGAGCCCATCCCATCTTTCACCCTCCAGGTGGTCGCGCGCCTCTCCGCGTGTGTGAAGCGAAGCAAACGTGCGACTGTTTCCTGCACCGCCGTAAAAGTCGACAGCGACGAAAAGGTCATCATCACGTGTGCCGAGGGCGCGAAGGCTGCGTCCCAGTACCACGCCGATCTGGGATCCGCGCGCCACATCCTGCGTCGCGTTCAAGGCGTCAAAGCGCTCGACGCGCAAGTATTCCAGACTGCGCAATCCCCAGAGCGCGTTGATCCGGGCACTGCTCCGTCCACCAAATGGTGCTGCCAGTTCGTCGTAGTCCACGCCGGCGATCCGTCGTGCCGGCGGTGGCGGACCGGGCCGCGCACGCTCGGTCGTGAGCGCGAGGCCGATGAGGCTCAGTCGGGCACCGGAACCGACCCGAACGAGGCCGCCAATCGTCGCGAACTCCGTGGCCAGGGCAACGGCCAGAGGCTCGTCTGCGCCGCGGTAGAAGTCGAAGACCTGGTTCTGTTGCGCGATTCCTATTCTCCAGGCAAAACGGCGCGAGTCGGTCAAGAACGGTTGCGAGGCGCCGAGCGCCCACTCGTCGAATCCGACATCACGCCGTGCGGCCGCGAGGTCCAGGATCCAGGGGCGCCCCAGGAACTGGTGATGAGCGAAGCGTGCTTCCCAATGGTGGCGATCGCGCCCCTCACGCCAGCCGCCGTACACGCGCATCGCGCGCCCCCCCACGTTGCCCTCTCCGATGGCAAACCCCGTCAGCCACGGCGCGTCAGTGTCGGCACGCACGCCGAGCGAGGCCGTGAGCTCGTCCGTCGTGACGACGCGGAGCACGACACCACCAGCCGCGTCAGAGAGCACTGTAATTCGGGCGTCGGCCAGGTATGGTTGGGCGCGCAACAACCGCTCTGACTCGGCACGGAGCCGCTCGACGCAACGGTCACCGGCGCCCAGGAGGAGATAGCGGCGGACCACGTTCTCGCGGGTCGTGACGTGGAGCTGGGTGATGAATCGGATCGGCGCTCCCCACCACCGATTTCCGTTCTCCTCGTAGGGCGCCCGAGTAATCACTTCCACCGCCGAGATCTCCTGCCCGCGGCAGAAGATCGTTGGCCGCTGTGCGTGCAGAGCGGGAGTGACGATCGCGACAGTGGAAGCAAAAAGGGGGGCCAGCAGATACCGCATCGCCGACACCCCTATTTTCCCATTCGCTTCTTCAGTTCGGCCAGGCGTCTTTCCGCTTCAGCCTCCCTGCCAGCGCGGTCGATAGTTCGCTTCAGATCGTTCGCCTCGCGCGACGTATCGAGCCCGGCGATCTCATCAACATCGATGCCCGCCGCACTGGGAATGCCGGCGGCCGACTGCTTGTAGGCTCTCGTCATCTCCGCGATCTCCGACTCTGCCATCGCAAGCTCCTCCTCCTGGGCGGAGAGCTTTCGTTCGAGTATGGATATGCGACTCCCGTGCCGCTGCTCGAATTCGCTGGCGATCCGGGCCGTCTCAGCGTCGCCGATGTCCGTGGCGAGGCGCCTGCGGCGCCGTACGGTAGCCTGCTCCTCCCGTTCGCGCTCCAGCTGCGCACGCGTCTGCGCAAGCGCGTCCCTCATCCCCGAGAGCGCTACCCGGGCGTCGACCAGCCCCTCTCGCATGAGCAGCAGCGCGTCCCGGTCCTCTCGGCGAGAGAGCCGGCTCATCGCGTCGCGGAGCGAATGACGAATGTCATCAAACACTGATCCCATGTGTGCCCCTGGCCGGTATGCAGCGGTACTCGCGCTCCCCGGCGGCGAGCGGTTAGGATACCGAGCGCTCACCGTCGCACGCAAGCACGGCCCTCCCTGACACGAAATGCGACCAACTCCCCTGATAGCCGTTTCTGCCACCTCCTTCGAGGACAGGGGGATGCGCCGCGTCAGAATCAACGAGGCCTACGGAAGGGCGATCGCGCAGGCCGGCGGAGTACCGCTCATCCTCTCCCCAGGCGAATCGGCAGCGCACGCCGACCTGCTGGTGGACGCCGTGGATGCGCTGCTGCTGAGCGGTGGGGAGGACATCGATCCCTCCTTGTACGGTGAGGCGGCGCATCCGAGCGTAGTCGCACCGAACCCGGTGAGGGATTCGGCCGAGCTGGCGCTGATTGCCGCGGCACGGTCCGCTCGCCTTCCCGTGCTCGCGATCTGCCGCGGTCTCCAGCTGATCAACGTCGCACACGGCGGCACGCTGGTACAGGACATCGAGACTCAACTCCCCGGAGCGATCCCCCATAAGCTACGCGACCAGCGGCGCGAGCGCGTGCACGAGGTGAAGGTGGAGGACGATTCGCTGCTGGCCGCAGCGCTGGGCACGCGACGGCTCGCCGTCAACTCCGTGCATCATCAGGCGCCGCGCACCATAGGCGCCGGATGGCGGGTGGTTGCTCGCGCAAACGACGGACTCGTGGAAGGTCTGGAGTGGAGCGGTGACGGCTGGTGGGCAGTCGGAGTTCAGTGGCACCCCGAGGAGCTCACCGACTCGCAAGAACCCTGGGAACGTGCACTCTTCGCGGCTTTCATTCGTGCCGCGTCGCAACATGATCCTACTCCAGGCCAGTGACACGCGGCAACTAGCTCGCGAAACGCCACCGCCACTCCGAACGGACCTGCCGCATGAGGCGCTCGGGTGTGTTCCGGTGGGGAAAGAGCAAGGTGTCGCTGATGCTGTTCAGCGCCATCCGCAGGAGGACGAACCGCTCCGCAGCGGAGTGGAAGAGCTGCGTGAGACCATGCTCTTCCGCCAGGCGATGGTCGGCCGCCAGACGGAATCCGCGGCTGCCCATGTCATCATAGTAATCCACATCAGGGCCTCCGCGCCGCCAGCGCCGGTGTTCGATCCAGTCGGGATACATCCCACTCATCCACAGGGCCATGTTCCCAAGGTGCATGCGGACGAGGAAGTTCCTGCGCTGATCGGGTCCCTCGAGGCTGGCGACGAGCGTGGCGAGTGTGTCGTAGACTTCGTCATCGTGATCGGCGAGGCGGTTGGCGCGGCCGTCAGCCCCGAAATGCAGGAGCACCGCAGCAACATAGTCGGCAAGCGCGCGGTCGGTTTCTCCGACGTTCCTCAGCGCCTGTCTCACAATCGCGCTACAGAAGAGGGGAAGTGACGCATGTGCGCCCAGCGGATGCTCCATGAGCGCCGCAACGAGTCGCGGATCGTCCAGGAGCGCATCTATACCCTCTTGTCGTAGCCGCTCCTCGATCGCCTCTCGCTCCTCGGCGGAGCCCCTTGTGATCAAAGCGATCGCCAGCTGCGCATCCTCGCGCCGCAACCACACCTTCGTGCTTGCAAGTATCATCGCCGCCTCCCTGCCTACGTGTTCCTTATACACCACGCATGCCAAGAGCGCCCGAACCCGCTCATCATGACTGACGAGCGGGCTTGACTGACGCAATCGGGGGCAAGCACTCCCGGGAGGAGAGTGCTAATAGATCGGCTGGGAGGTCCGCTGCGTACGCCCTTGGCGCGGCTTCGCGATCTGGCCGCCGCCGGTCAGCGCACCCGGCTCATCGAGCGCATACAGCGGTCATGGGCGTGCAGGGACCGGACGATTGGGACGGTCGGCCACGGCGATCGCGGTCCGCAAGAGATACTCGCTCACGCGTGCCAGCTTGTCGTAGTCGATGCGATCCGGCTGGTCGCTCACACGATGATAGTCGTCGTGCAACCCCGTCGTGAGGAATACCACCGGTATTCCCTTCTGCGCGTAGCGGTAATGATCGCTGCGCACGTAGATCTGCTCCGGATGCGCCGGGTCGTCCCACTCGCGGTTGAACAGGAACGGCCGCGGAAGCGTCGTGTTGACGGAGTCCGCAATCATGCCCAGCACTTCGCTCTGTCGTCCGGGCGCGGCCTGCGGCCCGACGATGTACAGTGAGTCCGGATGATTCCGCCCGATCATATCCGCGTTGAAGTGTGCCACGATCGAGTCGATCGGCATTCCCGGGTCCTCCGTGAAGTGCTCGGCTCCGAGAAGACCCTCTTCCTCCGCGGTGTGCCAGACGAACAGCAGCGAACGGGCAGGGCGCGTTTCCAGTCGGGACGCAGCATCAGCCACTGCAAGAAGCCCCATGCTTCCCGAGGCATTGTCGTCGGCACCGTTCGCGATGGAGTCCGTGTTCTGTGGCGCAACGATGCCTATGTGATCGAGGTGAGCGCCAAGCGCCACGTAGCTCTGGTTGAGCGATGGATCGCGACCACGCAACACCGCTACAACGTTGTATGAGGTGAAGTCCCGGCGCGCTTCCTCGATGCGCCCCTCAAACCGTCGTCCTGCCAATGGACCACCGGCATCCCGCGCCGGCCAACCATCAGGAAGGAGCGACCGCGGCGCGTCATCGAGATGACCTACCAGTATCATCGGCAGCATGCGGGACACTTCCCGGTCCGGAAGGCGCAGAGAGATCGACCGGGTGATCTGAGGCATGGCGGAACGGATCTGATCGCCAAACTCTCCGGTGAACAACACGATGATCCCGGCGGCGCCTCGCTGGACCAACGTCTGGAGCCGTTGACCAAACGCCTCCTGTCCCTCCAACTCCGCGCGGCGCGCCGAATCGAGGCCCGCTGGTGCACCGTTGATCACCACGACAACCCTCCCCCGCACGTCCATTCCCCGCAAGTCATCCCGGTTGAGCTCCTGAATCGGTACGCCATACGAAGCGAAGACGAGATCGCCCTCGGCACTGAGGCGCGTGAAGACTTCAGGACCGAGCTGCCGAAGCGGCGCGAGCGTACCGATCGGTACATCTGTGCTCTGCTCGCCCACTGTAACGCGGATCCGCGAGGCGGGGGAAATGCCCAGCTCCGTGAGCGGTACGCGATGGTAGTATCCGCTGTCACCGGCAGCCTCCAGCCCCAACGCTTCCACGCGCTGAGCCAGGAAGCGCGCCGCGCGAACGTCGTCTCCGCTCCCTGAACGTCGGCCGCGCATGGAGTCGTCGGCGAAGGCGAAGACATCGCTGCGAAGCTGCTCCCGATCGATCTCGGGCACGACACGCTCAGGAGTCGCTGCGGGGGCGGGGGCCGGAGCCGGGGGCGCCGCTGGCGCGCACGCAATTACGAACAATGTCAGAACAGCTGCCGCACGGTACATCGCATGACCTCGATGAACTAGAGAGATCCGTTCCGGGCCGCTGCGTTGCGGACCGGTGCGGCCGAGCACGCAAGGAGTTTGCCTTTCGCCATCACCTCTTTCATCTTGCGAGGTCAGGACTGGTCAAGTCCAGCTTGCGCCGCCCTACGAGCACGGAACTCCCCTGGCGGCTGGCTGTATCACATCCAGCGGTCGTGCGGTCGTCATGCTCCATATCTGTATTCCCGCGTACAACGAAGCCCCCACCATCGGCCTGCTGCTCTGGCGCATTAGGCGGATCTTCGAGGAGTATCCGCGGGAGTTCGAGGTGATCGTAGTGGATGATGGAAGCACGGATGCCACCGCCGAGACACTAGCGCCCTATGCGGAGGTGATGCCGTTGACAGTGGAGCAGAACGATACTCGTCGTGGATATGGTGCAGCGCTCGACAGGCTCGCCCGCACCGTTGTGCGGCGGACGCGACATCCGCGCCGCGACGCGATGGCCGTGATGCAGGGAGACTTCACGGATCCGCCTGAGGCGCTTCCCGAGCTCCTCAAGCGTTTTGAGGGGGGCGCCGATCTGGTGGTCGCGGAGAGGGGTCCGGCGCCCCGATCTGCTCCAATCGGGGTACGACGTCTGCGAAGGATTGCTCCATGGGTACTCCGGCCGTTCGTCAAGGTACCGGGGGTGAACGACCAGTTTGGTTCGCTGAAGCTGATGCGCATTTCACTGGTGCGCGATCTGATAAAGGAGGCGGGCGATGCTCCGATCGTCCATTGGGGTGGGTGGGCCGCCAATGTCGAGTTGCTGATGAAGGCGACCCGACTGGCCAGGCGTGTCGAGACGGTGGCGATCGATTCCCGTTACGATCTCCGTCCGCGCGAGAGTCGCGTAAGAGCTTTCACCGGAGCGCTAGACCTGTACCGATTCGGACTGGCGGCCCGCAGTCGCCGCGAACCCAGCGTGTCCACATGATTTCAACATTCCTGCACCTCGTCGTCCTTTCCGCGTTCACTGCTCTGCCGCAGGAGCCGCTGCTGACAGCGGTCGCCGACACCCCTGGCGTAGCCACCGGATTCGCCAATGTTCCTTTTGGGCCTGGTGAGCAGATGGTGTACGACGTACGCTTTGGCGCCCTGCGCGTGGGTACGGGAAGCATGGAAGTCGCCGGCATCGAGCGCGTACGGGGCGTGCGCGCCTGGCGCACTGTATTCACGGTTCAGGGCGGGACGGTGTTCTATCGGGTGAACGACCGGATGGAGAGCTGGATGGACGTCAGCAATCTGTCCTCTCTCCGCTTCATACAGGATCTCGACGAGGGCGGCCGCGAGCGCGAGCGCCACTTCGAGATCTTCCCCGATCGCGCCGTCTTCACGGAAGATGGAGGCGAAGAGCAGCCCAGCGTGTCGAACCCTCTGGACGATGCTTCCTTCCTCTACTTCGTCCGAACGGTGCCGCTGGAGATCGGGCAGACCTACACGTTCAACCGCTACTTCCGGCCCGACCGCAACCCGGTCACGATCCACGTTGTGCGGCGCGAGCGGGTGCGTGTGCCGGCAGGGACGTTCGACGCCGTCGTCATTCGCCCAGTCATCAAGACGCGCGGGATCTTCTCCGAGCGCGGGCAGGCAGAGATCTGGCTCACCGACGACAGCCGTCGTATGATGGTGCAGATGAAGAGCAGGCTCTCGTTCGGCTCCCTGAACCTCTACCTGCGATCCTACACCCCCGCGAGAAGCGCACAGTAACCGCCGAGGCGGACCTGTCCGAGGTCCGCACGGTCCCGATCGCGCTTCGCCCCAACAAGGTCCGCGCCGAGGAATTCGCCTCCCCTCCAGGGGAGGACCGCTCCTTTGGCGCGTTTCTGCGTGCGCTTCCTGACGTGCTGGCGGCCCGCGACCTCTCCCGCCTCACCGACGCGATAGTGTGGGCGGCAGGGCGCCGGGCGGTGGTCGTGATGATTGGTGGTCATGTGGTGAAGACGGGGCTCGCTCCCCTTCTCCTCGACCTGATGCGGCGCGGTGTCATCACACACCTGGCGATGAACGGGTCCGCTGCGATCCACGACTATGAGGTCGCGCGGTGGGGCGGGACGTCCGAGGATGTGGCCGCGGGGCTCCGCGATGGCACCTTTGGAATGGCGGAGGAGACCGGACGAGAGATGAACGCCGCGTTCACGCGCGGCATGCGGGAGGGGTGGGGTATGGGTGAGGCGCTGGCTCGCGCGCTCGAGGAGGAGGTGGTCTGCGCGCATCCCGAACTCTCGCTGCTGCTGGGCGCCCGGCAGATTGGCGTCACCCTTTCCGTCCACGCTGCGCTCGGCGCCGAGATCATCCATCAGCATCCCGCTGCCGACGGCGCCGCCATCGGTGACACGAGCCACCGCGACTTCCGCCGCCTCGCAGGCACGTTGCCGGAGCTGGATGAGGGCGGGGTAGTGATCAATCTGGGAAGCGCCGTAGTCCTGCCCGAGGTATTCCTCAAGGCTCTCACCATAGCGCGGAACCTGAACGACGGCCGACCCACCAACTTCACGGCATGTGACATGGACATGCTTCGGCACTATCGCCCGCGCATGAACGTTGTGCAGCGCCCGACACTGGCTGGTGGAACCGGCATCGAGATCACGGGACACCACGAGCTCATCTTCCCGCTGCTCGCGTGGGCCGTAACGGAACGTCTGCCCGAGCCGGACGACAAAGCTCGGTGACGCGGAGTACCGCACGCACGAAGGAGCGCCCTGCGTGCGGCAGGACGCCCCTTTGCGGTGCACTTATGAAATCAGGCGCGGCCGGAAAACCGCTCTCGCAGACGGCGGGCCGTATCTGGGCTCACGATCCGAATGACCAGGTACACGACGAGGCCGACGATCGCGATCCTGATCGCCATGGCGAGCAGCCAGAACAGCAGTCCGAACAGCCCGCCGAGCACGCCGAAGGCCAGCTTCAGCAGGAACAGCCCGAGCAACGTGATGGCGCCGACGGTCAGGATGGTACGTAGCATGGTCGATCACTCCGAAGGGGTGCTGGCCACATTACGAGCGGGGCACGCAACTGGTTTCAATTTGTGCTTCAGCCGCCGTGTGCGCGAGCCGTGTACAAAGCACATCAGATTCAACGACGCGAAGGTTGCGCGGGTTTCAATGGTTCAAGGAGTCAGGTTTCAAGGGGTCAGAGTCGTTGAAACCAGTTTCAACGACTCTGACTCCTTGGAACCCCTTTGAACCCCTTGAAACCTTGGAAACCTTGAACCCTCGGGCCTTGAAATCCTCGAGCAACCCGACGCGGCGGGGCGACCACGCGGACGTCGCCGTACTGGGGTGCGGACTGATCGGCCTCGCCTGCGCGCGTGCCATCGCGCGGAACGGCCGCTCCGTGGCGCTTGTTGGCGAACGGAAGGGCGGCGAGGCCTCCCCCGCTGCCGCCGGAATACTGGCGCCGTCTCTCGAGCGCGGCTTGGGGGAAGCCAAGCAGCTGGCTCTCCTGTCGCGCGACCGTTATCCGGCCTTCGTGACCCAGCTGGCGGATGACACCGGCATCACCATCGCACTGAATCGACTTGGCCTTCTGGAAGTGGCGCTGGAGGAAGACGACGCCGCGCGGCTGTCGGCGGCACCGGGACCCGCGGCCGAGTGGCTCGATGGATGCCATCTGGCTTCGTTGGAGCCGACGCTCGGGCACCTGCCAGGGGCCCGTCTCCACTCCAGTGATGGGGCGGTGGACAACGTCTCACTGCTGCACGCGCTACGGGTGTCGGCCGGAAGGGACCCCGCGATTCGCACTGTTGATGCGCGGGCGCTCGGGGTGGAGCCTGGTGGTTCGAGCATCACGGTCGTTACAACCGACCGGCGGCGCCTCACCGCCGATCGTGTCGTCGTCGCCCTGGGCGCGTGGGCGCACCTGCTGGGCGGGCTGCCCTCACGACTCCCGATCACACCGGTGCGTGGCCAGATTGTGGCACTGGCGTCGAGTCCGGTGCGCCACGTATGCGTTGGCGCCCACCAATACCTCGTCCCGCGTGCAGGAGCGCAGACGCTGGCAGGTAGCACCATGGAAGCCGTCGGCCACCGTATCGGGACGACCGAAGAAGCTGTGTCGGCCCTGCGGGCCGCGGCCACGCGGATCTGTCGCGCTCTTGGCGCGGCGCGCGAAGGGGCGCGTTGGAGTGGGCTTCGTCCGGTTACTCCGGACATGTTGCCCATCCTGGGCGCCGACCCTGAGGAGCCAAGGGTTCTGTACGCCTGCGGCCACTCGCGCAATGGAGTGCTCCTGACCCCGCTCACCGCCGAGCTCATCGCCGCAGAGGTGAACGACAGCGAGAAGCCCGTGACGGTGAATACGCTCGGAATCGGCCGCTTCCGACGCCAGATAACTGTCAAAGATGGCATCTGAGAGTTAGCTTGTCCTACCGGCACCGGAACGGCCCATGTACTATTCGTGGCTTCGCGCTGGCGCGGTCCGCACCGTGCGGGCGGGATGCCTGCCCGGCAGCGAACGGGTGAACACGGGCGCGAAGGTTACGCCTGGATCGATCATTCACCAGCCATCACGCCGTAGAGACAGGGTATGGGGCAGAACCTCTATCAGATCATGGGCGTGCACCGCGCAGCCGCCCTTCCCGACCGGAAGCCGCCGTGGCTCAGGGTACGGGCACCTGGCGGACCGAACTACTCCCGACTTCGGCAGATGATGCGCGAGCTGGAGCTGAACACGGTTTGCGAGGAGGCGCACTGCCCGAACGTGGGCGAGTGCTGGGAGCACGGGACGGCCACCTTCATGATTCTGGGCGACGTCTGCACGCGGAACTGTGCCTACTGCGCGGTTACTCACGGTCGTCCGTCGCGCTTCGATCCGGCGGAACCGGAGCGTGTGGGCGAAGCGGTGGCACGAATGCGTCTCCAGCACGCCGTGATCACGTCGGTAGACCGCGACGATCTGCCGGACTTCGGCGCATGGGCGTTCGCGGAGACCATCAGGCAGATTCGCGAACGCCTTCCTGACTGCTCCGTAGAAGTGCTCGTCCCGGACTTCCAGGGACGCGAGGCGAGCATCGACACGGTGCTCGAGGCGCGTCCCGACATCTACAATCACAACACGGAGACCGTACCACGGCTCTACAAGCGGGCACGACCCGGTGGGCGATACGAGCGGGTGATGGGAATCTTCCGATACGTCAAGCGCACGGCGCCGCTCGTTCCGACCAAGACAGGGATGATCCTGGGGATGGGCGAGACGCTGGCGGAAGTACTCCAGACGATGCGAGAGCTTCGCGATGTGGACGTCGACATTCTGACGCTCGGCCAGTACCTGCGCCCGTCGACATCGCACATCGAGCTCGACCGCTACTACGCGCCGGAGGAGTTCGCGGAGCTCCGCTCGGCCGGCCTGGATATGGGCTTCCGTCACGTGGAATCGGGACCGCTCGTGCGCTCCAGCTATCATGCCTGGGAGCAGGTACAGGCTGCCGGCGTCTGATCTGCGGTTGGGCGTCAGACTCGTCACACCCCCACACACGTTTCATGGCCACGAAGAAATCGGAACAGACCCCGAGACGGCGCACCACCAGGAAGAGCAGCCGGAGCAACGAGCGGAAGCAGCAACGCGCGTGGGACACGAGCGACGGCAAGCTTCGTCGTGAGTTGCTCTACTCGATGCTGCTCCAGCGACGGTTCGAGGAGCGCGTGGCGGAGGCCTACGCCATGGGCAAGATCGGCGGTTTCTGCCATCTCTACATCGGCCAGGAAGCGGTGGGTACCGGCGCGATCGGCGCCGTTCGCGATGATGACTACATCATTACGAGCTATCGCGATCATGGGCAGGCGTTGGCGCGAGGGATGTCTCCACGCGCGATCATGGCAGAGCTGTTTGGTCGCATAGACGGCTGCTCCCGTGGGAAGGGCGGTTCGATGCACCTGTTCGACCGTGAGAAGAACTTCCTTGGTGGTCATGGCATCGTGGGCGGCCACATCCCGCTCGGTACTGGCGTGGCCTTCGCGATCAAGTACCGGGGTGGCGACCAGGTGTGTCTCTGCTTCTTCGGCGAGGCAGCGGTGAACAACGGCGCCTTCCACGAGGCGCTCAACATGGCGGCGCTCTGGCAGTTGCCGGTCATCTACGTCATCGAGAACAACCGCTACGGCATGGGAACGGCTCTCGAGCGCGCATCGGCAATCAACGACATCGCCGAGCGCGCCTGTTCGTACGACATGCCGAACGAGGTGGTGGACGGGCAGGACGTGATCGCCGTGCTCGAAGCTACGCATCGGGCGGTGGAGCGAGCTCGTTCGGACCAGACGCCCACACTGCTCGAAATGCGCACGTACCGTTTCATGGGCCACTCCATGTCCGACGCCGTGGCCGGCACGTACCGCAGCAAGGAAGAACTGGACGAGCACATGAAGCGCGATCCGATCGTGCTCCTCCATGAGCGGATGATGGAGGACGAGCAGCTCACCCAGGAGGACCTCGAGAGAATGGACGCCGAGATCAAGGACATTGTCGAGGATGCGTGGGAGTTCGCCGACAACAGCCCCGAGCCGCCGCTGGAGACGCTGTATGAAGATGTGGTGGTGGAGACTACGAGCTGAACAGGAAACTGAATCGAACCGATGCCGGTAATCACGTACCGCGATGCCCTCAACCATGCCCTGCGTGAAGAAATGCAGCGGGACGACCGCGTCTTCATCATGGGTGAAGAGGTGGGCGTCTACCAGGGAGCGTACAAGGTTTCTCGCGGATTGCTCCAGGAGTTCGGCGAGATGCGTGTAGTCGACACACCCATCACCGAGCTGGGTTTCGCCGGCGTGGGTGTTGGCGCGGCGATGGTGGGGCTTCGGCCCATCATCGAGTTCATGACATGGAATTTTGCGTTGCTTGCGCTCGACCAGGTCGTCAACTCGGCCGCGAAGATGCTCTACATGTCGGGAGGGCAGTACAACATACCGATGGTTTTTCGCGGACCGAACGGCGCGGCTCTCCAGCTGTCGGCTCAGCATTCGCAGGCCTGGGAGTCGTGGCTGGCGCACATTCCCGGACTCAAGGTCGTCGCGCCCGGCACGCCATACGATGCAAAGGGACTGCTCAAGAGCGCGATCCGCGATGACAATCCGGTGATCGTGCTCGAGGGAGAAATGCTTTATAACACCAAGGGGGAGGTGCCCGAGGAGGATTACCTGGTGCCCATCGGCCAGGCAGAGCTGAAGCGAGAGGGCAGCCATGTCTCGGTCATCACGTACGGCAAGATGATCCTGGCGGCAATGCAGGCCGCCGAGCAGCTCTCGAAGGAGGGGATCGAGGTGGACGTGGTCGATCTTCGCACCGTCCGCCCAATCGATGTCGACGCGATCACCGCGTCGGTGCAGAAGACGAATCGCGCAGTGGTGGTCGAGGAGGGTTTGCCAATCTCCGGCATTGGCGCGCAGGTGGTGGACTACATCCAGCGTGAGTGCTTCGATCATCTGGACGCGCCCGTTCTTCGTGTGCACCAGGAAGATGTGCCGATGCCCTACGCAAAGAACCTGGAGCGCGCGGCGAAGCCGGACGTGCCAAAAACGATCGCGGCGATCAAGAAGGTCATGTACCTGGATTGAGGGATGGAGCGGCGGAGCGATCCTTCGCCGCCATCCACGGGGCTCGCATATGGCAACGAAGGTCGTGATGGAGGCGCTGTCGCCCACGATGGAAGAGGGGCGCCTCGTGAAGTGGCACAAATCGGAGGGTGACAAGGTCACCAAGGGCGAGGTGCTCGCCGAAGTGGAAACCGACAAGGCGATCATGGAGCTGGTAGCGCGTGCTGATGGCGTGCTCCGCAAGCAGCTCATCGGTGAGGGCGATACCACGCCGGTGGGTGACACGATTGGCGTGATCGCGAGCGCCGACGAGGACATCTCGGGCATCGCCGGGGACGCGGGAGCGAAGACCGACGCGAAGACCGACGCGAAGGCCGAACGTGCTGCCGACGCGGAGCGCGCTGCTCAGGGCGAAGACGCCGCGCATGCCGAGGGCAATAGCGACGAGGCGGCTGACAGAGGCGGTACCACCTCCACGCCGCGCAAGGTGGAGGAATCGCAAGGCGAAGCATCCGTGCCGCCGCAGGAGAAGGCTCCGTCCGCTCCGCAGGCACCCTCCAAGGATCAGGCCCGCAAGCGGGGAGGGGACGGGACGGACGGCGATGGCGAGCGCGCCCCGTCCGGCGATGACGAGCGAGTACGTTCCTCCCCGCTCGCCCGACGGCTCGCCTCGGAGCAGGGACTGGATCTGGGGTCGCTACAGGGAAGCGGCCCAGGCGGCAGAATCATCAGGCGCGACATTGAAGCGGCAGCCGGAGCGCCGCGCCCGGCGGCCGCGGCCCGTCGCGAGGCGCCTTCCGACGCCGAATATGAGGACGTGCCGCTCTCGCAGATAAGGAAGACGATCGCCCGGCGCCTGGTCGAATCCATAGGGCCGATCCCAACGTTCTATCTCACCGTCAACGTCGACCTCGAGCGCGTGTCAGAGATGCGCGAGGCGATGGCCTCGGTCAGCGACGATCTCAAGATCTCGTACAACGATGTGATCATGAAAGCGGTCGCCGCGGCGCTCGCGCTCCATCCGGAAGTGAACGCGCACTGGCTGGGAGACCGAATTCGCAGGTTCGGCCGGGTCCACCTCGGGATGGCGGTCGCGATCGATGAGGGATTGATTACGCCGGTCATCTTTGACGCCGACCAGAAACGCATGAGTGAGATCTCGCGTGAGGCGAAGGAGCTGGCGAAGCGGGCGCGCGACCGCAAGCTGAAGCCCGACGAGTACACTGGCGCGACGTTCACCGTGAGCAATCTCGGCATGTTCGGCATCTCGCATTTCACTGCGATCATAAATCCGCCGGAGTGCGGCATTCTCGCGATAGGCGGCGTAGAAGAGACGCCCGTCGTCCACGACGGCCAGGTCACGATCCGGCGCCGCATGCGCATGACGATGAGTTGTGATCATCGCGCGGTGGACGGCGCGACGGGAGCGCGCTTTCTCCAGACGCTTACGCGGATGCTGGAGAATCCCTTGATGCTGGTGTACTGAAGACATGCGTAAGATTGTCCGACGCAGGGAAGCTGATGAGGCGGCGCGCATCCTGGCACCCGGCAGCTGACACCCCACACCCACACTCACTCTCACGACATGGCAAGCTTCGACGTGATCTTTCTCGGCGGTGGGCCCGCGGGCTACGTGGGCGCGATACGATGCGCACAACTTGGACTGACCGCCGCAGTGATCGAGCGCGAAGCGCTCGGTGGCACATGCGTTGTGTGGGGGTGCATCCCTGCCAAGGCGCTTCTCGAGTCGGCCGCCCTGGCCAACCGCGTGCAGCATGCGAAGGATTTCGGCGTCTCGGTGGGCGATGTGAAGTATGACTATGGCGTCGCCATGAAGCGATCGCGCGCTGTGAGCCAGCAGAACGTGAAGGGTGTGGAGTTCCTCTTCAAGAAGAACAAGGTCACCTGGATCAAGGGCACGGCGTCGCTTTCCGGAGCGAGGACTGTCAAGGTGAAGACAGCCGAGGGAAAGGAGGAAAAGCATGAGGCGCAAAAGGCGATCGTCATCTCCACCGGATCACGCGTGAAAGGCCTGCCCAAGGCAGGGCTGGAGCTCGACAGGAAGGTGGTTCTGTCCAGCGATGATGTGCTCGTGCTCGACAAGGCACCGAAGAGCATGATCGTGGTCGGGGCCGGAGCCGTGGGCTGCGAGTTCGCCGACGTGTTCAATGCGTTCGGTACCGAGGTCACGCTGGTCGAGGTTTTGCCTGCATTGCTGCCGCTCGAGGACGCCGACGTCTCCAAGGAACTCGAGAAGAGCTTCCGCAAGCGGAAGATCGAGATGCTCACCGGTGCCAGCATCCAGGGAACGAAGGTCGGGAAGACGTCCGTGACGATGACGGTAGAGGCAGGGAAGGAGAAACGAGAGATCACCGCGGAGTGCGTGCTCGTGGCCGCCGGCCGGGCGCCAAATGTGGAGGGCATCGGGCTGAAGGAGGCCGGCGTGCAGCTCACCGATCGCGGATTCGTCAAGATCAACGAGCGGATGGAGACCACGGCCAAGGGGATCTACGCCATTGGCGATGTGGCCGGTCCGCCAATGCTCGCGCACAAGGGCTCGCGCGAAGGGATTGTCTTCGCGGAGTACCTCGCCGGGCAGAAGCACGTTCATCCGGTCAACTACTCCAACATCCCGAATGCCACTTACTGCCACCCCGAGGTGGCATCTATCGGATTCACCGAGCAGCAGTGCAAGGAAAAGAAGCTGGACTACAAAGTCGGTAGATTCCCCTTCTCGGCAAACGGACGCGCACGCACGTCGGGTGAGACGGAAGGTTTCGTGAAAATCATCAGCGATACCAAGTACGGCGAGATCCTCGGCGCGCACATCATCGGGCCGCACGCCACGGAGCTGATCCATGAGCTCGCTGTCGCGCGCGAAAACGAGTTCACGGTGGAGGAGGTGGACCTGGCGGTTCACGCGCATCCCACGCTCTCGGAGGCGATCGCCGAGGCGGCGCTCGATTCCCAGGGCAGGCTCATCCACGCCTGAGCGAGGCAGGGACGGCGTGACACGCGATCTCTGGGTGGTGCGGCTCGGCCAGCTTGCCTACGGCGACGCGCTCGATCTTCAGCGCCGCGTGGCTGCCGATCGAATTACCGGGCGCATCGATCAGGACGTGCTCCTACTTGTCGAGCACCCCCCTGTCGTCACGCTGGGACGTACGGCGAAGGAGCGGAACCTGACGTCGTCACCGGCGTTTCTCCGAACGCGCGGCGTGGAGCTTTTCGAGGTCGAGCGCGGCGGCGATGTCACTTTCCACGGGCCGGGCCAGCTTGTCGGCTATCCCATATTCGACCTGAAGCGCCACAAGCAGGATCTGCACTGGTACCTTCGACAGGTGGAGGAGGCGCTGATCCGCGGGCTGGCCCACTTCGGCATAACCGCCGAACGCAGCACTGGCTTCACAGGGGTCTGGACAGCGGGCCGGAAGATCGCATCGATTGGCGTTCATGCACGAGACTGGGTGACCTGGCACGGATTCGCGCTCAACGTGACAACCGACCTCTCCTACTTTCAGCTGATCGTTCCCTGTGGCATCGACGGCGTGATCATGACCAGCATAGAGCGGGAGGTTGCCGGTGGCAGGCCGACGTTCTCCGAGGCTGAGACGGTTTTCGCCAACGCATTTGCCGACGTATTCTCCCTGAAACAGCAGGAACATACGCGCGAATGGCTGTCTCCGAACGCAGCTCTGTCTGTCGACGTCTGAGGTGTCATTCCCTTGGCCTTACATGTGCGCCCGCTGCGTCTCTGCGGTGAGTGCTGCTCACAGCCTGCCCCTGTCACGGAAACTCCTTACCTGATTTCGGATCCGCCGCTCAGATGCTCGGTCTCCAGGAGCCTGCGCTCCAGGAACCGGCGCTCCGGCTCCTGGCGCGCGAGAGCGAGAGCGCGCGCGTAGGAGGATCGGGCCTCCGCATGTCGCCCCAGCCGGCGACAGAGATCCGCCCGCGTTGCGTGCGCCAGGTGATAGTCGGCCAGCTCCCCGCTCGCCAGTATCGCATCGACGATGGCCAACCCGGCCAACGGACCGTCGCGCATCGCAACCGCCACCGCGCGGTTCAACTCGATCACCGGTGAAGGATTGACGCGCGCGAGGACGTCGTAGAGGCTGACGATCTGGGCCCAGTCTGTGGCGGACGCGCTCGACGCCTGAGCATGCACCGCGGCGATCGCCGCCTGAAGCGTGTATGGGCCGAAGCGACGAGAGGACAGTGCCTGTTGCACCAGCGCCAACCCCTCGGCGATCTGTGCGCCGTTCCACAGCGAACGATCCTGGTCGTCGAGCAGCACCAACTCGCCCGCGGCTGAGCTGCGCGCGGCTCGCCGCGACTCGTGCAGCAGCATGAGAGCCAGCAGTCCCATGGCCTCGGCCTCCGGGAGCAGCTCGACGAGCAGGCGCCCCAGTCGGATCGCCTCACCTGAGATATCGGCGCGCGTAAGCGAACCACCGAAGGAGGCGGAGTAGCCCTCGTTGAATACCAGGTAGATCACACGGAGCACGGCATCCAGCCGCTCCGCCAGATCCGCCGGTGGCGGGACCTCGTATGGAATTCGAGCGTCGCGGATCTTCGCCTTTGCGCGCACGATCCGCTGCGCCACCGTTGGTGCCGCGGTGAGAAAGGCGCGGGCGATCTCCTCGGTCGTGAGTCCGCACACTTCGCGAAGGGTGAGCGCAACCTGAGCGTCACCCGGCAGAGCGGGATGGCAGCAGGTGAAGATCAGCCGCAGCTGATCGTCGCCTACGTACTCCTCCACTGACGCGGTGGGATCGGGCGGTTCGGCATGCAGCTCGCTCGCGATCCTGCCCGCCGACGCGTCGAAGCGAGCGCGCCGTCGCATGCTATCTATTGCCTTGAACCGGCCCGCAGACACCAGCCATGCGCGTGGATTGGAGGGCAATCCCTCGCGCGGCCACTGTTCCAGCGCCGCCGTGAAGGCATCGTGCAGCGCCTCTTCGGCCATGTCGAAATCGCCGAGGAGTCGAATGAGAGTGGCCAGGACGCGCCGTGACTCCGTGCGATAAACGACCTCGGCTGCATCTCGAATCCGATCGGTCTCATCCGCCATTACGTCGAGCCTCGGATCCGCGACGTTCCCGCTGCTTGCGGATTCCGCCTGTCGTGTTCAGCCACTATGGCTGCAGCTCTCTGATCGGCCTCACCTCGATACTGCCGATGCGTGCCGGTGGGATCTTGGCCGCGATACGAATGGCATCGTTGAGATCCCGCGCGTCGATGAGATAGAATCCGGCGAGCTGCTCCTTCGTCTCAGCGAATGGACCGTCGGTGATTGAAACCTTCCCTTCCCTGACCCTCACCGTCGTAGCGGTGTTGACTGGCTGCAGGGCTTCGGCAGCCACGTAGTTTCCGCTTTGGCGAATCTCCTCACCATTTTCCGCGCATTCCGCATCAGGCACGGTGCGCATCAGCTTCTCCTCGCCGTAGACGAGGCACAGGTACTTCATCTTCCCCCTCCGCGTGCGGTCTGAATGATGTCGGTATCCGATCGCCTAACAGGGCGACGCCCGAAATCTCGCGGAATCCGATGCGCTCTGGGAGTGTCCACGGCAGCGTCACGTCAGGGGGCCTTCCAGCTCCCGGATCGGTCGTACTTCAACGCTGCCAAAACGCGCAGGCGGTATCCTGGAGGCGATCCGCATCGCCTCATTGAGGTCTCTGGCATCGATGAGATAGAATCCGCCAAGCTGCTCCCGGGTCTCGGCATAGGGGCCGTCGGTGACCGATGCCCTTCCGTTCCGCACCCGCACGGTGGTGGCCGTCTGAACTGGCTGAAGTGCCTCCACCGCAATCAGGTTGCCGCTTTTTCGGAGCGACTCCTCGTAGGCCAGACATTCGGCCTCCACTGCCCGGTACTGCTCTGGAGAGAGGGCGTCCAGTCTTTCCTCCTCGTTGTAGATGAGACACAGATACTTCACGGCTGGCTCCTGGTTGTCGTGGCCTGCGGGCGGCCCTGGCCGCTGTCTGGAATTGGCGACAGTTGGCGACCGGCGCTGTCAGTTCCCGGATCCGGGGGGGGGGTCGGCGACCGGGCTCTCCACCAGATGATCGTTCTTGCAACCGCGAAATCGACAAGCTGATCCCACTTTGCTGACGTGTCGAGACGATCGGCAGAGCTTTCAGCAGATTCCTCCTCCGCGGTCCCCCGCGTAAGTTCGATGGTGCCATCCTCGTCCTCGAGGCTACGGTAGATTCCTCCCAGATGACTCAGATTTCAGGCCCTCCGCGCACCGGCCCTGCCGACGCCCGCACCAGCGCCGCCCACCGTCTGCTCTCGGAGCTCAACCCCGAGCAGGCAGCAGCAGCCTCTCACGGAGAAGGGCCGCTGCTGATCGTTGCCGGTGCTGGCACGGGGAAGACCCGCACGCTTGTCTATCGCGTGGCGCATCTCATCGCCAGCGGCGCGCGGCCGGAGCGGATCCTCCTCCTCACCTTCACTCGGCGGGCGGCACAGGAGATGCTCGGCCGCACCGAGCGGCTGGTCGGTCCGTCGGGCACCCGCGTGCACGGAGGAACGTTTCACGCGACCGCACACCGGTTGCTGCGGGTATACGGAGCGGCCGCCGGGATTGCGCGCGACTTCACGATTCTCGACCAGCAGGACGCCGAGGACCTGATGGGGATCTGTCGCGCGGCGCTGGGCTTCGCTCAGCAGAAGAAGTCGCGGTTCCCCAAAAAGGAGACTCTGCGCGACGTGTACTCACGGCACGTCAACACCGACGTGCCGGTGCGCGACATCATCACTGAAGAGCTGCCCGACTTCGCCGATCGCGAATCGGATATCCTCAGAATCTTCAGCGACTACACGCGCCGCAAGGAAGAGCGGAATCTGGTGGACTACGACGACCTGCTCCTTTTCTGGGCGGGAATGCTGGAGGGTCCGGAGGAGCTGGCGCGGCGCATCTCCTCGCTTTACGACCATGTACTGGTGGACGAGTACCAGGATACCAACGCGCTTCAGGCGCGAGTGTTGAGAGGCCTCTGCCGCTCGCACGCGAACATTACGGTGGTAGGCGATGATGCACAGAGCATCTATTCCTTCCGGGGTGCCGCCATCCGCAACATTCTCGACTTTCCTGAGCAGTTCGCCGGTTGCCGCCTGATAACCCTGGAGCGGAACTACCGGTCCACGCAGCCTATTCTCGATGTGAGCAATGAGCTCATCGAGGGAGCAGGCCAGCGCTACCGCAAGCGTTTGTGGACGGAGCGTGAGAGCGGAGAAATGCCCACGCTCGTCGCCGCAGATGATGAGCAGGAACAGACTCGCTTCGTGGTCGAGCGGATACTCGAGCTGCACGAGGAAGGAATCCCGCTTCATGAGATGGCCGTCCTGTTCCGCGCCGGCTACATGTCGGCCGACCTCGAGATCGAACTGGCGAACCGCCACATTCCGTTCGAGAAGTGGGGTGGCCTCAAATTTCTGGAGGCAGCACACGTAAAGGACGTGCTCGCGTTTCTGCGCGCTGCCGAGAACCCGCGCGATGAAGTGAGCTGGCACCGGCTGCTGCACCTTTTGCCGGGCGTGGGTGATGCCACCGCACGCAGCGCGGTGGAGCTGCTAGCCGCGCGAAGCTGGGACCCGCTGGCACTCGCCGGCTTCCGGCCACCGGCGCGGGCCCGTGAGTGGCACGAGAAAATGGTAGTGCTCTTTCGCGACCTGCAGACTGGTGGCGATCAGACCGTCGCTGCCGACATCGCCGCCATACGGACCCTCTACGATCCCCTGCTCCGGGAACGCTACGACCGAGTCGAACCGCGCCTGGCCGACCTTGATCAGCTCGAGATCATCGCCTCCCAGTTCCCTTCGCGCGGTGCCTTCCTGGCGGAACTGACTCTGGAGCCGCCGTCATCCACGCAGGACCTGGCGGGCGGAAGCGACGAGGACGATGATGCGCTGGTCCTCAGCACTACTCACTCCGCCAAGGGTCGCGAGTGGAAGGTCGTTTTTCTGATCTGGGTGGTGGACGGATGGTTTCCATCGGCTCGCGCACTGCGCGACGATCAGGATACCGAAGAGGAGCGACGCCTCATGTACGTGGCAATGACGCGAGCTCGCGATCTTCTGTACGTCGTCTATCCGGTGCGCGCGTACGCGTCGCGGTTTGGCGCCGACTACTCGATAGACCAGCTTTCACGCTTCATCGACCGGCGAGTGCGCGAGCGCATGCAGCGGAAGGCGGCGCGGAGAGCTGGGACGGAGGACGACGGCTTAGGGGATGGGAGTGGGCGGCGGGACGGGCAGCAGATCGACCTTCGCGCCCTTCTCCGTGGTCGGTTCGGCGGGTAGCCCCAGCCACTCGCGCACCGCCAGGAACGGATCGTCGGGCCGCCGTTCGGCCAGCTCGATGATCCGCCGCACCGAGGCGCGCAGGTCCCCGCGCTCGCGCGCCAGCAGCTGATCGAAGATGTTCAGGTCGGTCTGATAAATGCGCCGCGCGATCAGCGCCGCGTTGTCCAGCCGCGCCCTGCCCAACATGGTGGGGGAGCGCACTCGAAGGATGGGCCCGTACTCATCCACCAGCAGCCGTCGTCCCGCTTCCTCCACTTCATCGCGCGCCCGTAGCCGCGCCTCACGGTCGCCGGGGTGAGCTGCGTACGCGGAATCGACCATCACATAATACTGGTGCCAGAACCGCGCGAGCACCTTTTCGTCCTCCCAGTCCGCTTCGGCGCGCACCGCCGCCGTTGAATCGCCAATCGTCAGAAAGAACCAGATCGCGCCGCGCGATCCCACGAAGTTCGCAAACGACTCATTGAAGACCGCTTGTCCCCGAGCGTAGTAGGTGTTGTGTGTCAGTTCGTGAATGACGGTGTTCGCAAGGAATACCGAGTCATGGGCCAGCGTGGTGGAGAGCAGCGGGTCGTTGAACCAGCCCAGAGTACTGAATGCCGATGCCGGCCGGATGTAGGTATCGAGGCCGCGGTCGCGCAGCCGCTGCTCCTCCTGACGCGCCCGAGCGAATGAAAAGAACCCCTTGTAAGGCACCCGGCCCACAATGGGGAACCACCAGGTGTGCGCCATGAGTGTGTCACGATGCGCCGCCGACACGACCAGTAGCAGTGTGTCCCGATCGAGTTGCGTGAAGCGCGTGAAGCTCTGTCGCGCGTCGAGTCCAACCGAGTCCACCGCGAAGTCGCGCGCCTGGAGAACCAGGCTCAGCTTGTCACGGACAGCTTCCGGCGTCTGCGGATCGGTGATCAGAAGCTCGATCGGCTGCCGACGCGCAAGAATCCAGGCCTCCTCCCACCCAGCTCGCAGCAGGAAGAGACCTGTTGGGGTGAGCGTGAAGAAGACCAGGATTGCAAGACCGGCCACCACGAGCGCCTGACGGCCAAGCCGTCGCCAGCGTCGCGGTCGGCGCGGCTCAGCGCCACCAGCGGAGGCCAAACCGGTGCGTCGCCCCGAAGGCCTCGAGGCTCTGATATGCGTAGTCGAGCGCCACATGCTGCAGTCGGAATCCGCCCCCGAGCGACAACGGCGAGAGCACCGACCGGTCGGGTGGAGTCGTCACGCCCACGCGGCCAAGCACCTGGAGTCCGGTTGGCGACGTCCAGCCTAGCTCGACACCTCCAGCCGGACGGGCGTCGCCGCCGCGCTGCTGCGTGAACTCCGAGAACACGGTGAGGCGCATGGGACGAATCGAAATCGGTGGGCTCGAAACGCCCACGCGCCAGAGCCTGGGCAGCTCCCCTCGCGATCCCGCGATCGAGATGTCGCCTCCCACGTTCTGAAGTGCGACTGCCATCGAGGCGCCATGCCAGAGCTCCACTGCAGCGCCCACGTCTATGGCAGCCGCGCCCCCGCTCTCGAAGCCGAGGAGCTGCGCCACGTACTTGCCCGTGAGGCCGGCCCGAACCCCGCCCGCACGCACCCCATAACCGAGAGAAATGACGTAGTCACCGGCCGAAAGAGTAGCCCCTGAGCCGGTGCCCGGCTCGCCCATGGAAGGATCGCCTATCACCTGCTCGGAGCTGCCGAAATCCAGCACCTGCAAGCCGAGCCCCAGCGCCCCCGGACCGGCCGGCAGAGCCAGGCTGACGGCGAACAGCTTGGAGGATGCAAGGTAGTCCTGCACCGAGAAGCTCGCCGCGACGCCCTCCACCGTCCCCAGATTCGCCGGATTGTAGAACAGCACCGCCTCATCGCCCTTTGCCGTGCCGTAGGCATCCCCCAGGGCAAGGGCTCGCGCGCTGGAAGGCAGCTGGAGCACGACGGCCGTCGGGTTGGTCGCCTGCCCAGGCAGCGCGGACGTCACGAGGAAGAGGAAGAGCAGTGTGCAGATGAGCTTCATTCGAAGATCGGAGGCTCCCGTTCCGCAAAATGCAACAGCTGGCAGGCGGCACCAGGAAGTATAACCCCGCAGCACGGGGCGTCGGCCACGCATGGGCAAAGCTCACCACGCCGGATATACTTAGGGCGTACCGCCCTGTACACGGGCGGGCTCGCGAAAGGCCGCCGGAGATCCCGGAGACCAAAGCAGCGGCTTCCCGACCCCTCGATGTCCTTCGTTCACCTGCACTGCCATTCCGAGTACTCCCTCCTGGACGGGGCCAACCGGATCGGCGATCTGATCGCCCGCGCGCTCGAGTACGAGCAGCCAGCGCTCGCGATCACCGACCACGGTAACCTCCATGCAGCCTGGGACTTCCAGGAACGGGCGCACAAGGCTGGCCTGAAGCCCATTGTCGGCATGGAAGCATACGTCGCGCCGGGCGACCGGCGCGAGCGCGCCCGCCCGCGAGACGGTGGCAAGCCATATTTCCACCTGGTCCTGCTCGCTCGGAGCGAGCTTGGATACCGCAACCTCGTCAAACTGAGCTCCCTCGCCTACACCGAGGGCTTCTACGCGAAGCCGAGGATGGATCGGGAGCTGCTGCGGCAGTACTCCGAAGGCCTCACCGTGAGCTCGGCCTGCATGGCCGGCGAGGTCGCGCACCACCTCATGGGAGGCCGCTTCGACGAGGCTCGAAAGGCGGCATCGTGGTACGCCGAGGTGTTCCGCGACCGCTACTATCTCGAGGTGCAGGCGCACGACGCCGGAGGGCTCCAGGCCAAACTCAACTTTGACGTCCTGCGCCTGGCCGACGACCTCGGGCTCCCCGTGGTCGCCACGAACGACGCGCACTTCTTACGCGACACGGACCACGACGCGCACGACGTGCTGCTCTGTATCGGTCTGGGCAAGGACCGCGATGATGACGACCGCATGCATTACGATCGCGGCCTCTACTTCAAGAGCGCAGTGGAGATTGCCGCTTCGATTCCAGACCGTCCCGACGCGATCGAGAACACGCTGCGAATTGCGGACGAGACCGAGATCCGGTTCTCGAAGAAGTATCACGTACCCAGCTTCCCTCTTCCGCCGGAGGTTCGCACCGAGAACGAACTCCTGGTCCAGCTGAGTGAGGCCGGTGCGGTCGAACGATACGGAGACCCTCTTCCGCCGCACGTCCGCGAACGGCTGGACTATGAGTTGGGCGTCATCACCGGAACGGGTTACGCCGGCTATTTCCTCATCGTGGCCGACTTCATCAAGGCCGCGCGTGACCGCGGCATCCCCGTAGGGCCAGGGCGTGGCTCGGCGGCGGGCTCGCTCGTCGCATTTGCGCTGAGGATCACCAACGTATGCCCGCTCAAGTTCGATCTGCTCTTCGAGCGGTTTCTGAACCCGGAGCGGGTTTCGATGCCGGACATCGACGTCGACTTCTGCTTCGAGCGGCGCGGTGAAGTGATCGAGTACGTGCGGCAGAAGTATGGTCGAGAGTCAGTGGGCCAGATCATCACTTTCGGGACAATGAAGTCGCGCGCCGTGGTGAAGGATGTCGGGCGCGTGCTCGGGTTCACACCGGCGGAAACCGACCAACTCGCCAAGCTCATCCCGAACCAGCCGAACTTTTCACTCACCGTCCGCGAGGCGATAAAGCAGATCCCCGAGGTGGTGAAGCTTTACAGGAGTGACGAGCGATATCGCAAGCTGCTCGACTACGCGGTTGCGCTGGAAGGGCTGTCGCGTCACGCCGGGGTGCACGCCGCCGGCGTGGTGATCGCGCCGGGACCCTTGGACGAGTACGTCCCGATCTGCACCCAGAGCACCAAGGGCGCCGGCGCCGGCGATGACGAAGCGGTGGTGGTCACGCAATACGACATGACCGCCCTCGAGAAAGCCGGCATGCTGAAGATGGACTTCCTGGGTCTCACCACGCTGACTGTAGTCTTCGACACGCTCGTTACCATCGAGGCCCGCACGGGCCACCGCCTCGATCCTGACGCGCTGCCACTTGATGACGCGGAGACATATCGCTTGCTCCGGGCGGGACGCACCTCCGGCGTTTTTCAGTTCGAGTCTCCGCTCGCCACCGACGTACTGCGCAGCATGCGCTGCGATCGGTTCGATGACCTGGTCGCATCGAATGCACTGATGCGTCCCGGACCGCTGGATGCCGGCATGCACAGGGTATACATTCGGCGGAAGCGTGGCGAGGAAACCGTCAGCTACGCGCTCCCGGAGCTCGAACCGATACTGAGCGAGACATACGGGGTCATCACCTACCAGGAGCAGGTGATGCGCATCGCCCAGACCCTGGCCGGCATCTCGCTCGCCGAAGCCGATGTCCTGCGAAAGGCTGTGGGAAAAAAGGACCCCGAGCTGATCCGGAAGGAACTCGGCAAGTTCACGGAGAAATCCGTCGCGCGAGGCTACGATCGCCGGGTGATCGAGGAGCTCGCGGGCCAGATCGAGACGTTTGGTCGTTACGGCTTCAACAAGTCGCACTCGGTCGCCTATTCCATCATCTCCTACCAGACGGCATGGCTCAAGGCGCATTATCCCGCCGAGTTCATGGCTGCGTTGCTGTCGTCTCAGATCGGAGATACCGACAGCGTGGTCAAGTACATCAACGAGGCGCGCGAGCTAGGCATCGAGGTTATGCCGCCGGACGTGAATGAGTCGGGCTACAAGTTCACCGTCATTGGCGACAAGCGGATCCGGTTCGGTCTCGGCGCGATCCGCAATGTGGGCCGCACCGCCATCGACTCGATCCTCTCGGCACGTGCCGATCGCCCGTTCGAGTCGCTGTTCGATCTGTGCGAGCGCGCCGATCTTCGCGCATGTAACAGGCGCGTGTTCGAAGCGTTGATCACGGCCGGCGCGCTCGACGGGTTTGAGGGGGGGGGCCACCGCGCGCAATACATGGCTGCGCTTGACACGGCGCTGCAGGAGGCCGTGCTCAGGCAGGAGGAGCTCGCCAGCGGTCAGGGGTCGCTTTTCGGGCTCGACGGCGACGCCCAGGATCGCGGACCGGCGCTTCCTCCGTCGCTCCCCATCCTTGCTCCGTGGGGCGACGCCGAGCGGCTTTCCCGCGAGAAGGAGATACTCGGCTTCTACATCTCCGGTCACCCGCTGGAGCCCTTCCGGATGGAGTGCGAGCTGTTCGCTACGCACAGCGTTGAGCAGCTTGGTAGCTGGACGGACGTGCCTGTTGCGCTTGGTGTGGTGGTGACGGCCATCAAACGGCAGACGAGCAAACGGAACGGGGCCGAGTTCGCCAGATTGACAGTGGAGGATTTTTCGGGATCTTCCGAGGTGCTGGTGTTCCCCGAGGCCTGGACGGTATTGTCGCATCGGATCCGCACGGATGTGCCGGTGCTGATCAAGGGCGGATACCCAAGGCGTGACCAGGGAGCTGACAAGGCCACGTTCATCGTGGAATCGGTTACCCCTTTCGTAGAGATCCGGGCCACGGGAGATGTTGCCGTTGCGATAGACCTGGGGCTCGCGCCCCCACTGGGGCCGGAGGTCATGAGGGATGTTCGCGAAGTGCTCGAGATGCATGCCGGCTCAGCGCCGGTGGAAGTCCGTTGGCGCGACAAGGACGGCAGCGATGCCCGCCTGCGGTCTCGGTCAATGCGAATAGCCGTCACGAATGCGGCGTTGAGCGACCTGCGCGCGGTTGTGGGGAGCGAGCGGGTTAGACTGGTACGCGGGAGCTGATGGATGGCGGGAGCGACGACGCTGGACTTCGAGAAGCCGATCGCCGAGCTCGAACGGCAGATCGACGAGCTGAAGAAAACGGCGGGCGCTCGGCAGCTGAGCGTCGAGACCGAGATCGCACCGCTGGAGCGCAAGCTGGACGCGCTTCGCGAGGAGATATACCAGAACCTGACGCCGCATCAGCGTCTTCAGGTCGCCCGAAGCAACAAGCGCCCGTTCACCCTGGACTACCTGCGGCTCGCCTTCAGCGATTTCGTCGAGTTGCATGGCGACCGCCTCTTCCGGGAAGATGCGGCCATCGTCGGCGGATGGGCACGCCTCGATGACGAGACGGTGATGGTGATCGGCCACCAGCGTGGGCGTGACACGAAGGAGAACCTGAAGCGAAACTTCGGCATGCCGCACCCGGAGGGTTATCGCAAGGCGCTGCGACTGATGAAGCTGGCTGAGAAGTTCCACGCGCCGGTGATCACACTCATCGACACGCCTGGCGCCTGGGCAGGGCTGGGCGCCGAAGAGCGTGGACAGTCCGAGGCGATCGCGCGCAACCTCATGGAAATGAGTCTCCTTCAGGTGCCGATCATCGCGACTGTGATAGGCGAGGGCGGCTCCGGCGGTGCGCTGGCTCTCGGCGTTGCCGACCGCGTACTCATGCTCGAGAACTCGGTGTATTCCGTCATTACCGTGGAAGGGTGCGCCGCGATCCTCTGGAAGGATGGCAAGAGCCCGGAGATGAAGGAGCGCGCGGCGAGCGCGCTTCGCATTACCGCGCGTGATCTGCTCGATCTCAGGGTAATCGATGGCATCGTACCCGAGCCGCTGGGCGGCGCCCACGCCGACCACGAGATGGCTGCCAGGTCGCTGCACGACGCACTCGTGCGTCACCTGGACGAGCTGCGCCGCCTGAAGCCCGACAAGCTGGTGCGTCGCCGCCGTGACAAGTTCCTCGAGATGGGGCAGTTCGCCGAGTGACCGGCACAGCGATCGGCCACCTGATCGAGATCGCCTTCAAGGGGAACCGCAAGGAGTTCTTCCTCTGGGAAGGCGAGCAGCCACCGCCGGCCGGAACGCAGGTGCTGGTGGAAGCCGACCGCGGTGAGGATCTCGGCCGCGTGCACTCCGTTGGCGACGTGGCCGCGCATCGGTGTGGCGGCTGCTCGCACGGCTCGGCCAGCGAGCGGCCGGAGAAGCGCGCCCTTCGTGTCGCCACTGCGCAGGACATCAAGCGCCTGGAGGAACTGCGCAGCGAGGATGAGGCGGCTCGTCGGAAGGCGATAGAGAAGGTTCGCGCGCACGCACTAGTCATGAAGATCTCGGATGCCGAGTGGCAGTGGGATCGTCGAAAGCTCACGTTGTACTTCACTGCCGAGAAGCGCGTGGACTTCCGTGCACTCGTCCGCGATCTCGCCTCCACGTTCCGCGCCCGGATTGAGCTGAAGCAGATCGGCGTGCGCGACGAGGCCAAGCGCCTGGATGGCGTCGGGCGATGCGGACGACAGTACTGCTCGGCATCCTGGCTTCCCGAGCTCCGCCCCGTCAATCTCCAGGTAGCCAAGGACCAGCGACTGTCGCTCAATCCGTCGCAGATCTCGGGGGCGTGCGGCCGGCTGATGTGCTGCCTTCGCTACGAGCACGAGTTCTACGTCCAGGCCCGAAAGCGTTTCCCCAAGGAAGGGCGGCTGCTGGTCACCTCGCAAGGCGAGGAGAAGGTGCTCGCCAACGACATCTTCAGCGATCGGGTCACGCTGCTTGGTGCTGAAGGAGAGACCCGCGTCGTCAAGCTTGGCGATCTGCGTCGCGAGCTTGAATCGCTTGGCTCGAGCCCCACGCACCGGGGCGGAGGCGCCAGCGAAGATCGGACCCAGCGTGAGCTGTCGGACAACGACGACGCTTCACCCACCGACTCACCGGCCCGACCCCCGGCAAGTACGGCGGACGGCGCTCCGATTGCAGAGGGGGGGGGTGAGGACGAAGAACCTCGGCGCCGGCCGCGCCGGCGGGGGCGGCGGGGTGGACGCCGCGGGCGGGGC
>CAYXRS010000014.1:0-37578 GCA_964467195.1 uncultured Gemmatimonadaceae bacterium
AACCGTGCGTGCCGCCTACGCCGCCTGCGCCGTGGCGCTAATAGTGATTGCCTTCGGCGGGCTGACGGCCAAGGTGCCTGGTGCGGCTCCGGCGTGCCAGGGATTCCCGCTGTGCAACGGGCAGCTGATCGCCGAGGGCGGGCCGCAGCACGTGCACATGACCCACAGGCTGCTGGCGTTCCTTCTCTTCTTTCACGTGACGGGGATGGCACTCGGCGTGACTCGCCGGAAGGAGGGGACGCTGATAATACGCGCGGCGTGGGCTGCCTTCGCCGCCGTTCTGGCTCAGCTCGTGGTCGCCGCCGCAATGGTCGAGATGTTCCTTCCCGGTGTACTCCGCTCACTGCACCAGGCGATCGGAATCTCAATCTGGCTTTCGATCTTCACGCTTGCCTGGCTCGCCCGTGCGTCGGTTGGCGGGGAGGACACCGCCGCTGTAGCACGGAGTCTCGAGCAGCTTCAGGCAGTGCCCGGAGGTGTGCTCCCAGCGGGCGCTCTGGAGCCGGCGATGACGCGGAGGAACGAATCGTGACCGGGGTTGCGCTACCTTCGGAGCGCGTCAGTTCGCTGCTGCGTGATCTGGTGATGCTGACCAAGCCGCGAATCATCTCTCTTCTGCTGCTCACGACCATCGCCCCGATGTTCGTGGCCGGCTCGCCGGGTCTCGGCTTGGTGCTGCTCGTTGCGTTTGGCGGCTACCTCATGGCGGGCGGCGCGAATACCGTCAACATGTACCTCGACCGCGACATCGACGACAGGATGAGCCGCACTCGGCTGCGACCGATCCCCAGCGGGCGCATGACGCCACGTGCCGTGCTCGCCTTCGGCGTGCTGCTCGCGACCGTAGCAACAATTGTTTTCGCTCTCTTCGTGAACCTGTTGAGTGCGGTACTCGCGCTGGCGGGCTTCTACTTCTACGTGTTCATCTACACTCGCTGGCTGAAGCGCCGCACTCCACAGAACATCGTGATCGGTGGAGCCGCCGGCGCGTTCCCTCCGCTGGTAGGCTGGGCAGCGGTAACCGGACGCGTCGATCTGGCGGCCATCTACCTGTTTCTCATCGTCTTCTACTGGACTCCACCGCACTTCTGGGCACTTGCCCTCCTGAAGCAGCGCGACTACGGGCGGGCCGGCGTGCCCATGGCGCCACTGGTGTGGGGGGAGCGGCAGACGATGCGACAGATGCTCTGGTACACGATCATTCTGTTCCCGCTAACACTGCTTCCCGTAGCCTTCGGCGCTTTCGGGCGCGTATATCTGGTGGCCGCGGTGGTGCTCGGCACCATGCTCCTCGGCGGCGTGGCAGCGGTGATGCTCACGAACGATTGGGTCAAGCGCGCCTGGGCCGTGTACAAGTTCTCGCTGCTGTACCTGGCGTTGTTGTTCGTCGCGATGATGGTGGATCGCTGGATCTAAAGGGGCGCTGGCGGCGGCTCAGGCCAGGCGAGCTCCGCCCTCCCGTCAGTTGTTACGCCCCTCCGCACCCAAGGCAAAGGTGAGCTCCACCTCCACCGTCAATCCGGGTTCGACCACCACGTCGGTTGCAAGGCGGCCGAATCGAGGGTGCCAGGCGATCACGCGGTGGCGTCCCGGCGGAAGAGAGTCGAAGCCGAAGGCACCATCGGGCGGCGTAACGGCGTGATAGGGGTGGTCGAAGACGCGAACCCACGCTCGGATCCAGGGGCGCGGATCGCTCCGCAGTTCCACGAGGCCGGGCAGGGCGAGCCCGTCTGGTACCGGGATGAGGGAGCCGGCGTCGCCCTGGCGGAACACTCCCACAACTTCTCCCGTGGCGACACGGATCATCCGCGTGCGGTGCTCTATGGCATCCGCGCTCCGGATCATCAGCATACCGCCGGCAGCCGCGCTCTGCACCACGGGCAGAATGCGGCAACGCGAGTAGCGCACCTCGAAGCGACGCTCCAGCGGCAACTGCTTCCCCGAACGAATGCCGTCAATCCATACGACGGCATCGGCCAGCCGGTTGCGCTGCCCCCTGACGAGCGGGATCGTGACGCGCTCGCCGCAGACGCGCGGTTCGTCGTGCACCGCCACGACCGTATCGCGCCGGGTATCACCACGCACTGTCACGACACCCGTGATCCGCGCCCAATTCGCTGAAGCCGCCGGCCGATACGGCGGCCGCGCGACCGGCTCCGTCGCCGCACGCTCCTCGCGCATTGCCAGCTCCATGGCGTCCGTGTCCGCATCCGTACCTTTACAAGCGGTCAGCGCAGCGAAGCAGAGCAACGACTGGCGAAGCATGACCGCACCGCGCGTGCTACCGCCGCGGCGCAAGGTCTTGCCAGATTGGGGACGAGGCGTAGCTGCGCGACTGTCGACGCATCCAGTGTTACGATACGCCGCTGTGAGATCGCTTGGAAACGAGGATGAAGTTGGCACGGCTGCTGCGAGGAGAATAGAAGGACTGTGATCGCGCATCCAGCGTCCTGCTGAGCGGCGCCAGCGTACAGGCTGGGCGATGTACCGCTCGCGGATGTATTTTCGCACGCCCGGCAACAAACAAAAGTGCACTGGAGGCACCGTGGGAAAGCATGTCCTGATCACGGGTGGCGGCGGATTCATCGGGTCCCATCTGGCGGATGAGCTGCTGCGCGAAGGCTACGACGTACGAGCGCTCGACTCACTCGAATCTCAGGTACACGGTTCATCCGCCGGTCGCCCTGACTACCTGGATCCCAACGTGGAGTTTCTTGCCGGCGACATCCGTGATCGGCAGCGCGTTCGTGAGTCACTGCGTGGAGTGGACATCGTTTGTCATCTCGCGGCAGTCGTCGGCGTCGGGCAGAGCATGTACGAACTCGCAAGGTACACCGGCATCAACAATATGGGGACCGCCATCCTCCTCGAGGAACTGATCGACCGACCGGTGGAGCGGCTCATCGTAGCGTCGAGCATGAGCGTGTACGGCGAGGGAATGTACGCGAAGCGTGACGGGCGCCCCGCAGAAGGCGCTACACGCTCTCTCGCGCAGCTCCGCAGGGGAGACTGGGAAATTCGCGGTCACGGCGGCGAGCCGCTCGATCCGGTGCCCACGGCGGAAACCAAGCAGCCTGACCTGTCTTCCGTGTACGCTCTTTCGAAGTACGATCAGGAGCGACTCTGCCTTATGATAGGTCGTACGTACGATATCCCCGCCGTGGCGCTTCGGTTCTTCAACGTGTACGGGCCGCGGCAGGCGCTCTCCAACCCGTACACCGGAGTACTCGCGATATTCGCCTCACGACTGCTCAATGACCGCCCTCCTGGCATCTACGAGGACGGTAAACAAAGGCGTGATTTCGTGAGCGTGTACGACGCCGCGCGGGCATGCCGCCTGGCGCTCGAGAATCCGGTCGCCGAGGGCGGGGTATTCAACGTCGGGAGCGGACAATCCCACTCTGTGCGCGAGATTGCCGAACGGTTGTCGCGCGTGATCGGCAAGGAGCACATCGAGCCGGAGATCACAGGCAAGTACCGCTCGGGCGACATTCGACACTGTTTCGCCGACATCTCGCTGGCGCGCGACGTGCTCGGATTCGAGCCTCGGATGCTGCTGGACGAGGGACTCGCCGAACTGGCGGAGTGGCTCGAGGGTCAGGTTGCTCATGATCGTGTGCCCGAGGCAAGCGCCGCGCTGGCGTCGCGAGGGCTCACGGTATGATCGGAGTGAACGGTGGCAGCAATGGCTCGCATGGGCCAGGAGCTGCGCATCGGCGCGTGGATGTCTCGCCGACCGGACGGCGGACTCTGATAACCGGTGGGGCCGGATTCGTCGGCTGCAACCTTGCTGACCGTCTGCTGTCGAATGGGCAGCCCGTTGCGATCTTCGACAACCTGTCACGGCCCGGCGTCGAAAACAACCTGCGCTGGTTGCACTCGCGTCACGGGCGGCTCATCAGTATCGAGCGCGGAGATGTGCGCGACGCCGTTGCCGTTCGTCGCGCGGTCTCGACGTCAGACATCGTCTTTCATTTGGCCGCGCAGGTAGCCGTCACCACGAGCGTGGCAGACCCCCTCGCCGACTTCGAGGTCAACGCGGTCGGCACGCTCAACGTGCTGGAGGCGATAAGAGGCTGCGTGAATCCGCCCGCGGCGATCATGGCGTCCACCAACAAGGTCTATGGCGCGCTGGACCAGGGTCCGTTCGCCGAGCGTGGCAGGCGTCTCGTTCCGGCAGACGATGTGCTTCGCGAGCGCGGCGTGAACGAGTCGCGACCGCTCGACTTTCAAAGCCCCTACGGGTGCTCCAAGGGGGCCGCCGATCAGTACGTACTGGACTACGCGCGCACGTACGGGCTAGATACGACCGTGTTTCGGATGAGCTGCATCTACGGCCCTCGCCAGTTCGGCACCGAGGACCAGGGTTGGGTGGCGCACTTCCTCAGCCGCGCTCTCCAGGGCCAGCCGATCCGACTCTATGGCGACGGCAAGCAGGTGCGGGACGTGCTGTTCGTAGATGACCTGGTCGATGCTTTCGTCCTGGCGATGACAGGATTCGAAAGCCTGAGCGGGCAGGTGTTCAACGTCGGCGGGGGCCCCCTGAATACGATCAGCCTGCTGGAGCTGATCGATCTCATCACCGAGCTGAGCGGCGAGCACCCGGACATCTCCTTTGCCACGAGCCGGCCGGGCGATCAACGCTACTACGTGTCCGACTTCTCCCGGCTTGGCGCCGCCATTGGCTGGGCGCCACGCACCACTGTGCGAGAGGGTGTGGACCGGCTGTACCACTGGCTTGCCGGCTATCTGGGAGCGCACGCCAGACCTCTCGCCGCCGTCACGGCGGGTTTCGCGGCGGAGGGCAGCATATGACGGCGCCGCCGGTGATGCGGGCGGCGGTCATAGAGGCTCCCGGCGTCAGTGCGGTGACACACGTGCGGCGTCCGGAGCCCGGCGCGCACGAGGTGCGCGTGCGCATCGCCGGAAGCGGAGTATGTGGGTCCAATCTTCCGTTGTGGGAGGGACGAGAATGGTTCGAGTACCCGTACCAGCCGGGCGCTCCGGGGCACGAGGGGTGGGGCGTTGTCGACGCAGTGGGTGACGCGGTGAGTCGCGTGGTGCCCGGCCGCAGAGTGGCAGCAATCTCACACCGCGCATTCGCGGAATACGACATCGCGCACGAAGACTCCGTGCTTCTGCTGCCGGATGCTTTTGCGGGCCGGCCCGTGCCCGCGGAGCCACTCGGCTGTGCCATGAACATCCTTCGGCGCTCGAGCGTGGAAGCCGGCCAGGACGTGGCCATCATCGGCATCGGTTTCATGGGTGCGCTGCTCGTCCGCCTCTGTGCGCACGCCGGTGCTCGCGTGTTCGCGATCTCTCGTCGCCACTTCGCGCTCGATGTTGCTCGACAGATGGGAGCGGCGGCGACGATCGAGATGGATGACCACGGGCGGATCGTCGAACGGGTGAAAAACCTCACTGGCGGTGCCGGATGTGCCAGGGTGATCGAGGCGGTTGGCATGCAGTGGCCGCTCGACCTCGCCGGAGAGCTCGCTGCCGAACGCGGGCGGATCATCATTGCCGGCTTTCATCAGGATGGAACTCGCCGCGTCAACATGCAGCTGTGGAACTGGCGTGGACTCGACGTGGTGAATGCGCACGAACGCGACCCAGCGGCCTGCATGAGTGGAATGATCGACGCCATGGCGGCGATCGAGTGCGGCATGCTGGACCCGTGGCAGCTGTGCACCCACCATTTCGGGCTCGACGAGCTTGGTATGGCAATGGAAGCTGTGCGTACGAGGCCGGATGGCTTCATGAAGGCGCTGGTCACCACATGACCGGAATGCTGAGATCGGAACCACCGCAACGTGAGCACGGCGCGCATGTCAGTCCGGCGACCGCCGCGGTCGAGAACGGTCTCCTCACCGCGGTTTCCGGCGCGCCGCGGCTCGGGTTCCTGGGTGTGGGCTGGATCGGGCTCCACCGGCTGAAGGCAATCGCCGACAGCGGCGTCGCGGAGATCGTAACGGTGGTCGATACGAACGCCGAAGCTGCGTCGCGTGCGCTCGCCATCGCGCCTGCCGCACGCGCAGCAGACTCTTATGACGCACTGCTGGACATGGATCTCGATGGCGTCGTGATCGCCACACCCAGCGCTGCCCACGCCGCGCAGGCAATCGCCGCTCTGGACCACGGAATAGCGGTCTTCTGTCAGAAGCCGCTCGCCCCCTCGGCCGAGGAGACACGGCGCGTGGTGGCGGCGGCCCGCTCCGCTGATCGGCTGCTCGCCGTCGATATGTCGTATCGCTTCACATCGGCCATGAGCGCCATTCGCGAGCTCGTGCGGCGCGGCGAACTGGGCAGCGTGTACGCGATCGATCTCGCCTTTCACAACGCCTACGGTCCTGACAAGCCATGGTTTCGCGATCCGGCGCTGTCGGGCGGCGGTTGCGTGATGGACCTCGGGATCCACCTCGTGGATCTGGCGATGTGGACGCTCGACAACTATTCCGCCCGTTGCGCTTCCAGCCGGCTCTACGCCGGAGGAACCCGACTGCATCAGCCCGTCCGCGTGGTGGAGGACTTCGCGACCGCCACACTGGAGATTGATGACGGGATCACGGCGCACCTCAGCTGCTCCTGGCATTCACACGCCGGTCGCGACGCGATCATCGAAGCTACCTTCCATGGGACGCGTGGAGGGGCAGCGCTGAGCAACGTGAACGGTTCCTTTTATGACTTTGCCGCCGAACATCTCACAGGGACCTCGTCATCTCTCCTATGCGCGCCACCCGATGACTGGGGCGGGCGAGCCGTGGTGAGCTGGGCGCGGCATCTCGCGAGGGGCAAGGGATTCGATCCGGAGGCAGAGCGCACGGTAGACGTTGCAGAAGTCATCGACGCGATCTACGGGCGATGAAGATACTGATGACTGCCGACACCGTTGGCGGCGTCTGGACCTATGCGGTTGAGCTGGCGCTGGCTCTCCAGGCGTCGGGCGACGAAGTCGTGATCGCGACGCTGGGCAGTCCTCCGACTCCGGCGCAGCGATCAGCGGTGCGTGGAAGCGGGCTCCGTCTGTACGAGAGCAGATTCGCACTGGAGTGGATGGAAGAACCCTGGGCCGACCTCGACCGCGCCGGTGCCTGGTTGCTCGAGCTCGAGTCACGCATCGCTCCGGACCTGGTGCACCTCAACCAGTTCGGCCCCGGGGCGCTTGCCTGGCGCTCGCCAACGATCGTTGTCGGGCACTCGTGCGTTCTCTCCTGGTGGCGGGCGGTGCATCGCACCGACGCCCCGAGCAACTGGAGCCGCTACCGCGACGTCGTCGCGGCCGGGCTCGACGGCGCCACCATGACAGTGGCACCGAGCGCTGCAATGCTCACCGCGCTCGAGGAACACTATGGCCCACGCAGACGCGCGATGGTCCTGCACAATGGGCGGGATCCACGCCGGTTCCGACCCGCCCCCAAGCGGCGCTTCGTTCTCACTGCCGGCCGGTTATGGGATGAAGCCAAGAACGCCGCCGCGGTAGCGCGAGTGGCACCAGCCCTTCCATGGCCGGTTTTCGTGGCGGGAGAGCAGCGGCATCCATATGGCGAATCGGTTTCCCTGGAAGGGGTACGGCTGCTCGGGCAGCTCCCCGAGGCAGAGCTCGCCGCCTGGTACTCGCGGGCCGCCATCTATGCACTGCCGGCTCGCTACGAGCCCTTCGGATTGACGGCGCTCGAGGCGGCCCTCTCCGGATGTGCGCTGGTGCTGGGCGACATATCGAGCCTGCGCGAGGTATGGGGAGGCAACGCACTCTTCGTCGACCCCGATGATGACGAGGCACTGCGCGGTGCGCTGGCGCTGCTGATGGACGACGATGAGCTTCGCGCGAGCCTGGCAGCGAGAGCCCGCCGTCGTGCACTCCGTTACACCCCGCAGCGCATGGCGGCCTGCTACCGTGCGGCGTACGAATCCATTCACACGCGGGCGCCTGCGCGCCGGGAGACGGCGTGCGTGTAGTCATCTTCTGTCACTCGCTGATCTCGGACTGGAATCACGGCAACGCCCACTTCCTGCGCGGTATTGCCGGCGAGCTCATGCACCGGGGGCACACCGTATCGGTTCTCGAACCACGCGATGCCTGGAGTGTTGTGAATCTGGTGGCCGAGTACGGCGATGACGCGACTGTTCGCTACCGCGCGGCGTACCCCTGGCTGGATCCGGTTCGTTACGACCTGAAAGAGCTCGACATCGACGAGGCGCTTGACGGTGCCGACCTGGTATTGGTACACGAGTGGAACGATCCGAATCTCGTCGCCGCGATAGGTGCACACCGGCTGCGTTCCGGCCGCTACACACTTCTCTTCCACGACACCCACCATCGGGCGCTCACCCGGCCGGAAGAGATGCGCCGCTACGATCTGTCGTGCTACGACGGCGCACTTGTCTTTGGCAATGTCCTAAGGGAGATCTATCTGCGGAACGGGTGGGCGGGCGAGGTGCATACCTGGCACGAGGCCGCGGACACGCGAGTATTCCGGCCCCGGCCGGACGAGACGTGCGACGGCGATCTCGTCTGGATCGGCAACTGGGGTGACGATGAGCGATCTTCCGAGCTGAGCGAGTTCCTCATCGAACCGGTACGCGCGCTGGGGCTCCGCGCGCTGGTGCACGGTGTTCGCTACCCTGCGGAAGCGATCGCCCGACTGCGGAACGCCGGCATCGCTTTCGGCGGTTGGTTGCCCAACCACGAGTCTCCCCGAACATTCGCTCGGCACCGCGTCACCGTTCACCTCCCCCGCCAGCCGTACCGCCGTACGCTCCCCGGGATACCGACCATCCGTGTCTTCGAGGCCCTCGCCTGCGGCATTCCGCTGGTCACAGCTCCGTGGGATGATGTCGAGGGATTGTTTCACCCCGGGCGTCACTTCATCGCAGCCGAGAACGGAGACGCCATGCGACGTCACCTTCGCGACGTGCTCGGTGATGAGGCGCTCCGCGCCGAGCTGGCCGCCAGCGGGTTGCGAGCGATCAACGCTCGACATACGTGCGCGCATCGAGTGGACGAGCTGATCGCCATCCACCACTCGCGTCGGCCGGCGAAGGTAGAGACGCTCACGAGATGAGAACCGGCATGCGCATCGCCTTTTTTGGATCGAGCCTCGTATCGGCCTACTGGAATGGTGCCGCCACCTACTACCGCGGCATGGTGCGGGCGCTGCACGAGCGCGGGCATCGCGTCACGTTCTACGAGCCCGATGCCTACAACCGGCAGCGCCATCGCGACCTTCCGGATCCCGACTGGGCCGAAGTCGTGGTGTATGCGGGAAGGGGCGAGGAGGGTGTCATGCGCGCTCTCGAATCGGCACGCGCGGCCGATCTGGTCGTGAAGGCCAGTGGCGTGGGCGTTTTCGATGAGCTGCTCGAGGGCGCCGTGCTCGATCTCGCGTCTCCGACCACGCTCGTCGCCTTCTGGGATGTGGACGCTCCGGCGACGCTCGATCGGGTGCAGGCGAACCCCGACGACCCGTTTGCCGCGCTGATTACCCGGTATGACCTCGTGCTCACCTATGGCGGCGGAGAGCCAGTGGTGGACGCGTACACTTCGCTGGGCGCCCGGGCGTGCGTGCCGATCTACAACGCGCTCGATCCTTTTACCCACCACCCGGTGCCGCCCGACCCGGCGCTCGCCGCAGATCTCGGCTTTCTTGGCAACCGCCTTCCCGACCGGGAGGCGCGTGTGGAGGAGTTCTTCCTGGTCCCTGCCGCAGCTCTCCCCGATCGACGATTCCTGCTTGGCGGCAACGGGTGGGCGGACAAGTCGAGGCCGGAGAACGTGAGATACCTTGGCCATGTCTACACGACTCAGCACAACGCCTTCAACTGCACGCCACTTGCGGTGCTGAACATCAGCCGCGAAAGCATGGCGCGCTATGGCTTCTCACCGGCCACGCGCGTGTTCGAGGCGGCGGGTGCCGGCGCGTGCCTGGTGAGCGACGCGTGGGAGGGAATCGAGCTTTTCCTGGAGCCGGGACGCGAGGTGCTGGTGGCGCACAGTGGCGACGAGGTGGCCGACCACCTTCGCCTGCTGGGCCTGGAGCCGGAGCGCGCCCGTACGATCGGTCAGGCTGCGCTCAGCCGCGTGCTCGCTCACCACACCTACGCACAGCGCGCCGAGCGGCTGGAGGAGGCGCTGAGTGGACGATTCTCGCGTGCGAAGGCGCTCGCCTGATGCAGCCGCAGCCGCTCAGCATAGTGGTCGCCGGGCTGTCGATCACCTCCTCGTGGGGAAACGGTCACGCCACCACCTGGCGAGGGCTGATCCGCGAGCTGGCGAATCGTGGCCATTCGGTTCTCTTCCTCGAGCGAGACGCGCCATGGTACGGCGCCAATCGGGATCTCCCGTCGCCTGAGTTCTGCCGCACCGAGCTGTACGGATCGGTGGGCGAGCTGCGTGACCGTTTTGCGGGCGACGTGCACGACGCGGATCTGGTGATCGTCGGCTCTTACGTGCCGGATGGGGTGGAGGTCGGGCGCTGGGTCACGGCCACGGCCAGCGGTCCGGTTGCCTTCTACGACATTGACACGCCTGTCACGCTCGCCAAGCTCGCGCGCGGCGATCACGAGTACATCGATCCGCCGCTCGTTGCGCGCTACGATGCCTACCTGTCGTTCACGGGAGGCCCGACAGTTCAGCGTATCGAGCGAGATTTCGGTTCGCCGATGGCGAGGACGCTGTACTGCTCGGTGGATCCGGCGCTGCATTTTCCGGAAGAGAGGCCGGCACGATGGGACCTCGCCTACATGGGCACGTACAGCGCAGACCGCCAGTCAGCGCTGGAGCGTCTGCTGCTCGAGCCGGCCCGCCGCTGGCCGGCCGGTCGGTTCTGCGTTGCCGGCCCACAGTATCCTGCGCGGTCCGCCCCCGTGCCCTGGCCGGCGAACGTGGAGCGGATCGAACATCTCCCACCAGCCAGACACCGGGAGTTCTACACGTCACAGCGTTACACGCTGAACATTACCAGGGCGGACATGGTGCGCGCTGGCTGGTCGCCGAGCGTGCGATTGTTCGAGGCCGCCGCCTGCGGCGTGGCCATCGTGAGTGACTGGTGGCCAGGGCTGGACGACATATTCGCAATTGGCGACGAAATACTGCTGGCCCACAGCACCGATGAGATGCTGCGGCTGGTCTGCGAAACCCGGGAGGAAGAACGCCTCCGCATAGCCGGCAATGCGAGAGCTCGTGTGATCTCCGCCCACACCTGCGCGCACCGCGCCGCGGAACTGGAGCAGTTCGCCCTTACGCTTCTCGACCGCGCGGCCGCGAGGGAGGTGCACTGATGGTGCGACAGCCGCGGAACAGCGCCGCCCTCGCCGCCGAGGCGGTCTCGCTCGGACCATGGTTTCATAACCTTCACCTGCCGGGAGGAGTTCAGACCGCTCCCGCACATCCACTCGGAGACTTCCCGCGCACCAAGTGGGAGCTCATCGCTCCGCACATCCCCGAGACGCTCGACGGATGGACGGTTCTGGACATCGGCTGCAATGCCGGCTTCTACGCCATCCAGCTCGCGCTCAGGGGCGCGTCCGTCGTCGGTCTGGAGCCGAATGAGTTCTATCTTCGTCAGGCGCGCTGGGCCGCCGAGACGATGGAGCTCGGCCATCGGATCGAGCTGCGGCAGCAGACCGTCTACGACCTGGCGGGCTCGAACGAACGATTCGATCTGGTCCTGTTCATGGGCGTCTTCTATCATCTCAGGCACCCGCTGCTCGCGCTGGAGATCGTTGCCGCGCGCTTGGCACGACTCATGATCTTTCAGACGTTGACGATACCGGGCGACGAGGAGTTCGCCGACACGCGCGATCGCGGTGCTTACCGGGACTCCAACATCGAGGATCGCGAGGTCCTCCATGATCGGGGTTGGCCGAAGATGGCCTTCATCGAGCACCGGTTTGCGGGGGATGACACCAACTGGTGGATTCCCAACCATGCAGGCGTTCAGGCAATGCTGCGCTCGTGCGGGCTGCGGGTGCTCGCCCGTCCGGCGCCCGAGACGTACATGTGCACTCCCGTGCTCGAGTATCGTGCTCGCCGGTGCGAGGCGGAGCGCCCGGAAGCGGTGCGCGGTGTCGCGGAGCCAGGATCATGATTGCCCGGCGACCACCAGCACACCGGCAAGGGTGGCAAGCGACGGCTGTCCTGACACGGAGGCTCGCGTGATCGAAGCGATCAAGTTCTGGAACGAGCCGAACAACATCTCGCACTGGGATTTTCAGCTGGATCCCGAGTGGCGCGAGTTCTCGCGCATGACCCGCATGGCGGCCGAAGCCGTGCGTGGCGAGGCGCCCGATCTTCGACTCGTGCTCGGCGGGATCTCGCCGATCGATCCGCACTTCATTAGCCTCCTCCGTTCGCACGGCGTGCTGGATGCGCTCGATGTCGTGGCGGTCCATGGATTCCCGCTCGACTGGAATCACTGGCAGCTGAGCGAGTGGCCCGACCGGATCGCCGAGATCGAAGCGGTCACGTCCCTCCCCGTATGGGTTACCGAGGTGGGCGTCTCCAGCTTCGGCGCGGACGAGGTTCAGCTGTTCGGTCTCCAGCGCACCGCTGAGCTACTCGTGAACCGGGTCGAGCGCGTCTACTGGTACAGCCTGCTCGACCTTCCTCCAGCGTGGGAAGCAACCACCCGACACAAGGAGAGCGAGGGGAGCGCGTATTATCGCCACTTCTACATGGGCCTGGTGCGCGCCGATGGCACACCCAAGCCGGCGCTGGCGCACTTCGATACTCGCATGGGGATTTGCCAATGGTTCCACTTCGAGGATCCGAGGCTGGAAGAAGCGGTAGCGTGGATGAAGCGAATGGGCGTCCGCAGACTCCGTACTGGCATCAGCTGGGGCGACTGGCATCGGCCCGACGCGCTCACCTGGTTCGACCGGCAGATGGCGGCGCTCGACGATTTCGACGTCACGCTCACGCTCTGCTTCACGCCTCCCTCGCGGGGTCGGCTGCCGTGCCATAACAGTCCGCCGCTCGAGCCTGGGGAGTTCGCGTACTTCGCCGCCGAGGTTGCCACGCGCTACGCCGTGAATTCGACCGGCGAATCCGCCGCAGCGGCTCGTGGCGCTGGTCAGACGATCAGGATGTCCCGCTGAACTTCTTCCGGCGTCACTATCACCTCCCGCTCGCCGCGCACCGCGTTCACCTCGCTGCGCATGCCCAGCTCGCCGGGCACGTATATGCCCGGCTCGATCGAGAAGGCAACACCCGGAATGATCCGTCGCTCGTCGCGCGTCTCGAAGTTGTCCAGATGCGGCCCGGCACCGTGAAGGTCGCGGGAATCTATCGAATGGCCGGTGCGATGCGTGAAGTACTCGCCAAAGCCGCGGTCGTTGATGACCGCACGAGCGGCATCGTCCAGCCGGCTGGCCTGAGGAGACTCTCCTCGCGCCACCGCTTCGCGCAGAGCGCCGATGGCGGCATCGCGCGCATCACGAACGGCCTCCCACACCTTCAGCGCACGGGGTGAGGGCGCCCCTAGGCACCCGATCCACGTCTGATCGGCAAACATGCCGTCATGCTCGTGCGCGAACAGATCGACGAGCAGCACCTGACCGCGCTCGATCGAGCGTGGTCTGTCCGCACCGGGATGATGATGCGGGTCCGCCGCGTTCTCCGCCGCCGCCACGATAGGCCCGTGATCGGTGTAGAGTCCGTCGGCGTCAAACCTGGCAAGGATCCAGTCGCGGAGCTCGTGCTCCATCATCGGCTGGCCGTCGGACGCACGGCGTCCCGCCATTACCATTCCTTCCTTCGCGATCCGGGCAAGCAGCTCGGCGGCGCGCCGATGCGAAGCGAGCGAGTGCGCATCGAGAACCGCGTGGAACCGCGTCACGAGATCTCCCGACGATACCACGCGCGCCCCTGCTGCGCGTATCATCTCCAGCATTCCTGCCGGAACGCGGTCGAGATAGGGGACGGCTCCACCTGGAGAATACTCCATGGCGATGCGCTTCCCTCCCACCAGCCGCGCCAGCGCAGATTCGAGCTGCTGCCATGTGCTGTAGCTCTGGAGCTCCCAGCCGGGCGGCCATCGGCGCCAGCTGCTGCGCTCGATCGCGTGTGCCAGACCAACGGGCACCCCCTCGCGAGGTATCATGGCGAAGTGCCGGCGCGACACCAATCCCTCCCATCCCAGCATCCCGGCGGCAACCGGATTCACTCCCCGGAAATCGAAGATCAGCCAGGCGTCCAGGTCGCTCTCGACCAGCGCCTCCTGGATCTCGGCGAGTGACGTCGAATTCAGCATGTCTTGTGAGATCGTGTTATCGGGTGTTAGCTGTTAGATGTCGTGTCCGGAGATGTGCAGCGCCCTGGCGCACAACATCCACCCCCCTTGCACCTGTCCTTCTTCCTTCTCGCCGCCTTCGGTCTCGTCGTTGGGACCTACGGTACACTCGTTGGCGTCGGCGGCGGCTTCCTCATCGTCCCCGTCCTGCTGCTGGTCTACGGGTTGCCTGCGCCGGTAGCGGCGGCGACCTCGCTCTTCGTCGTGCTCCTCAACGCGTCGAGCGGATCGTTCACCTACCTGCGTCTGCGCCGCGTTGACGTTCGCACCGGGCTGGTGCTGGCGCTAGGGACCGTACCGGGCGCGCTGGTGGGGCCATGGCTGGCCGCGCGCACGCCGGAGCAGCTCTTCCGCGGGATCTTCGGCGTCTTCCTGCTGGTGATGGCAATCTTACTCGCCATCCGGCCTGAGCGCGTAGCACCCGGCGCCACCGTTCGCGCCGGCTTCGGCCGCATACGCTCGCAGTTCCGCCCGCCGGGTGGTGAGTTGCTGGAGTACTCGTACAGCCTTCCACTGGCCCTCACCATCTCCCTGGCCGTTGGAGCGTTATCAAGTATGCTTGGGATCGGCGGCGGCATAGTGCACGTACCGGCGATGATTCACGTGCTCGGCTTCCCCGCGCATGTCGCTACCGCCACCTCGCAGTTCGTCCTCGCCATCACCGCCGCTGCCGGGGTTACGGAGTACGTGCGACGCGCACTCGTTGATTGGCAGCTCGCACTCCCTGTCGGTTTCGGTGTCATCCTGGGCGCGCAGATCGGGGCGCGGCTCTCTCACCGGATCAAGGGACGGGGGATCGTGCGGCTGCTCAGCCTGGCGATCGTGCTGTTGGGCCTTCGGCTGCTCTGGGACGTCGTGCGTTAGGTGGCCGCGGAGACTGGCGCGCGCCACTCGGCGCGCCATTCGCATTCGCCTTCGCCGCGGCCGGCGCACCGCACGTGCTCCACATCGCCACCACTCACTCGAAGCAGCCGCAACAGTTCCCTGAGCGCTGACTCGTACAAGGCGCAACCGACCGCGCCCGGCGCGCTGTCCACCGTGACCGACTCAGCGACTCGCAGCAGCACGAACGAGCCGAGCCGGCTGACTCCCCCGTTCAGGTAGCGCGCGCTGATCCGGTTGGCGCGGCGCAGTGCCATCGGACGCGACAGCATCGAGGGAAGAACGGAGATGGCGCGACGCCGTGAAACGGGAATCCTCTCGTACGCCTCGTGAGCGACGAGCTGGCCGGCCGAGCGGAAGATCGCTTCGGCGTCTGGACGACGACCTATGAGACGGGCTATCCCCACCGCCTCCTCGAACGACACCTGCACCTGTCGCTTCACCGCATCGTCGTAGCGGCGAATCTGCGCGAAGACTGTCTCGCTCAACCCGAAGCGCTTGTTCAGCAGCTCCGGGTGGAACTCTGCCTCCAGCTCTTCCGGCTGGTCCACCGTCCGGACCGCGCGAAGGAGGCTGAGTGGCAGAAGGGGATCTATGCTGGAAGGCATGGCTCGGTGGGAGCGGCAAGCGCTGGCAATCGGCGCAGAGCCGTGCCGCGCTCGGAAGCTAACCGGGCGAAGGAGTCGCTTCAAGCGCGCCATTGGATGCAGAGATGATCCGCCGGCATCCTGGCGCATCTCGGGGCCGAAGCTCTTCTGGAGAGGAGGCACGCGCGCGCCTTGCGTGATTTGGCGAGCAACACGCAGCTTTCGCGGGCCAAACGGAGCCGGGCTCCCTCATCTGTCCAATCCATGTGGAACGACGACGTTGCGAGCCGTGCCTCGGCTCATGAGCCAATGTTCGGGGATCGGTGATCGCTCGCACCATCGCCGGATTCCTGATCGCGGCGGCCATCGCCGTCACTGCTCGGAGGTACGGGGCACTCGGCACTGGCGGTGCCATCGCTGCCGTGGCTCTCGGCACAATCACGATCGCCGCCGGTTGGAGCTGGGGGACGCTTCTCGTGGCGTTTTTCGTCAGCTCAGCCGTTCTGTCCCGGATTGGCGACGAGACGAAACAGCAGCGCACCGCGAGCGTGATTGCCAAGGGGAAGGAGCGGGACGCCGTGCAGGTCCTGGCGAACGGAGGTGTTTTCGGGATGGCCGCTCTGCTGTGGCTCCTCCTTCCCTCCCCGGCATGGCTGGCTCTTGGTGCCGGGGGGCTGGCCGCCGCGACAGCCGACACGTGGGGAACCGAGGTGGGCACCCTCGCCGCGGCGCCGCCACGCATGATTACCAGCTGGGAAGCGGTTCCTCACGGTACGTCGGGGGCGATCTCGGCAGCAGGGATGACGGCCACTGTTTGCGGCGCGGCGTTCATCGGCCTCCTGGCCGGTGTTGCCCAGTGGCCTGCCGATATCGCTGTCGCCGCCGTGCTGGGCGGGGTGTCCGGAGCGCTGGTCGATTCCTTTCTGGGGGCGCGCCTGCAGGCGCGACGTCACTGCCCCAGCTGCGAAACGCCCACGGAACGACATGTGCACCACTGTGGAACCCGGACAAATGAGGCAGGAGGTGTCCTATGGTTGGACAACGACGTGGTGAACCTCTTGGCGGCGGCCTCTGGAGGGTGCATCGCCCTCCTCTGGTGGGCAACGCGCTGACATGGAGAAGTCGCCACCGCACCTGGAGATTGCGAGTCGCACTTCTGCCGGTGATGATGCTCGCCGCGCTGGCATGCGCGGTGGACGACTTCCAGCTTTCGACTGGACCGCGGGCCGGTTTCTCGGCCGATCATCGCCCGTCGCTGCTCGTGGGCGAATGGGCCAACATCCTCTACCTGCAGACGGCCGCGGGTATCCAGGCGAGCGAAACCATCTGGGAGTTCCGCCCCGATGGGCAGGCGATCCGTCGAACGATTCTGCGCCATGTCGCGTCGGGCGCGATGGACCAGGCTGTCGCCTCCGGACAGTGGGGGGTGCAGAGTGGTCTGGTGGTCGTGACGTTCGATCCACCACACACCGGAACACTTCGCCTCCGGTTCTCCGTGCACGGCAACGTTCTTTTGCTCGATTCACGCGAGTTCCAGCGAATTCGGTGACCGCCGCGCTGGGCGCGGAGGAAGGCGGCGAGTGACCGTCGCGGATGTGGTGATCGTGGGCGCCGGGCCGGCGGGTTCTTACGCCGCCTGGGCGCTCGCGCGCGCCGGCGCGAATGTAAGCCTGGTGGATCGCGCAGCTTTCCCCCGCTCCAAGCCGTGCGCGGAGTTTCTGAGCCCTGAGTGCTCGCGGATGCTCGCCCGGATGGGCGTGCTCGAGCGGTGCGATGAGAGTCCGCACGCACTTCTCGTCGGAATGCGAATTCGCTCGCCGGACGGGACGGTCATTCCCGGGTCGTACAGCGCCCTTGATGGAAGGCGGCCCTTTCGCAATCGGGCGTTCTCTATCCGCCGCGAGGTGCTGGATACGATCCTCCTCGAGCGCGCCGCCGAGTGCGGTGTGCACGTCATGCAGCGGGCGCGCGTGTCGGATCTGGTCTACGATGGCATCGGACGCGTGTGCGGGGTCCGGACGATCGACGCGCGCGGCGGGGCGCGCGAGATTCGCGCCCGGGTGGTAGTGGGCGCGGACGGCCTGCGCTCCGTTGTGGCCACGAGACTGTCGCTGCGGCGTCGGTGGCCCCGACCCAGTCGGATCGGCATCGTTGGACACTGGGAGGGATTCGCTGGGCTCGATGACTTCGGGGAGATGCACGTGGAGCGCGACGGCTACGTCGGGATGGCGGACGTGGGTGGTGGCGTGACTAACGTATCGATGGTCGTTCCAGCGCGGCGAGCAACGGAGTTGGTGGGCCGCGCCGAAGCCTTCTACGAGGAATGGCTGCATGCTCGGCCACAGCTTCTCCCCCGGCTGCGTGGGGCGCGGCGCTTGGGACCTGTGCGCGTGACCGGACCATTCGCTACGCGCTCTCGCCGGGCGTGGGCGCCGGGTGTCGCACTCGTGGGGGACGCCGCGGGCTACTTCGATCCGTTCACGGGAGAGGGAATCTACGCTGCGCTGCGCGGAAGCGAGCTGCTGGCGCCGCGGATTCTCGCCGCCCTCGACGCGCCAGACGACGCGGCGGTGGACGCTCAGCTGCGCATGTATCACCGCACCTCCAGGGCGGAGGTGCGCGATAAGCGCATCGTGGAGGGCGGGATCGCCCTCGTCGTCTCGTCGCCGGCGCTGATGAATCATGCTGCCCATGCGCTCACCTACCATCCCGGAATGGCGGATCTTCTCGTGGGCGTGTGCGGTGACTTCGTGCCGCCTCGGCTGGTGCTCAACGCGAACTATGTGATCCGGTTGCTTGCGCTCCCCGTTCTGGCCCGGCTCGGAAGCAGGCGACTGCCGCCACGATCCTCTGACGCAACCCTTTCGAGCTGATGTCATTCGACCCCGCGCAGTTTCGAAGCATGCTGGGGCGCTTCGCGTCCGGCGTGACCATCCTCACCACTCGCGACGGCGGCGGCGTAGACCACGGGATGACAGTGAGCGCGTTCTGTTCGTTGAGTCTCGAGCCGCCGCTCGTACTGGCGTGCATCGAGCACACCACCGAAATGCATCGGGTTCTGCAGTCGGCTACGCACTTCGCCGTGAACGTGCTGTCAGAGGACCAGGAGCCGATGTCACGCCGCTTCTCCGAGCTTCTGCAGGGTCGCTTCGAGGGGATCGGTTTTCACCGGGGCATCACTGGAGCACCTTTGCTCGAGGACGTCGTGGCAACGATCGAATGCGAGATCCGGAACCAATGCCCGGGAGGCGACCACGACATCTATGTGGGTGAGGTGATCGCCGGTGAAGTACTTGGCGGCAGGCCACTGATCTATTATCGGGGCGGCTATACCAGACTCGACGGGTGAGAGCGCATTCATGCTGACACCGGCGCGCCGTCGTGGAATCGAGCTGATCGACGATCCTGGCCTCGAGCCGCACCGGTTGTGCCGGTCCATGAGAGACGTGGTGCGCGCCAACGCTCTATTCGGAGGGCGGCGAGCGGTGCGTACCGAGCTGCAGAGGTTCTTTGAGGGTCGCAAGGGTGCGTCGCTGGTGATGCTGGACGTCGGCACCGGCCTGGGAGACCTCCCTGCACAGGCACGCAGACTGGCTGCCGTGTACGGCGTGCAGCTTCGCACGGTTGGCGTCGACAGGAGCGCGGTGCTGGCGCGAGAGGCCCGGTCGGCGGAGCTTCCGACGGTACGAGCCGATGCGTTGCGTCTCCCCGTGCGCGATGACAGCGTGGATGTGGTGCTCTGTTCCCAGCTCCTGCATCACTTCGAGGGAGCCGGGGCCCTGGCGCTGATTCGTGAGCTCACTCGTGTCACACGGAGCCTGGTGCTGGTGGCGGAATTGCGCAGGAGCTGGACAGCAGCAGCACTCTTCTGGCTCGCGTCCTGGCCGCTCCGCTTCGAGGCTGTTACGCGACACGACGGCACGCTCTCCGTGATGAGGGGATTCACTGCCGAGGAACTGATCGAACTGGTGGCGGCAGCGGTGGGGAGGCCGGCGACGGTAACACGTCACGCCGGATTCCGACTCTCCGCCACATGGACCCCTGGAGGCACTCGATGACCGAGCATGCAGTGAACCGCGAGACGATCAGGCTCGGCGCGATGCCGCTGGGGCGAGCAAGTGAAACAGTGGATGAGATGATCGTTCACGCTCCCGTTCGAACGATCTTCGACATCGCCCGGCAGGTGGAGCACTGGCCAGCTCACCTGTCGCACTACCGCCGGGTGCGGATGCGTGAGCGGGCACCGGACGGTGGCGGAATAGTCGAGATGGCGGCGTACCGTCCCTTCGGACCGGTTGGTTGGCCCACATGGTGGTTGTCCGAGATGCAGGTGGACGCCGAACGGCCGGCTATCCGATTTCGACACATAGAGGGCATTACTCGCACGATGGACGTGGAGTGGAGCTTTGCGGCGCATCCGGCGGGAGCACTCGTTCGCATCGTTCATGCGTGGGACGGACCACGCTGGCCACTGATCGGAGTCCTTGCCGCGCGCACGATCATAGGTCCGGTATTCGTGCACGGCATAGCCTCGCGCACGCTCGCCGGCCTTGCGGCGGTGGCGCAACGACAGGTGGGTTCGCACTCGAAAGAGACGGGAGCAGGCACTCCCCACATGAGAGGATAGATCCGTGAGTGAGCAGCGTCGCGTGGTGGTGACCGGCATTGGCGCGATCACGCCGATCGGGCTGACCAGAGATGGGATGTGGGACGGACTGAGACGACAGCAGTCGGCGGTGCGCGCCATCGACCGCTTCGATCCCGCCCCGTTTCGCAGTCGAAATGCCGCACAGGTGAACGACTTTCAGCCGACAGACTTTCTCGAGCGGAAGCGGGCGAGACGAATGGATCGCTTTGGTCAGTTCTCGGTGGCGGCGGCGCGACTGGCTCTCGACGACGCGGGGATCGATCTCGCCCGTGAGGACAGGGAGCGCATCGGCGCTATAATGGGGACCGCGCTCGGCGGCGTCGCCTACGCCGAGGCTCAGTATCCCTTGTACCTGCGTGACGGGCTGCGCGCTGTCGACCCGGCGCTGGCACTCGCCGTGTTTGGCGGCGCGGCAAGCTGCAACATCGCCATCGAGTTCGGTGTGCAGGGACCCAACAGCACCAACGCGATGAGCTGTGCCTCCGGCACGATCGCCGTGGGCGATGCGTTCCGCGAGATCCGGCATGGTTACGCCGATGTCATGCTGTGCGGTGGCTCGGAGGCACCACTGTCGCCGCTGTGCTTCGGCGCCTTCGCGATCATCCGCGCCATGTCTACGCGCAACGATGACCCCACCAGCGCCTCGAGGCCGTTCGATCGCGGACGCGACGGGTTCGTGATGGGAGAGGGAGCGGCGGTGCTGGTGCTGGAGGAGTACGGCCGCGCCGTGGCCCGCGGTGCCCCGATCTACGCCGAGGTACTGGGCTACGGCACCAGCAACGATGGCTATCACATGACGGCACCGCTGCCCGATGGCGCCCAGGCAGCCCGCGCCATGCGTCGCGCGCTGGATGACGCACATGTCTCGCCCGGCGAGATCGACTACGTCAACGCGCATGGCAGCTCCACTCCGCTGAACGACAGCACCGAGACGCTCGCCATGAAGCGGCTCTTTGGCGATCATGCCTACCGGCTGCAAGTGAGCGGGACCAAAGGCTACTACGGGCACGCTCTCGGCGCGTCTGGCGCCATCGAGGCTGCCATATGCAGCCTGGCGCTGACCCACGAGTGGCTGCCGCCCACGGTGAACCTGGACGCACCGGATGACGCCTGTGACCTCGACTACATCCCGGGAGACGGGCGCCCGGCACGCGTTGAGCACGTGCTCAGCAATTCGTTCGGATTCGGTGGAATCAACGCCGCGCTCGTGATGCGCCGGGCGGGGTGACCTGTCGCGCCACGCAGCCAGCAGCGCTGCGCGGATGCTCGGCGGTCATGCGCTGGGCGGGGGGACCTGGTCACGTAGTGCAGCCATCAGCGCGCGTCGGATGCTCGGCTCCACGCCCGACGGCTGCGTGATGCGGCGGGCACGCTTCCAGTCGGCCAGCCTGATCACGGCTTTCGCCATTACGGGGTGCCCGCCGGCGCTGCCGAACTCCCCAAACGTTTCGCGCAGCCGCTCGCCCAGTTTCGCCTCGGGAGAGAGTGCCCGCGTGCTTACGATGAGGTGCTGATCGAACATGGCCGACACGGCACTCACACTCGCGCCCTCGAAGCCGAGACAGAAATCGGCGAACTGCGCAACGACGTGCTCCTCCTGCCGGTCCATCCGGCCGAGGTACACATAGGCAACACCGTCCCGTACGGTGTTGCCCTGTAGTGCCCGTCCGAAACGCCGGAGCGCGGCTGCCGAGTAGGACGGGTGCTGGATGGCGCGCAGCAGGCCGATGTCCGCGCGGGGGAAGAGATATGCGAACATATCCAGATCCGCCTCGCTGGCGGAGCGCACGAGCGAACTCGTGTCGGTGGTGATGCCGTAAAGCAGCGCCGTGGCGAGCTGCCGGGTCAGAGCGGTGCTGCCTCGCGCCAGCAGGTATTCAGCCGCCATCGTGGCGCTGGCGCCGTAGTCGGTGCGGATATCCCTGAAGCGTGCGTCGTAGTCCGCTATGACCGGATGATGATCGATGACCGCGGCCACCTCGCCGAGGGAGTCGTTGAAGTACGGAGGCTGCACGTCGACGAGAACGAGCGGAGCGATCTTCCGCAGCTCGTCACCTGTCACCTGTTGTACGTTGATGCGCAGCGCCTCTGTGAGCCGGCGGTTCTCGGGGCGCGTGATGGTCCCCAGGGAGATGATGGGACCGCGGGATGGAGGGAGGTCGAGGGCCTTTCGCAGCGCCAGTGCCGACGCGATGGCATCGGGATCCGGATCGTGCTGCACCAGGAAGGCACATTTGCTCGCCCCGCCCAGCGCGGCACGCAGTGAGCCGAGGCGTCGGCCGGCCGTGGCCCGCTTCAGAACGATGGTGATCGCCTGTCCCAGCAGTTCGCCCTCGTTGATGCGCGTGACTCCGCCAACCTGATCCCCATCGTGCCCGCGCTCGCGGTCGATCAGTAGCACTGGAGCGAGCGGCAACGCCTCCGCGGCGGCACGCGCCGCTGCCAGCCCTCGCGCCGACTCCCTGAAGTCGACGACAACGACAGCGTCCCGACCACGCAGTAGCCGAAAGGTGTCAGGGTCTACCGGATCGCCGCGAAGGGGCGTCACATCGTCATGCGCGTCGGCGCCGTGCGGCAGCCAGAGATGCACGTCGCGGTCGCCAAGGGGGGTCCGGCGCAACGCGCCGAACCGCTCTGGATGGTCGGATATCAGTACCAGCGGAGGTCGGTTCTCTTGAGTCACGTGATAGTCTGCCGTCTTGCACCTCGGACGGGGTCCCTCTAGCTTGCCGCCCGTCCCCCCAGCCCACAAGGACACGCGCAATGCGAGACACAGTCCGTCACTTCGTCGCGGAACTCATCGGCACCTTCGCGCTGGTGTTCGTCGGCAGTGGCACCATCATGATGTCGCGGATGCCGGGCTCCACCGTAGGACTGTTGGAGATCGCGTTGGCACACGGCCTGGTGCTGGCCGTTTTCGTTACGGCCACGATGCGGGTTTCGGGCCACCTGAACCCCGCCGTCACGCTCGCCTTTGTGGTGACGCGGCGCATCGAACCACTAATGGCGGGCGTATACTTTCTGGCGCAGATCCTTGGCGCCGTGACGGCCGCCTATGCGCTACGGGCGCTGTTCCCGCTCCAGAGCTTCCTTGCGGCGCGAGGCGGCAGTCAATCGGTGGCCCTCGATGTGAGCTCGGGCCAGGCGTATGCGCTGGAGGCGATCGCAACGTTCTTTTTGGTCTTCGTGGTGTTTGGTACGGCGGTGGACAAACACTCACCGCGCGTTGGCGGGCTTGCGATCGGATTCACCCTCAGCGCGGCGATTCTGGCGATCGGTCCCCTCACCGGCGGTTCGCTCAATCCAGCTCGTTCATTCGGCCCGGCTGTCGCGAGTGGAGTGTGGGAAGGACACCTGATCTACTGGATCGGTCCTCTGGTGGGCGGCATGCTTGCCGGGCTCGTCTACCATTTCCTGTTCCTGTATCGCGAGCCGGAGCCACTGGATCACGGAGCGGTTTCACCAAAACCCTAGACCGAACGCCGGTCTCTAGACGCGCTCCATCGTTCCCTTGTAGGCCATCGGCTCCTCCTCGACGCCGAAGTTACTCTCGGCCAGCTCCACCACGCGATCGAGCTGCTCGGGCGTTAGATCCTCCAGGTCGCTGGCCTTCGCGAACTCGGCGAGCTGATCGGCATCGTAGATGTTCGGCAGCGTGGAGACGACGCGCTCCTCAGCCAGCAGCCACTTCAGCGCCGCCTGGCCCAGCGTCATGCGCTCGGTGAGAAAGTCCAGCGTGCGAATCTTCCGTATGCCGTTGATAAGCCACGACCGGGGCCGGTGGCGTCGATGGTCGTTCGCGGCGAAGACCGTATCCTCGGTGTACTTGCCCTCGAGCATTCCAGAGGCGTGAGTGACACGGATGTTGAAGCAGCAGTTCGGCGCGTGCTCGCGGGCTGCCTCGATCATTGCCGTGCCCGGATGCTGCTCCAGGATGTTCCAGATCATCTGGATCGTCTGGATGTCCGGTTCGCGCTCCATCAGCTCGACCGTCTCGTAGAGCCATCCTATGGCCGGCCCGAACGCAGCGCCCCAGACGCGGATCTTGCCTTCACGCTGCAATGCCCGCAGGGTTTCCCATATCTCCGGATCGCGTACGTGGTCCATCTTCACGTTGTGAAGCTGGAGCACATCCACGTAGTCGGTTTCCAGCCTTCGCAGACATTTCTCCACAGCGAAGCGCACATACTCCGCGTCGAATCGCTGCGGAAGCTCGCTCTGGCCGCGACGCGCGCGCGCCGCGTCCTCGTCGTAGATGTCGTATCCGATCTTGGTAGCGTACACGACATCCCTTCGCGATCCGCGAAATGCCTCTGCCAGCTGGCGTTCACTGCGGCCATTGCCGTATGCGTCGGCAGCATCGAAAAAGGTGACGCCGTGTTCGTCGCGGGCCTCGCGCAGCAGCGCAACGGCTTCCTCGTCGGTCTTCTCACCCCACCATCCGGTGGATAGCGTCCAGAGACCGAAACCGACCTCGCTCGCCCGCACATCGGTGCCAGGAAAGACACGATACCGCATTCGCTGCTCCTCTACTCGTGGCCGGCGCGCAGCAGCCGCGCGGCGTCGCCAGCAAAGTATGTGATGATGACGTCCGCACCGGCACGGCGAATGGCCAACAGCGATTCGAGCATCGTCCGGTCGCCGTCCAGCCAGCCGCGCTCGGCGGCCGCCTTGATCATAGCGTACTCCCCACTCACCTGATAGGCTGCGAGCGGGTGTCGTACCTCCGCTCGCACGCTCGCGATGACGTCCAGACAAGGCCCCGCCGGCTTCACCATCACGGCGTCGGCGCCCTCCTCGATGTCAGCCAGCACTTCGCGGATTGCCTCGCGCGCATTGGACGGATCCATCTGGTACCCGCGCCGGTCTCCACTCTTCGGCGCCGACTCCGCGGCCTCGCGAAAGGGCCCGTAGTAGGCCGACGCATACTTCGCCGCATAGGCGAGAATGGCCGTGGACGAGAAACCCTCCTCGTCCATTGCATGCCGAATTGCCTGCACACGGCCATCCATCATGTCGCTCGGCGCCACGATATCGGCGCCGGCACGCGCGTGCGACAGCGCCGCGCTGGCGAGAAGCTCGAGCGTGTCATCGTTCTTGACGTCGCCGTTCACGAGCACGCCGCAGTGCCCGTGATCGGTGTACTCGCACAGACATACGTCCGTCATCACCACCAGATCGGGAAGCTCGCGCTTGAGCGCGGCGACTCCCCTCTGCACCGCACCCTCCTCATCCCACGCGCTCGACCCGATCGCATCCTTCGTCTCCGGAATCCCGAACAGGATCACTCCACCTATGCCATGCCGCAGCGCCGCCTCTGCGTCGCGCAACATCTCATCCACCGACGTCTGGCTCACTCCCGGCATCGATGCTACCGGCACCCGCAGCCCGAGGCCGGCGCGAACGAACAGCGGCAGCACCAGCTGGCGAGCATCGAGGTGCGTCTCGCCAAAGAGCCGGCGCAGTGAAGCGTTGCGGCGAAGGCGACGGTGGCGGGAGAACGGCATGGGAGCACGGGGTTCGGATAGGTGCTTGACTTCGCGCGATGGCGCTTCGACGGGCTTCAACCCCCGTCACTCCGGTTGAGGACGGGACACTTTCTCCATACCGCGCAGTGCGGCAAGGATGTCGTTTCCACCTTCGGCGCGAAGGCGGCTGGCCAGGCGGCGACCTGCACTCTCTGGATCGCCGAGCTCCACCGCTTCCTCGCCGCGCACGATACGTCTGCCACGTGGGTCGGCTATGAGCCCATGCAACACGTGCCCGTCTGCCTCCGAAACCATGAGCGTCGCGATGGGCACCTGGCAGCCGCCCTGAAGCGCGGCAAGGAATGCTCTCTCCGCCGCCACGGCGGCGGCGGTGGGCGCATGGTCGAGCTGGCGCAGCAGCGCCAGCGTTTCCGCCACGTCTGCTCTCGCTTGTATGGCAATCGCCCCCTGCCCTGCCGCCGGCAACCACTCGGGCGGCTCGAGGAAGAAATCGATGCGCTGCCTTACCTCCAGCCGGCTGAGTCCCGCAGCGGCCAGCACTGCCGCGTGGACCTGCCCCTCGTCCACCTTACGCACGCGCGTCGGCACGTTGCCGCGCAACTCGACCACCTCCACGTCTGGTCGCGCCGCAAGCAGCTGCGCCCGTCGTCGGAGGCTCGATGTACCGATGCGACTGCCACGGGGAAGATCGGCCAGCGATTCCGCCACGATTCCGTCGTTCACCACCATGACGTCGCGTGGATCCTCGCGCTCGAGCACGGCGGCAATGAGCAGTCCCGGCGGGTTCTCCGTGGGCAGATCCTTGAGAGAGTGGACGCAACAGTCCACCTTCCCCGCCGCCAGCGCATCCTCCAATTCGCGCGTGAACAGTCCCTTAGCGCCGATCTCGTTCAGCGGCTCATCCAGCTTCTTGTCACCTGTTGTTCGAATCGTAACCAGCTCCGCCTCATGCCCCAGCCTATTCAGCGCCGACTGAACCGCTCGCGCCTGACGAAGGGCAAGCTCCGAGGCGCGTGTGGCTATGCGAAAGGTGCGTCCGTCCTCGCTGCTCACGTGTGCAGCGCCTCGGCGACGGCGCTCACCAGCGACTCGATGCGCGCTTCCGTCGCTTCACCCGCAACGTCGAGCCCGGCATCCCGCGCCGCCGCTGACGTGATCGGACCGATTGAAATTGCCTTCGCGCGCATCGCCGCCCTCTCACCCACGGCATCAACGAAATGGCGCACGGTGGAAGCCGAACTGAAGGTGACCGCGTCCACGGCACCGGTCTCCAGCAACTCCCGGGCAGTCGCCGCGCTGGCCGCTTCGGGCACGGACCGGTAGATCTCCACTTCGTCCACCGTGGCACCCATGGCGCGGAGCTCGGTGGGAAGCAGCTCGCGCGCGCCAGCAGCGTGCGGAAAGAGCACCAGACTTCCAGAGACATCCGATCTTCCACGGAGCGCTTCAACCACTCCTTCGGCCACGAATCTCTCCGGCAGGAGGTCCACGGCAAGGCCACGATCGAGCAGCGCCTCGGCGGTGCCCGGCCCGACGGCGCAGATGCGGACGCCGTGCAGCGCCCGGGCGTCCAGGCCCAGCGCGCGAAGCCCTTCCCATATCAGTTCGACGGCGTTGCGGCTGGTCACCACCAGCCACTGATACGTGTCAATGCGCCGCAGCAATGTCCGTAGCGGCTCCTGATCCAGCGGCTCGATTCGTATCGTGGGGACCTCGATCACCTCGGCACCCAGTGCACGAAGTCGCGCCGAGAGCTCCGACGACTGCGCACGCGCGCGAGTGACGACCACTCGGCGCCCCGCCAGCGCACGCCTGTCGAACCAGGCGATCTCGTCGCGAAGGCGCACCACTTCACCCACCACGATGATCGCCGGCGCACCCAGCGCCTCCTGGCGCATGATCGGCGGCAGCGCCGCGAGCGGCGCCTCAACGGTACGCTGGCGCTCGTACGTCCCCCACTCGATGGCGGCGGACGGAGTATCGGCGGCCATACCGGCAGCGATGAGCGTCTGAACGATACCCTCGAGCCGGCTTACGCCCATGTACAGCACCAGCGTACCGCCAGCCCGCGCGAGCGATTCCCAGTGCGTGTCGGAAGCTCCCTTCGCGGGATCCTCATGCCCCGTTACCAGTGTTACCGACGTGGACAAACCGCGGTGCGTGACGGGAATGCCGGCGTATGCCGCTGCCGCGATTCCAGCGGTCACTCCTGGCACGACCTCGAACGGAATCCCGGCAAGGGCCAGCGCCTGAGCCTCCTCGCTGCCGCGGCCGAAGACGAAGGGATCGCCCCCCTTCAGCCTGACGATCCGCTTCCCACCGCGGGCCAATCGCAGGAGGAGCGCGTGGATCTCGTCCTGCGCGGTCGATCTCTGACCGCCGCGCTTTCCTGCTGGATGCAGCTCGTAAGGTCGAGTACGCCCCACCGTGGCCGGCAAAAGGAGCGCCGGATGCACGAGCGCGTCGTGCACGAGCGCGTCGCACTCGCGCAGCAACCTCTCGGCGCGGACGGTCAACAGCCCAGGGTCACCAGGCCCTGCTCCCACCAGGTAGACTGTTCCCAGCCCCCCGGCGACTGCATGGTTCGTCATCGTTCGGAAGATGCCGTGCGCGGCACGCAAACTCAACGTACGGTCGCCAGGAAGAATGCCGGAATATCTGTTCGTTTACGGTACCTTGATGACGCGGCACGGTCGGCTTCACCCCCTTCTGGAGGGGCGCGCCCGCCTGATTGGAGGCGCACGCGCGCGTGGCAATCTCTTCGATCTGGGCTCCTACCCGGCATTCGTTCCGGCTCCCACGTCGAGCGCGCTGGTGCAAGGGGAGGTGTACGAGCTCGACCCGGACCGGACTGACGAGATCATCGGGCAGCTGGATCGTCATGAAGGAGCTGATGTCGCATCGAACAGTGCGCCACTGTACCGGAGGGTGCGTGTCGAATTGGAGCTCGATACTGGCCAGGCCATCGTTGCGTGGACGTACGAGTACACAAGGTCGCTGCATGGCGCGTCGCGCATCGTCTCTGGCGACTACCGCGACAGGGACTGACTCCCCCCGATTGGCCATCCGCAAATGAAGGCTGACGCTCTGGCAGCGCGGGTCATCCTCTATTGCGTTTTCCGGCGGGTCTCACGAGCTTGGCTGCCGAGTAGCCACCTTCCACGCACGCCGTAGAACCATGTCTCGCTGGCTTGCCGCAGTCTGCTGCGCGTGGACGTTGGCCTGCTCCTTTGTCCCCAAGCCCGGCCTGCGCCATCCTGACCGTCCCACGGTGGCGGACCATCGCACGCGAGCCACCAGCGTTCGCGTGGAGATCGAATCACGTAAGAGGACGCTCGACGGCGCGTTGCGCTCCGGGAACATGGCTGCGGCAGCGAACGTCTTTGCCGAGCACGCAGTGCTCGTGTACATGGGGGACACCCTGTACGGCAGAGCCGCGACGCAGCGCTGGCTGGAGGAACGGCTGCCCGGTGGGACTGGTTCTGTCTGGACGGAGCGTGAGCAGCTGATGTTGTGCACGGACGGCGTGTACGAGACTCACGGTACACTCACCCTCATTCCCATCGGCACTCCGGGCAGCCCCGCGGTCAGCGCGGTTTACGCAATGCGCTGGGACAACGCTGCGACAGACAGCCTGATGATCAGGTATCTGTCGTTCGATGCCAGTTCGGCCATGCCAAGGCGCCGTCCGGCGGACTGCCCCAAACCCCGGCCTTATGTGCCCGTTGCCGAGCTGCGGCGCACTCAGGTAGCTGTCTCCGTCCCGCTCAGATCCTCGGCGGGCAATGACATCGTAGTCATGTTGGCGAGCAATGGGTGGGACGAACATCCACGTCCGCCGACGCAGCGGAATTCCCACTCCGTTCAGTTGAACGCCTCTCACCGGCTACGCGCGAGCCTCGTAGCCGGAGCAAACATCGCGTCTGCTCGGTCGCATGCCATCGGGTTCGATCGTCGGGCAACCGGCAACTCCTACCTCACGGTCGACCGCGAGAGTCAATCCGCCAGCCTCACGCTGGGCTGGCAGTTCAGGAACGTCCGGTTTGCGGCTGGCCCAGGCTTGCTGCGGCAAGACTGGTTCATCCTGGACGAGTATCGCGTGGACGCCGGCAATTGGCTGCTGATCCAGGAATGGTCCAGACAGCGCACCGACGAAACCAAGGCCGGCATGCACGTGGAAGGCATCTACGCGTACCCCATCGGAACCAACCGTATCTTCCTCGAGGCACGTGTCCAGGGAGCTCGCTTCGCCAGCTCGACGCTGAGCGGAGAGGCGTTCGCCAATCCGGTCAAGGTGAAGAACCAGGGCTGGTCGGCAGGCGTGTCATTGGGAGTGGGTTTCTGAACCCGCTGCCTGACCATCTGGTGGAGCCTCCCTCACACATCCGCGCCGCAGCATTCCGTTTCCGCCCCGCGGTTCGAGCTCAGCCTGAGTCGTGGCCGCCGTCCGGCGCAACGGAACGCAGGCGGCGCCCCCGCCACCACACCGATGCGGCGTACGCTCCGAAAATGATGGCCGCGGCCACGTACGCCGCGTGGTAGTAGATGGAATTGTCCGGCATCACCCTCCCCCCTCCTCCAGCTCCACAGCATCACGACGCGCAGCAAGCCGGTAGCGCGCCCGCACGAGCGCCGCGTACAGCAGCGTAAAAGCGCCCAGCGAGATGAGCAGCGTCACCAGCATCTCCGAGGGCAGCGACGGCCGCTCCGGCTTCAGCACGATCGGCATGGGGTGCAGCGTGCGGAACATGTACACGCTCAGATGGATGAACGGAATCAGGAGCGACCCCAGCACTCCGAGCACCGCCGAATAGCGTGCGCGCGCCGAGCGATCCTCCACGGCGCCGCGCAGCACGATATAGCCCACGTAAATGAACCACAGGAACAGAGTGGACGTCAGGCGCGCATCCCAGGTCCACCAGGTACCCCACACCGGCTTTCCCCAGAGTGGTCCGGTCACGAGCACCACGGTCGTAAAGATGACGCCCACCTCCGCCGAACTCTCCGCGAAACGGTCGAGCCGCAGATCGCGCAACCAGAGGTAGAGACCGCCGGTGACCGCCACCAGGAAGAACGCGAGAAACGCGACCCAGGCCGCGGGCACGTGGACATAGTAGATCTTCTGCGCGGGACCCTGGAGCGCTTCGACCGGCGTGAACCAGATTACGCGAACGTAGGCGGCGGTGACCGCAGCGACAGCGATCAGGAAGACCGCGTCGAAGCCGCTGCGGCCATCGCGGGCTGTTGGGACGGCCAACGGCCGGGCCCGCTCACCAACCATGGATTCGCTCATTCATCAAGCGTGTAGGGGAACGCAACCATGCAAGCGGCAACGAATACGATGTCGAACGCCACGAGGATCTGAATCCAGCTCGTCACCTCCGCCACAGGCCGGCCGGCGAGCAGCCGCGCGGTGGCCTGAGCGGCCGGCATCACTATCGGCACGAAAAAAGGCAACGTGAGCATTGGCAGCAGCAGCTCTGCCAGACGCGTGTTCACGGACATCGAGCTGAACATCGTCCCCACTGCCACCAGACCAATGGCTGCCAGCAACGCGATGGCACCGATTGCGACCGCATGGGCCCCGAGCGGCACGTTGTAGAACAGCGCCACCGCCGGTATCGCCACGACCTGCACAGCACCCACGAAGACGAGATTCGCGAACGCCTTACCCAGGTAGATGGACTCGCGGGATGCCGGTGAAGAGAGCAGCGCGTCCATCGCCCGGTCCGCATGCTCTACCGCAAAGCCGCGGTGCAACCCCAGCAAACCGGAGAATGTGAAGATGACCCACAGCACGCCCGGCGCCAAGTCCAGCGCCGCTACCGCGGTCGGGTCCCAAGCGAAGTAGAAGATCACGATCGCCAGCAACGCGAACACCAGCGCCGAGAAGAACGCGGTGCGTGTGCGGAACTCTATCGCAAGGTCCTTTGCCGCGATCAGGAGCGCAGCGCGCAACGCCTCAGCCATCGCGAACCAGCTCGCGGTACGCGCGGGAGAACTCTTCGCTGCTCACGCCGCTCCTCGCTTCCAGGCTCACCAGCCGAGCGTCACGCATGATGCCGGCGTGCGTTGCCAGCGCGAGTCCCTCGCTCACGTTGTGCGTGACCAGCACCATTGCCGTGCCTGCCCTTCGCAGCGCCTCGAGGATCTCCGTAAGCGCACCGGCGCCCGCGTCATCCAGCCCGGTGAACGGCTCATCGAGCAGCAGCACCCTGGGTCCGTGCACGAGCGCGCGCGCGATCGACACCCTCTGCTGCATTCCCCTGCTCATTGCGCGCACCGGCGTGTCGGCACGCGACCCCATGCGCATGCTATCGAGCACGCTCTGCGCAGCGTCGCGATATTGCCGCACATTATGCAGACGGGCATTGAACTCGAGGTTCTCCCGCGCTGTGAGCGCTCCGTAGAGCATCGTCTGGTGCGAGATGATTCCCACCGCAGCGCGAGCCTCGGCGCCGCCCGGCACGCGGACGCCAGCAACGCTGGCAAAACCGGAGGTTGGACGCAGCAGTCCGCCAAGCAGGCGGAGCAGCGTCGTCTTGCCCGCACCGTTCGGCCCGAAGAGCGCTAGACACTCGCCCGGCCTCAGTGTGAACGACACGTCTTCGACCGCACGCCTTCCCCCGAACCGTCGCGAGAGGCCGCTGGCAACTACCAGTGGCTCCTCATCCGAGCCGGCCACGTCGAAGGGAGTCACGTACTGCAGTTCAGAGGGGAACACGCCGCGAAAGTGGGCGCTGAAGATAGAGGGCGGGCATCGCGTATAGCTTAGCCGAAGTGCGCTTGTCGCGTAATCTGGCCCGGACAACTCGGCTGACAGGTGCAGCGGGCGGCCCCGGACTGCCCTGCGCGCCATGCGCAGCCATCGCTCACCCTCCAGCCCGGCCCCGCGCGAATCCGAACCGCAACCCCGAATCCCGCCCGTTCTGGACGCCGCCACTCCCAACCCGTAGCCTATGCTCATCCGGAAGCTGGAACCGGAACGCGCTACGGCACCGCCGGTCGGCACCAACCGATATCGTGAGAGCCCATGACCGACATCGACGTCCTGCTACAGGAGCACCGCAAGTTCGAGCCGCCCACTTCCTTCCGGGAGGCAGCCCAGGTATCGAGCAGCGAGATCTACGAGCGAGCCGAGCGCGACCCCGAATCCTTCTGGGCTTCGATGGCTGCGGAGCTGGAGTGGTTCAAGCCGTGGAAGCGGGTGCTGGACTGGACTCCACCGCATGCGAAATGGTTCACCGGAGGGAAACTCAACGCGTCGGTCAATTGCGTGGATCGGCACATTCGTGACGCACGCCGCAACAAGGCTGCTCTCGTCTGGGAGGGGGAGCCAGGTGATCAGCGCACCCTGACCTACTGGGATCTCTATCGCGAAGTGAGCCGCTTCGCCACGGTGCTCGACAAGCTCGGCGTCAAGCGCGGCGACCGGGTAGCGATCTATCTGCCCCTCATCCCGGAAGTGGTGATCGCGATGCTCGCCTGCGCTCGCGTGGGCGCTATCCACTCGGTGGTGTTTGGTGGATTCTCGGCTGAGTCTTTGCGCGACCGGATCAACGACGCCGAAGCAAGGGTGCTCATCACAGCAGACGGCGGTTACCGCCGCGGGCAGGTGGTTCCGCTGAAGCGCAATGCCGATCGCGCACTCGAGGAATGTCCGTCGATAGAGAACGTGGTGGTCGTGCGCCGCCGGCCCGGTGCCGATGGTGATGAGGCGTTCGCCAACATGCGCGAGGGCCGGGACCACTGGTGGCACCGCCTCATGCACGACGCGCGCGCCGAGCGCGCCCCCGAGCAGATGGATGCAGAGGACGTGCTGTACATCCTCTACACTTCGGGTACCACCGGAAAGCCCAAGGGAATCGTCCATACCACTGGCGGCTACATGACCGGAGTGACGACCACCATGCGCTGGGTGTTCGACCTGCGCGAGGAGGATGTCTTCTGGTGCACCGCCGATGTCGGCTGGGTAACGGGGCACAGCTACCTGGTGTATGGCCCGCTCTCCGCCGGCGCCACGGTGGTCATGTACGAGGGCGCTCCTGACTGGCCCGATCGCGACCGCTTTTGGGAGATTTGTGCTCGCTACGGGGTGACGATCTTCTACACCGCTCCAACCGCCATCCGCGCCTTCATGAAGTGGGGAGCGCAGTACCCGCAGCGGCACGACCTGTCACACCTTCGCCTGCTGGGTACCGTCGGGGAGCCGATCAACCCAGAGGCCTGGATGTGGTACCACCTGAACATCGGAGCCGAGCGCTGTCCTATCGTCGACACGTGGTGGCAGACTGAAACCGGTGCGATCATGATTACGCCGCTCCCGGGCGTTACGTCCACCAAGCCGGGAAGCGCGACGGTTCCTTTCCCGGGAGTCTCCGCCGAGCTGCTCGATGCCAACGCGAAACCGATACCGGTAGGCGGCGGGCTTCTGGCGCTCACCCGCCCCTGGCCGTCCATGCTGCGAACGATCTGGGGCGACGACGAGCGCTACGTGCAGACGTACTTCTCCAAGTGGAAGGATCGGCCGGATCTGTACTTCCCCGGCGATGGCGCAAAGCGCGATGAAGATGGCTACTACTGGATCCTCGGTCGCGTCGACGATGTGCTCAACGTCGCCGGCCACCGCATCGGCACCATGGAGGTCGAGTCTGCCCTGGTAGACCACCCGTCCGTGGCGGAAGCCGCCGTGGTCGGCAAGCAGCACGACCTCAAGGGACAGGCGATCGCCGCGTTCGTCACACTGCGCGAGGGGAATGCGCCAAGCAGCGCTCTACGCGATGAGCTTCGCGAGCACGTGGCCGAGAAGATCGGAGCTCTCGCCCGCCCCGATGACATTCTCTTCAGCGCCGACCTCCCCAAGACTCGGTCGGGAAAGATCATGCGCCGCCTGCTCCGCGACATCGCCGAAGGCCGAGCGCTGGGCGATACGACAACGCTGGCGGACCCCACCGTGGTGGCGAGCCTGAAGGACCAGTACGAGGAACGGGAGAGCTAGAGGCGTCAGGCCGGCTCAGGCGCCGCGCTTCACACCGCGCGTGCGCTCCGAAGCATCATCCAGCCGCAGCCGCGGCCGCTGGTCCTCGGAACGGGAGTACTCCTGCCGGCGACGGTAGCGAACGACATCGTCACCAAGCACCACCAGTGTGCGCGTCGCAACCGTGCTGGCCAGCGGCTCGGGAATCCCCATGACTCGCACGTAGGTCTCGATGGCACGGTCGAAGGACAGATCCTCGGCGAGGGCATCGACGAACATGAGGGCGTTATCCACGTGGGCGCGAACAATCGCCTCCTCGGCTCTCGCCTGTGCCAGGCGCAACCGCTTCTCCCCGGCCTCATCCAGGCGGCGAGGAAAGATCGAGGCTGGGAACAGTCGGTCGAGCATCAGTGCTCCGGCAAGGAGAAAAAGTGCCGAGGGGCCATGCCAAGCCAACTAGCCGGCCGCGCCACTCGTTAGCCAAACCGACTGGCAGACTTCGTACCACGCGCCGCCGCTACATGACATGACGAGGAAGCGGCCGCTTTGGATTCAACCCGACTGGCGCCGCACTCGTCACCGCGTTCCAGCGCCTAGCATTGCACCAGAATGCTAGAAGGCGAGTCCCACCGACAGCCTCACGGTGGGGTAGGCCAGCGTGGCATCGACCACCTCGCCGCTGACCACGGCCAGGCGCTTCGCACCAATGCCAGTGCTCACGTAGAAGTTATCCGCCTCTCCAAGCAGCCAGCTGTACGCCAGCTCGAAGCCAAAGGAAAGCGCCGTGGCGCTGGAGCGGCCGGGTTCGCCAAACGCAGTGACGTCCTCGCGGAGTCTCGCCAGCCCCGTGTTGGCGCCGAACGAGAAGCCCTGGAAGACGCGCGCATTCGGGTAGATCCGCCCCTTCAGTTCGGCGGAGGTATACGACACCTCCCGGTCGCCAAAAGTCGTTTCGGAATCCGTTGACCAGTGCGACGCATGGATGCCCAGCGAAGTGGTCCGTGTGACCGCCCGCTCGTACTCGGCGCCGTAAAGGCCGAATACGATGGCCAGCGGGTTGAGCGAGACCAAATTGCGGTGCGGGGCGGGAGCAGCCTGCGCCAGGGCAAGCAGCGGCGTGGCCACCAGCAGCAACAGAGTGGCGGTCGCCAGGCGAGACAATGACATCGATATTCCTCGGAAAGAACCGGCGTCAGCGGCCGGACGCGGCGGCGGCTTCGCGAAGCTCGGCGCGCAGTGAACGAAAATCCACTATCGCTGCAACGAATATCAACGTAACGATGATTGCCGAGATCACACACCACATGCAGATCGCCTGAATGACGAACAGCTCGAGGTACGTCAACCAGGCCGAGAAGAGCACCCCCCAGCCCGCCAGGCCAAGTAGCGCCAACGCCACGCCGAGCGATTCGGCAAAGCGCGACGTGAGGCCCAGGAGCGCCACACCCAGCATTAGCGCGTAGAAACCCACCCCCCAAGCCGCCACCGGGAGACCCAGGAACGTAGCGTAGCGGCTCAGGTTCACCGTCTCGCACGAGCCCACCGTACAGGTCAGATCGCCCACGATGCCGACCTTGTACAGTGTGAGGTACAGCGCTACCAGCACGCCCACCAACGCCAGAAGCGCGGCGGTCATCCTGGCAGTCACGGCGCGGCCCCCCCGGCTGGCTGAGCCACCGGCTGATTCCCGCCCGGCATCGCGCCGGCTGCGGCCGCGTCGGCACGTGCGCTGTCTACGTAGGCTCGCAACCTGTCATAACTGATGCTGCCTGGCAGGAGGAAGCGACCCACGAGAATGGTCGGTGTGGAGTTCACGCCGACACGCAGACCGTACTGCTGGTTGGCCACGATTCGCTCGAGGTGCCGCTGCTCGTCGTAGCAGCGCTCCCACTCGCCGCGATCAGCCCCCACCCGGGATACATAACGCTCGAAGACGCCCTTCGGGTTCCTCCGGTCCGACCATTCTCCCTGACCGGCGAAGATGGCGTCATGCATCTCCCAGAAGCGGTCCTGATCGGCTGCGCAGGCTGCAGCCATCGCGGCCGGGATCGCGTTGACATGCTGGTTCAGCGGGAAATCGTAGAATCGGTAGCTCGCCAACCCGGCGTCCACGATCCGCCGCTTCACATCCGGCACCGTGATGGTGGCGAAGTGAGCACATGCCGGACACTGAAAGTCCGCGAACTCGGAGATCTGGACGGGCGCGTTCGGATCGCCGTAGAGATACCCCTCGGCGAGCTCCGGGTTAACCGGCCCGGCCAGCTGGCGCGGCGCTGGAGCAGGACGGATAGCGTACCAGCCGATGATAGCGATCCCGGCAACGGCAACCGCCGCCATCGCCACATAGAACAGCTTCATGCCGCCAGTGTCGCGGCGGTTCACCACCTTCCGTCGTCGTCCTCGCCCGGGTTCCACTCGGTCTTCTCCCATGAAGTTTCCGACTCCGATTTCGCCTGCTCCACGATGCGACGGCGCTCGGCCGTCTCCGGCGTGTCGTAGGTGGCACGTACCTCGTAGTGAAACAGCTCGCTGCGAATGTCGCCGATCAGTCGCATCAGCTCGCCGGCGTGCTCCAGCATGCGGCCGTCCTCGTCGAGCTCGGTGATGCGCCGCGCCAGCAAGCGCAGCATGTCCTCCAGATTCTGCGCTCGAGAGTCGTCGTACGTCTGCTCGGGATCGGCCATCTCGTCAACTCCTGTACGCGGCG
>CAYXRS010000015.1:0-37051 GCA_964467195.1 uncultured Gemmatimonadaceae bacterium
CATCGTCACGCCGGTGCCACCTCCGGACCACCAAGCAGCGGCGGCTGTTTGGCCGGCTTGGGTTGGGCGGGCGCGGCCGCTGGTGCGGGCGCACTTGGCGGCGGCGTCTTGCGCGGCGGCAGCTTGTCGCCACGGATCAGTATCTCGAAATCTTCCGAGGTGAGCGTCTCCCGCTCCAGCAGTGCCTCGGCGATGGCGTGAAGAAGATCCGTGTTCTCGGCCAGCGTCTGCCTGGCCCGCTCGTACGAATCGTTCAGCAGCCGCGTCACCTCAGCGTCCACGAGCTGTGCGGTCTTCTCCGAGACTGTGCGTCGATTCGAAAGCTCTCGGCCGAGAAAGACCTCATGCTCGTTCTCTCCCACCAGCACTGGTCCCACCGCGTCCGACAGCCCCCATTGTGACACGTACCGTCGCGCCAACGCGGTGGCCTTCTGGATGTCATTGGCCGCTCCCGTGGTCACACGGTCGTGACCGAACGTGAGCTCCTCGGCAACCCGTCCGCCGTAGGTCATTACGAGCATGGCTTCCAGCTGCTGCCTGGTGATCGAATACCGATCCTCCTTGGGCAGCGTGAACGCCAGACCGAGCGCGCGGCCACGCGGGATGATCGTCACCTTGTGCAGCGGATCGCAGCCCGGCGTCTTGATGGCGCAGACGGCGTGGCCCGCCTCGTGGTAGGCGGTGTTGCGGCGCTCGTCCTCCTTCATGACCATCGACTTGCGCTCGGCACCGAGCATGACCTTGTCCTTTGCCTCTTCCAGATCGACCGAATAGACGCGGTCGTGATTGCGTCTGGCGGCGAGTAACGCCGCCTCGTTGACGAGATTGGCGAGATCGGCGCCGGACATGCCGGGCGTGCCCCGAGCCAGCAAGGTCACGTCCACGTCGTCCGACGTTGGGACCTTCCGGAGGTGCACGCGGAGGATCTCCTCCCGGCCCCTGAGGTCCGGAGCATCCACGACCACCTGCCGGTCGAACCGTCCAGGGCGCAACAGCGCCGGATCGAGCACATCCGGTCGGTTAGTGGCGGCGATAAGAATCACGCCGTCGTTCCCCTCGAAACCATCCATCTCGACCAGAAGCTGATTCAGCGTCTGTTCGCGTTCATCGTGTCCGCCGCCCAGGCCGGCGCCACGATGGCGGCCGACCGCATCGATCTCGTCAATGAAGATGATGCAGGGCGCGTGTGCCTTCCCCTGCTCGAACAGGTCGCGCACACGGCTGGCACCGACGCCAACGAACATCTCGACGAAATCGGAGCCTGACATCGAGAAGAAGGGCCGTCCGGCCTCACCTGCCACGGCTCGCGCGAGAAGCGTCTTGCCGGTGCCCGGTGGGCCGACGAGCAACACACCTTTAGGGAGCCGCCCCCCAAGCTTGGTGAACTTCTGCGGATCCTTCAGGAACTCGATCACTTCCTGCAGCTCGTCCTTGGCCTCGTCGCAACCGGCCACGTCGGCGAATGTCACCTTGGGGGTGTCGCCCGTGAGCAGCTTTGCCTTGGACTTTCCGAACGAAAATGCCTTGGCACCTCCCGCCTGCATCTGACGGAAGATCAGAATCCAGATCGCGAAGATGAGCAGGAACGGAAGGAACTGGAGAAAATACGCACCAAACGGCGTACCAGGCTCCTCCGCACGGATCTGTACGTTGGCATCGCGCAACCGTGCCACCTCCTCCTCGGTGGTGGCAGGCAGCGTGACCCAGAACTTGTTGGCGTCCTTGTCCTCGACGCGAACCCGCTCGCGGAACTCGCCCGTCACCTTTTTCTCCTGCATGGTGACCTTGGCGATGTTGCCCCGCCCCAGCTGCTCCACGTACTGGCTGTAGCCGATCTCGGGTACCTGCTCCGATGCCGCTCCGGACAGGCGCAGGAAGATGATCGGAATCAGGATGATGAGGATCCAGAAGGAGAGCGTCTTCGAGAAGCGTCCCCAGCTGAATTCCCTCTTGGGCGGTGTTGGCGTGCGTTCGGCCATCTACTGCAAGCTCGCGATATAGGGCAAGTGTCGGAAGTTCTCCGCGTGATCCAGTCCGTAGCCGACGAGAAACTCGTCCGGAGCATCAAACCCCATAAAGGTAATGGGGTGCCGCAACTCCGTAGCTACGCGCTTATGAAGAAGTGCGCAAATTTCGAGCGATCGGGGCCGCCGCTCGGTCAAAAGGCCGAGGAGGTGGTTCATGGTCCGCCCCGAATCGACGATGTCCTCCACTAGAAGGATATGCTTGCCCTCGAGGACGGTTTCCGGGTCATACACGAGCCGGACAGTCCCACTGGAGATCATCGCCGTGCCGTAGCTCGCCGCGACAAGAAAATCCACCTGGAGGGGACGCTCGATCTGACGAACCAGATCGCCGAGAAAGATGAAGCTACCCTTCAACAGTCCCAGCACGAGCAGATCGCCGTCGGGGTAACGACTGGTGATCTCCGCGCCGAGCGAGCGCACCCGTGCAGAGATCTGCTCGGCAGTGAAGACGATACGTCGTACGGCCCGACCATCGAGCCGTGGATCAGTTGCAGACACGCTCACAGGCGAAACGCACCACCGGCCTGCCGGACCGGGCGGTTGCCGCAGTGCCGCGGCGGACCCCAGGAACCCACACGATCTGGTCGTCCGCGAGGACAACCGGCCATCCTCGGCGCTCCGCCGCGTCGACGCCGGCGTCTCCGAACAACCCCTTCAACCGACGCGGCTGCGGGCTGCCATCCGGAACCATCCGGTCTCCCGGTCGCCACCCCCGCACCGAAAGCCGTCCTCCCGCCGGCAGTTCCGCAGACCAAGGCCCTGAGACGCTCTCCACCCGCCGGAATCGCCACCGCCCGAACTCCAACCCATCCGTCAATGCGCGTTCCGTGCCTTCGGACCTCCGAACGGCGCTCCGCAGCCGAAACTCGCTGCGGTGCCGGACCACTTCGACGCCCCCGGAGAGCTGAATCCTGCTGCCCGACGCTCCTTCTATAGTAAACGAAGCGACACGAACCGTTCCGCGGCGATCGAGTGTGACGCCAAGCCGCGCGGCCAGACTCTGCCAGATGAGCGCAAGTCCCTGCGAATCATAGCGAAGCAGCGCCTCCCGGGCAACGATGAGCATGCCATCGCTCACTCGGTGCGGTACCCAACTCCACACGAATGAATCAACCTCCCCACGCAGCATGGCTGCACGCCGGGCGAGGCCCAGCAGTTCGGAGGGCAACGACGGGCGAGCTGCCACCAGGGCAGGCAGCAGATCCAGCCGCACGCGATTCCGGAGGAATCGGAGGGAAAGATTCGATGGATCCTCCACCCACTTCACGTCGTGCTTGCTTGCCCAGTTCGCCACGGCGGCGCGCGAGCAGTCGATCATCGGTCGCGCAATGCCGGTATTCGCGTAAAGCGCTGCAAGGCCGCGAGCCCCCGTATCGCGAAGTATGCGCATTACCACCGTCTCGAGTTGATCGTCGCGGGTGTGCGCGGTGGCAACCCGAGCATCGAGCTCCGACGCCTGCGCGTTGAAGAAGCTCCTACGGGCCTGACGGAGCTCGGCTTCGGAACGGAGAACGCGTTCGGTCCGGCCGCCAACAACATTGAACCCGAGGGTGCGGGCGCACTCTTGGGCGAGAGCAGCGGCGCGCGACGCATGCAGGCCGGTGCCGTGGTCGAAGGTAACGACGGCGCGCACGATGTGCGGAGCGACCCTCGCGATCACATGCATCATTACCATGGAATCGCGGCCGCCGGAGACGGCAAGCAGGAGCGTCTCCCGCCGTTCCTCGGCAACCGCTGAAGCAACTGTTGCGTCGAGCTCGGTCATTCCGGCACCGTGTTGGGCGTACACCGCCATGCTCATGTCGTCTGGCCGTCTCTCGCGATTCGCCATAGATTGTGACGTACGTATCGACCTTCAACCAGGGGTGGAACTTGGAGACGCAGGGACCACTTGGCACCTTGTGGGTTGGGCTTGGCCTCAGTGCCTTCTACGTCGCGTTGATCTGGCTCAATGTCCTGCTCGGCGCCTTCCTCACACCTCTCTTTCTGATCCCGGTAACCTGGTTCGTGGGTGGCAAACGCCGCCGGCGCGCGGAGGGGCCGTAACACCCGGACGCAGTCCGGTATTTTTCTTCGGAGGCTCGCATGGGCTTGATTCTGCTCGTCGTCGTCATTGCCGCCATCGCGTTCTGGGTGATCGGTGCTTACAACAACCTGATCCGGCTGAAGAACCAGGTGCTGAATGCCTGGAAGCAGATCGACGTACAGCTGAAGCGACGCTACGACCTGATACCGAACCTGGTGGACACTGTGCGCGGCGCGATGCAGTTCGAGCGCGACACGCTCGAATCGGTGATCAAGGCTCGCAACCAGGCCATCCAGGTAAGCGCGTCGAATGCAGGGGTAGCGGGCGTTGCCGCGGCTGAGAACCAGCTCACCGCAGCTCTGGGCAAACTGTTCGCCCTTGTGGAAGCGTACCCACAGCTCAAGGCTACGGGCAACGTGGCACAGCTTCAGGAAGAGTTGACGTCCACCGAGAACAAGATCGCCTTCTCCCGCCAGCACTACAACGACGCGGCCACTCAGTACAACACCAAGCAGCAGCAGTTCCCAACCAATCTCGTCGCGCCGCTCGCCCGTGCGACGCCAGCGGAGTTGTGGGAGATCACCGATACGCAGGAGCGCAGTGTGCCGCGGATCGATCTCTCAATGCGCCCGGGACCGTGAACGGGTACGGCCCAAGTCTCTTCGACCAGCAGGAGGCCAATCGGCGACGGTCGAGATGGCTGGTGGTGGGCTTCATTCTCTTCTTTGCCTGGCTCGGCTTTGGCGGCGACCTGATTCTCTGGCTCTGGTCGGCTGATGCCGAGCCAGGCAGTTACAGCCATGGCTTCCCCTGGCTGGGGCTCATCATGAGCCTGGTCGCTGTCGGCATCGCGCGCCATGCATGGAAAACGGGTCCGGAGAAGGTGCTTTGGGCCACGGGCGCACGCGAGCTGGTCGATCCGCAGAACGATGCCGAGCAGCGCTACGTGAACGTGGTCGAGGAGATGGCGGTGGCCTCAGGACTTCCCCGCCCACGCATCTGGCTCATCGAGGATCCTGACCCGAACGCATTCGCGACGGGACGCGATGCACGGAGCGCGAGCGTTGCCGTGACCACCGGACTGCTCGCGATCTGCTCGCGCGATGAGTTGCAGGGTGTGGTGGCACACGAGATGGGGCATGTGAAAAACCTCGATGTGCGGCTAATGACGCTGCTTGCCGCCCTCGTGGGTGCTGTGGCGCTCATCTCCGAAGGGTTGGGTCGCACCATGCGCATGGGTGTGTACGCGGGGCGCGGGGGCAGACGAGGCGGCGGAGCACGCGCCGGTGGCAGGAAGGGAAGTAATCTCGGCCCCCTGCTCATCATCCTGCTCGTGCTCTGGATCATCAGTTGGATTCTGGCGCCGGTTGTCACGCGGCTGCTCGCGCTTGGTGTCAGCCGCCGCCGCGAATATCTGGCAGACGCGATGGCGGCGCAGTTCACGCGAAATCCGATGGCACTGGCAACGGCGCTCGAGAAGATCGAGAACGCGCACGGGCCAACGAGGTCCGTTCACCCTGGCAGCGCACACCTCTGCATTTCGGACCCTGCCGGGCGCAAGCTCAACCAGCGCGAGGGGCGGCTGGCTGAGCTGTGGGGCACGCACCCGCCAATGAGCCGCCGCATCGCGCAACTCAGGGCAATGTCGTTTCAGGATCAGAAGCGCGCCGGGACCGTCGCCGCGCCGGACTGAAGCACCCACGCCACCCGATCGGCTTCGTGGCGCTGGACTGAAACGCCAGCGCGACCCACGCCTTCGTGGCGCCCGGACTGAAGCGCCCGGCCGCGGCGCTCGGCATCCACCACGTTAGCGCGTGAGCGTGAAGGCGAAACGCTGCTCCACCAGCACGGACACCTTTCTCGTGCTGATCTCCGCGGGACGAAAGCGAGCCCGACTCAGCGCCCGCCTCACCTCTTCCACGAACAATGCTGGATTACGATGTCATGAACGCGAAGCGGGCGGCGGCCTTTCGGTCACCGCCCGCCTGCTCGATTCAAGTCGTTTATCGCAACTGGTCTGGATCGGCAGGATAGTTGACAGACGCCGCCGGTACGCCAGGTGACCCGGCCTTTCTCGCCGCCGCTTGCAGCAACGACTGGACGTCGACGCCGAACGCTGAGCCCAATCCCTCGATGGTGCGGAACGCAGCGTTTACCCGCTGGTTGGCGGCGTTGCCGACGCCATCGCCAGCGCCGCCATCGATGACCACCAAGCGGTCGATCTCGATTCCCTTCACCGCCTCGATCGACGTGGCGAGGAGAGCCGGAAGCTTCTCCGCCATGAACACGGCGAACCCTTGTTCACCCGCCGTTGCGATCTGCTCATAGATCAGCCTCAGTACCTCGACCTGCGCCTTGCCGCTCTCGAGAATAGGCGCAGCCTCGGCGCGCGCCTGGGCCTCGGCGGCCTTGCGCTGAGCTTCCGCCGGCTCCACCACATCGGCGACGAGCCGTCGCCTCTGCAGTTCCACCCTCTGGCTCTCGAGCAGCTGCTGCGCCTCCACCTCCGCTCGCATCGCCTCCACCTTGGCCACTCGCTCCGTCGTTTCCGCCTCCCGGTTCAGGTTCGCCTGACGAACGCGCAACTCGTTGCGGGCCTCGGCGATCTTCACGTCGGCCTGGGCCTGAGCCACTTCTGCAACCCTCCGAGCTTCGGCCTGGCGCTGGAGCACTTCGGCCTCCATCTCCGCCTGCGTGACCTCGGCGATTCGGCGAGACTCCGCCTGTCGCTGTTTCGTCTCGGCCTCGTTCTGCGCCTCGGCTATTTGCGCCGACTTCAGGATCTGCGATGTCTTCGCCCGACCCACCGCGGCGAGATATCCCACCTCGTCCGTCACGTTCTGGATCTTCAGCGTATCGAGCTGGAGGCCAAGCTTCTGGAGGTCCTGATCAGCCTCCTGAAGAAGCTCCGCAGCGAACTTCAGGCGGTCCTCGTTCACCTCCTCCGGGGTCAGCGTCGCCAGCACGCCACGAAGGTTGGCCGAGAGCGTTTCCTTGGCCAGCGCTTCGATCTCCTGTACACGCTTGCCGAGCAGTCGCTCGACTCCGTTGTTGAAGGTCGCTTCAGGTTCTGATGCCAGCTTTACGTTGCCGACCGCTTGCACGGACAGAGGGATGCCGCCCTTGGAGAAGGCATTCTGAACGCTCAGCTCGATTGGAATAGTCGCCAGAGGCATCCATTGTACTTCTTCGATTATTGGCACCCGCAGCGTACGGCCGCCGATCACGGCCCTGTAACCGACACCCCGGCCGTCTTCCAACTGTCGGTTCCGGCCTGTGATAATGGCGGCAGTGTTGGGCGGCACGATGACGACCAGCGACTTGATCGTTGCGATCAGCGCAATGAGCGCCAGGACGACGACCACGGCAGCTGCCACCGGCCCGACGAAGCTGATCTCTTCCATACGGCTTCTCTCCTGGTGTGAATGCCGGTCAGTCCACCTGGGCCGGCAGCTCCTCTACGGGCGCGACGAGTGCCGCCCCGTCTTTCATTTCCACTATGACCACGGACGTCCATTGCTCCGGAACCACCGCGTTCGCCTGACGGCCGAACGGACGCGCCAGAAGCTCGTGCCTGCGGCCTCCTCGCAGTACGACCACCTTTCCGAGGCCGCCGGCGCCGATCGGTACCGTGATCTGCGCGGCAAGGCCGATGAAACTTTGATCGCTCTCGCGCTCGCCGGAGTCGGTAGTGCGGAGATACCGAAACACCAGGCTCGTCACGCCGCTAACCGCGAGGCCGGCGACCGCGGCAATGAGCAGGGTGGGAATCAGGCCGCCACCCCACGCCAGGGTCAACGCAGTGCCGACGCCACCGAACGTGAAAAGGAAGTAGATGAGCCCGCGCAGCGACAGAACCTTGAATGCCTCGGCAAATCCCGTCTCGGCACCGAGGTGGTGGTCGCCGTGATCGCTCAGTACGGAGACGGCGAGCAGGCCTCCACCGAGCACTAGCGCGAAGAGGAATAGCTGGAGCATGCGGCGATGGGGATGAGGCGACGGCCCGGATGGTACCGCTTACGTTGCCGTCCCCGACGGCCTAACGCAAGCGCTTCCCCATCCGGGTAGTGGGTCTGACCCACTACCCCCATCCGAGCCGCCGAGCGACTCCCAATCCGGCCGCGCCGGCCATGCAGGAGAGGTCGAGCGGCGTCGTTACCGACCCCTCCGCCAGACGTGACGTCCTCCTTCGGATTATTCGCCGGATGCCTTCCTGAACTGCTCAGCTTCCGTGGACCCCTCGAGCGCACCCGTGGAAGCCGTCCCCGCCGTGATGGTCATCAGTACGCGATCGAAGTATCCGGTCCCTGCCTCACGCTGATGTCGCGTTGCCGTATAACCGTCGCTCTCAGCAGAAAACTCCTCTGCCTGAAGGCGCACGTACGCCGGCATACCCTCGTCGCGGTAGGCCTGGGAGAGGGCGTAGGTGTGATAGTTCACGAGATGCCAGCCAGCCAGTGTAATGAACTGGAAGCGATATCCGTACGTGGCCAGCTCCAGCTGGAAGCGTGCGGTGGTCTCCTCATCGAGATGCTTCTGCCAGTTGAACGAGGGCGAGCAGTTGTACGCCAGCAGCTTGTTGGGATACCGCTCGTGAACGGCCTGCGCGAACACTAGCGCCTCTTCGAGGTCGGGTGTCGATGTCTCGAACCAGAGGAGATCGGCATACGGGGCATAGGCCAGACCTCGCGCGATCGCTGAGTCCATCCCGCCGCGCACGCGGAAGTAGCCCTCGGCTGTGCGCTCGTCGATGGTGAACTCGCGGTCCGCTTCGTCAATGTCGCTCGTCATGAGCGTGGCGGACAGCGCGTCGGTGCGCGCAACGATCAGCGATGGTACTCCGAGCACGTCGGCGGCGAGGCGCGCGCCGATCAGGGTGCGCACGAACTGGGAGGTCGGCACCAGCACCTTGCCGCCCATGTGACCGCACTTCTTTTCGGCGGCGAGCTGATCCTCGAAGTGAACGCCGGCGGCACCGGCTTCGATCATCCCCTTCATCAGCTCGAAGGCATGCACCGGTCCGCCGAAGCCAGCTTCCGCGTCGGCGACAATGGGAACGAGCCACCGCCGGCCGTTGGCACCCTCGCTGTGCTCGATCTGGTCGGCGCGAAGCAACGCGTTGTTCAAGCGACGCACGAGGGTCGGTACGCTGTTGCTGGGGTAGAGGCTCTGGTCGGGGTAGTGTGCCCCGCCAGGTTGGCGTCCGCAGCCACCTGCCAGCCGCTCACGTTAGATCGCCTCGAGGCCGGCCCGCACCATCTGTACCGCCTGAGAGCCGTTGAGCGCTCCGAAGGTGTGCACGAACGGCTGCGTGGTGAGCATCTGTCTCAACCGTTCCGCACCCAGTCTGGCGACGGTGTGCTCGACCAGCACGGACCCGCTCAGCCGCAGGACATCTTCCGGTGTGTAGGGCCTTCGGATTCCCCACTGTAGCTCTTCCTGGCTCCAGCGGGTTCGCAGTTGAGCTGCTTCCGTGACGGCATCGTGAGCACTCATCGTCTCTCCCTTTGGCTGGAGTGCCTCTCACCCAGATAGCTGTAGCCAGGCAAAGTGAGGAAATCCTCGAACTCATCGTCGAGCACCAGTGAATCCAGGAGCTCGGCGGCATCGGCATAACGGTTCTCGCTTTCCGCACTCGCTATGAGAGCGCCAAGCTCCGAGTCCCGAAGCTGGTGGTACAGCCCGGGCGTCATCTCACCTCCGTCAGCAAGAGCGGTCTCGTGGCGCAGCCACTGCCAAAGCTGGGCGCGCGAGATCTCGGCGGTGGCGGCGTCTTCCATGAGGTTGTTGATGGCCGCCGCCCCCAAGCCACGCAGCCACGACTCGATGTACTGGAGCGCCACGCTCACGTTCGTGCGCACGCCCTCCCGGGTGACTGTCCCACCCGGGATGCGGAAATCGAGAAGTGCCCCCGAATCGGGGGAAACGTCGTCGCGAAGACGATCCTTCTGGTTGGGCCTGGCGCCGAGTACCTCATCGAAGGCCTCTCTCGCCACCGGCACCAGGTCGGGATGTGCGACCCAGGTGCCGTCGAAGCCGTCGTGCGACTCCCGCTGCTTGTCCTCTCGGACCTTGGCCAGAGCACGCTCGTTCACATCGGCGTCGCGCCGGCTGGGGATGTATGCTGCCATCCCGCCCATCGCATGCGCGCCGCGGCGGTGGCAGGTGCGCACCAGGAGCTCGGTGTAGGCGCGCATGAACGGCACGGTCATCGTTACTTGCGCCCGGTCAGGAAGCACTGCGTCCTCCACATGCCGGAACTGCTTGATCACGCTAAAGATGTAGTCCCACCGACCGGCGTTCAGCCCGGCGGCATGCTCCCGCAACTCATACAGAATCTCATCCATCTCGAACGCGGCTAGGATGGTCTCGATGAGCACGGTGGCGCGCACCGATCCGCGCGGCAAATCCAGTTCCTCCTGCGCGTACAGGAAGACGTCGTTCCAGAGGCGCGCTTCCAGGCGGCTCTCCAGCTTCGGGATGTAGAAGTACGGCCCCACGCCTCGCTCGAGCTGCTCGCGCGCATTATGAAAGAAGCAGAGACCAAAATCGAACAGACTCGCCGACACAGGCTCGGTGTCCACCAGGAAGTGCCGCTCATTGAGGTGCCAGCCACGAGGACGGATAAGTAGCGTGGCGGTTTGCTCCGCCAACGTGTAGTCGCGGCCTTCGGGGCTGGTGAACGAGAGAGTGCGCCGCACGGCGTCCATGACGTTCGCCTGTCCCTCCACCACATTCTGCCATGTAGGGGACAGCGAATCCTCGAAGTCGGCCATGAAGGTGCTGGCGCCGGAATTGAGCGCATTGATCATCATCTTCCGGTCGACCGGTCCGGTGATCTCGACACGGCGATCCGCGAGTGCCGGAGGAGTGTCCGCGATGCGCCAGTCCCCACGCCTTATCTCCGCCGTGGACGGCGGAAAATCGGGACGCTCTCCCGCAACGAGGCGCTCTCGCCGTTGTCCGCGCGCGTCGAGCAACTCCAGTCTCCGGATGTTGAAGGCGCGGTGGAGGCGGGCGACGAACTCGACGGCTTCTGGCGTGAGAACCCGCTCGCGATTGGGCGTCTCCTCGCCAATGACAACAATGCTACCCGGAATGACCGCCATCGAGGTCCTCGAGTTGAGGCGGGTTGTGCAACGCGACAGCGCGGCCGGGCGTAGGCGCCGGCCGCACCACACACGGACGAGTCGGAGCGCCCCGTGAACCATCTCGTTCCCGGAAACCCCCAACAAGCCATGCTAGTGCAGTTTCGGGACCGGTAGCGCAAGAGCTGTGCTATGACCAGACGGGCGAACAGAACGGCCCTGCGCGACTCCAATGCCCCGGATCGAATCACTTTGCACCACGCGCTCCACGGCGACGTGCGCTCGTGAAACACCACCGGTAGTCAAACGTTGTCACAATTGTATGCTGACCAGTCGCCTCGAGTTACCCACCCCCGAGCGTTCTGGCGCGTCCGATGCATATGAGAACTGACGAACGAGCTGAGGAGGCTGTGGACAACGCGGACAGGAGGGTGGGATGCAGCAGCGATTTCAGTTCTTCGAGGAATACACCGGTCCGAGCATGCAGAAGAGCGCGCGGAACGTGATAGCCATAGATATGTCGGGTGCGGCGTTTGTGAAGGAAGGCGGAGTATGTCTCAGCGCGGTCTGCTCGGAAACCGAGGAAGAGGGAGTGGACGCAGTCGCGACCACTTACTTCAACGCGGAGTACCTGGGCACGCACTGCCGTCGCATCACCGAGGATCGGGCTCGAACCCTCCATCCTCGGCTGTTCGAGTATCTCGACGCGTTGTGCTGATCACGGCGAGAGGCTGGACGGGTGACCAAGGCGAGTGAGCGAGCCAGCCGCGTGGCCTCGCCTACCTTCACGTGACCGGTGTGTGCGCTGGATCACCTCGCACTCCCAGCCTCCTCAGCGCCGCCCGCAGACGGACCGCAAGTTCCGCCTGTAGCTGGAGTGCGTCCCCCCTAGCCAGGTCCACGACCACCGCCTGACGCCCGCCCCCGGCCGTATCAATCACGAGACTCGCCAGCCCGTGTCGGCGCTGGAACGGAGTTTCGCTGGTGAGCAGGACCTGGAGCTTCTGGTCAGGCACCACCCATGTGATGCGATTGAGGACCCCGTTGCGCGCGGCTACGAATCCCGGCGCCAGTGCATACCCGCGGTGCCGATACTGCCACGCTGCCAGCCCATATAATGCCGGCAGGAGGAGCAGCAGCATGGCCCATTCGCGATCCACCAACCAGCCGAGTGCTGACGCGATGAGGAGCAGGACGGCCGCGTACCGGATGAAAGCGCGGCGGCGGGAGCGCGGGTGCACTGGGCGAAAGTTCAGTGCGTGAAGATCGAGCTCGGGAAAAACCCCGGCGACGAGTGCGGGAAGCTCGTCGCGCCGTGCCAGCGGGAGGAACGCTTCGGCACCGCCGCGCTGGCGTTCCCCGGACGGCCCGCCGGCCGTCGCCACCTTCAGACTGGCCAGGCCGAATGGGCGGCGCAGAAGTGACTCCTCGATCCGGAGCGCCTGAACGCGCTCCAGGGGGATCACGGATTCCCGCCGGTTGAGCAGACCGTAGCTCTTTCGGAGCTCTTTCCCGACTCGCTCGAGGGTGAAGCCATGATAGCCGATGACGCTGCCGAGGATGGAAACGATCCATCCCAGCACGATGAAGGCGGCAAGTGCCACGATCACGAACAGGATCGCCGCCGAAACAGCCGGAAGCTCTACGAGATCGAGTTGCCCGATGATGCGTTCCGCGAAAGGATCGAGAAACTGAAGGGCTCCGAAGAGCGCCGCGGCGATCAGGCCGGCCTCGTTGGCGGTGGCACCAGCGATCACGAGATCCCCGGTACTGAGCCGAGCAAGCGTGCGCGCCGCGACAAGCTCCGGCGCCGGCCTCTCTTCACCGGTCCGGCGCTGCACGGCCCGCTGGCGTCGCGCCATCACATCCAGCCGGAGTGCCTGCGCTACGTCTCGCGAAAGCACGGTGAGGTCAGCCTCCGCTTCTCCGGCGCCACCAGCGGTTTCCACCCGCAGCTCCGCCACTCCGGCCAATTGATGCAGCACCCCCTGCCGCATCTCGATGTTCTGCACGCGCGAGAAGGGGATCACGCGGTGATGTCGCCTCAGGATTCCGGATGTGATGATCAGCTCCTCAGCGCCAACTCGATAGCGAAAGCTCAGAAACTTGGCGAGCGCGAAAAGGAACGCTGGCAGCGTGAGAATGACGGCGAGCCAGAAGACGAAAGTTCCGGGTGCCTCGCGGCTCGCCGAGAACGCTCCGACGACAGCCGGGAAGATCAGCCGCCGAGCCCACGACAGCGCGGCAAAGACGAGCGTGAGGGGGTGCAGCCTGTGGGCTTGGCTGTCTCGAACTGCGGCGATGTCCCCGTCATCTCCGTCAGACGGCGTCGTCACTGCCGCTCAGCTGTGCCAGTCGTTCACGCAGCGACTCCGCGTCTTCCTGCACGAGTCCGGGAATCGACAGCGATGCTCCCACCGTGCCGGCAGTGAACATCACCACGGACGCCAGTCCGATCGACCGCTCGATCGGCCCCTGCTGAGTGTCCACATGCTGAATGCGTCCATGGGGCACCACGCTCGTGGTCTGCCACAGCACACCATGCCGAAGAAACACGTCACTTTCGCGCACCTGGAAGCCCCAGTGCCGATACTGAAGCGGAGGCCAGAGAACTGTGAGGGTGATGCCCGTCGCGAACACGGCGCCCGCCGTCAGAAACGGCGGCAGCGGCAAACCCGTCAACCGCAGGGCAACCACGGCCAGCGCCGTGAAAACGAAGGTTCTTATCAGCCAGCCGAGCCGCCAGAGTCCGATCACGCGAGGATCCAGATTGCGCAACATCGGCGATCGCTCGAGCGTGGCTGCCGCCTGATCCATCTCCACTTGTGCTCCTCCGCATTCGCGGTCCTGGCCGGCAAGCTCATCCCTGCGGCCTGCCTCTGCCGCGTCGAATCTGTGTTGCGCCGTCGCCATTGCCTAGCCCCTCAACGGCAGCCCGGGCTCGCCTGCGGTGGACATCGTGCGCAAGGAGCGATACCGTCATGTCCCGGCTATGCCACACGGGCAACCGGGATGAACCTGGCAGGAGGGCGAATGAGACGCGGCATGCGAATCACAATCACACTGACGGCGATCATCGGTGCAGCTAGTCTTACAGCGTGCCCGCGCGACCAGCCTGCAACGGCGGAGGCCGAAGCCATCCCCGAGGAGCAGGTTGCTTTCTTCGAGAGCATCCGTGAGCGCTGCGGCGATGCCTATCCAGGCGAGACGCAGTTCGTCGCCATGCCGGACAGTCCAATGGCCGACGCACGCCTCGTGATGTACATCGAGAGCTGCACGGACTCGGTCATCCGTATTCCGTTCGTGGTCGGTCAGGATCACTCCCGCACCTGGGTACTCACGCTCACGGCAGGCGGCCTTCTCTTCAAGCATGACCACCGGCACGCCGACGGAACGCCGGAGGATACAACGAACTATGGCGGGTGGGCTACGGCCGAGGGTACGGCGACCACGCAGCATTTCCCGGCGGACGAGGAGACGGCACAGATGATCCCGCCAGCCGCCACCAACGTCTGGACGCTATCCTTGGATCAGGCCGCATCTCGATTCGTTTACGATCTTCAGCGCGACAACGCGCCACGTTTTCGAGCGGAGTTCGACCTCACTACGCCGGTTTCCCCTCCGCAACACCCCTGATGACCGTTGGGGATGCGACGCATCCTGGTAGACGCGGCGGCGCCTGATCCCGCCGCCATTCGCGAGGCCGCCGCCATACTACGTGGCGGCGGCCTCGTGGCTTTTCCCACCGAGACGGTGTACGGCCTTGGTGCCAACGCTCTCGATGCGGCGGCGGTGCGCCGGATCTTCGATGCGAAGGCTCGACCCGGCTACAATCCGCTCATCGTGCACGTCCCGGATGAGTTGCACGCGGCCGCGCTCGCGCGCGAATGGCCCCCGCCAGCCAGCCGCCTGGCTGGAGCGTTCTGGCCTGGCCCGCTCACCATGGTAGTGATGAAGGTGGACGCGATCCCTGGCGAGGTCACGGCAGGACTGGCGACCGTGGGCCTCCGGGTGCCCGCGCATCCTGTTGCCCTGGCGCTCCTCCGGGAAGTCGAGCTGCCGCTGGCCGCGCCGAGCGCGAATCCGTTCGCGTCTATCTCGCCCACCACCGCCGCACACGTCGAAGCAGGGCTGAGCGAGGGCGTTGATCTGCTGCTGGACGCCGGTCCCACGCCGATCGGGATAGAATCGGCGGTTGTCGACCTTACCGGCAGCGTTCCCCTCCTCCTCAGACCCGGGTCTATACAGGCGGAACGCCTGGCCGATGTGGCCGGCGCGCTGGACCTGCACTCCGCCGAGGAAGCCGGGGATGCGCCGCGACGCGCGCCTGGAATGCTGCGCCGCCACTATGCTCCGAAGGGGGTAGTTCGACTTTTCGACATCGCGGATGCGGAGCGAGTTCGCGCGCAAGTCGAAGCCGCCAGAGCGGGCGGACAACGAGTTGGTGCCCTTCTGCTGACGCCCATCGACGCACCAGTGGATCACCTGGTGCTAATGTCGCACGACGCGGAAGCATATGCGCGGGCGCTTTATGCAGCGCTCCACACCTTCGACCGCGAGCAGTGCGAGCTCATCCTGATCCAACGGGTGGCCGACACGCCCGAGTGGAGAGGCATTCGCGATCGGTTGAACAGAGCGGCGGCTGAATCAACGTGACCAGTCACGGCACCCACTCGTGCTCACGGCATCCATTCTTGCTCACGGCGTCCACTCGTGCGCGTCGCGCGTGATGTAAGGGAATGCCCGCTCGCGATCGATGTTGATCCGCATGATGGTTGGCTGCGAACGGAGTCTGAGAAGCTGAGTCCGCTGTCCCGTCAGCCAGGGACCTACCGGCAACTCGTGCTGCTCTACGCTTCCCGTTTCGCGCGTGACCTCCAGGCGCACTGGCATCGGCGCCATACCACGATCCTCCACCACGACCTGAATCCATCCACCGTCCTGCGACACCGAGGCGATCGTATGGTCCAGCGTCCACGTCTCGTAGAACCAGCTCCGCCAGAACCAACCGAGGTCCAGCCCGCTCACGCGTTCGAAGGTATTCCACAGATCTTCGGGCTGTGGGTGGCGGTTGACCCAAGCAAGACCGTACTCGCGATACGCTCGCTCGAAGACTGCCTCGCCTACCAGGGCGCGAAGTGCCACCAGCACGGCCGCCATCTTGTCGTAACCGGCGACAGCGAAGGCGCCGGTGCCCATCGGATACAGATCTCCGTGCCTCATCAGCTCGACTTCGCCGCTCCGGCGCGCCAGCGACAGGTAGCGTTCGCGTGCGATTTCCTCCAGGTCGTATCCGTCGAAAAACTCCCGCATTGCCTGCGCCTGATTAAAGCGCGTCAGCCCCTCGTCCAGCCATGTGTGACGCTTCTCATCGGACGCCACCTGCATCGGAAACCACATGTGCGCGATCTCGTGCACCGTCACGGAGTAGAGTGCCAGCGTATCGCGATCACCACCGATCAGCGTGATCATCGGGAACTCCATGCCGCCCGTGATGATCCCTTCCACGGATGTCATGTGCGAGTACGGATATGGCCAGAGATAACCCGAAAGAAACTCGACGGCATGGCGGCCATACCGCGCCGACTCGGACCAGGTGCGCGCTCCCGGCCGATAGAGCGAGTGGATCATCACCGTGTCCTCCCGCTGTTCAGTCAGCGTGTCGCCAACGAGCGCGCGGGCCGCGTCCCACAGGTAGTGCTCGGACGCTCCGAAAGCGAAGTCGCGCACATGCCGGGCCCGATACTGCCAGGTAAGCCAGCCATCGAATCCTGCTGTCGTGGCGCGACCCGCTCCGCGGTCGTCCGCGCCGACCACGGCGATGACGTCGCCGCTACGGCGCGCTTCGGCAAGGCGCTCGAGTGCCGTAGGCGCAAGCACGTCCTCCCGGTTCAGCAGCTCGCCCGTTGCGGCCACCAGCCATCCTGCCGGGAGCGTGATACGAACGTCGTAATCCGCAAAACCCATGTGGAACTCAGCGGTTCCCAGATACTGGTCCACATGCCAACCGCCGATGTCATCGAACACCGCCACCTGTGGATACCAATAGGCGAGAAAGAACACCTCGCCATCCTGACCCATGCGCGGAGCACTCACCGGCGGCACCGTGAACGCCCAGTGAACGTCGAGCTCCGCCTGCTGACCCGGTGCGAGCGGCTGAGGCAGACGCACCCAGGCAATCGTTCCATCCACACGGTAGCTCGCCGACTCGGAAGGCTCCGTTACCATGGGCAGGCTCTCGCCCGCCACCGCCACGCGTTCCAGGCTGACTCCGCCAGTGACGGGCACGGCCCGGTTACGCGCCGCACCCGGTGCATGAAGATTCTGGTACAGATGCAGGGCGATGTCCGGGAGGGGATAGGGTGACCGGTTCTCGTACCGGATGGTACCGCGGCCACGCAGCCGAGCGGCCATCGGGTCGAGCTCGGCATGAAGCTCGTACGCCGCGTACTGCTGCCAATAGGCGGCGCCGGGTGCTCCCGTGCGTGTGCGTGTACCACGTTCCACGGCGTTCGCGAAGAGTGGATGCTCCACCGCCGGGTGGGGTATGGGGCGCGCGACGTCCGAGCGGAGCGCCGCCACCGCGACCTTTTCCGGCGCTGGCACGGCGCGAGGACTCGTCGCACAGGCTAGCGATAGCGAAACGGCGCCGGCAAGAAGGCAGTGAAGGAATCGTTTCAACATTTGCTGAGCCTGTGAGAGTCGCTTGAACGGTCGGTTATCGTACGGTGCGTCTTGGCGACGCTCTTGCACAAGAGGGGCCGCGCGCGGGAGGAGCAGGACATGGAGAGACTGAGGGGAGCGCTTCGGAGACTCTCGGCAAATGTGGAGTTCCGCATCGATCGTGCTCGATATGGCATCAAGCGCCGAATGGGCCGTCGCCCTCCCTTCGCTCTTGCCGCATATCCCGGGTTCGGCAACTTGCAACGGCTGGTGTTCACCGGCCGGGCACTCGAGGATCGCGGCGTGCGTCCCGCCAACGCCAGCGACTCGCGATTCCGGAACCTGGTCAACATCTACCGCCGAATGCACGCTGGAGAGCTGCCGCGGGCGCGCGTGCGAGTGGAGTTCAACGGCGAGTGGCAGGAAGTCGTTGCAGACGCGACCGGGTTCTTCGAAGTCTGGCTAGCTCCGGCGGCGCCGCTCCACCGGGATCGGGAATGGCATGGCGCGACACTCTCACTGCTGGATCCCGTTTCGCGCAGGCAAGGCCCGGTGATGGCGACAGTCGAGCTGCTCGTACCCTCGACCTCGGCAGCTTTCGGGGTCATTTCAGACCTGGATGACACGGTGATTCGCACTGATGCCACCAGCCTGCTGCGAATGGCGCGCAACGTTCTCTTCGCCAACGCGAGAACACGGCTGCCGTTTCCCGGGGTCGCGGCATTCTATCAGGCCCTCGAGCGGGGCGCGTCGGATTCACGCAATCCGGTCTACTACGTGAGCAGCGGTCCCTGGAATCTGTATGACCTAGTTCACGAGTTCCTCGAGATTCAAGGTATTCCACACGGACCGATAGTGCTGCGTCGCTGGGGACTGGGCCGTGGCAGCTCGCTGCCAACAAGGCATGCGGCGTTCAAGCTCGATATGATCCGGCGGATTCTCGATCTCACATCCGGCTTGTCCTTCATTCTGGTAGGAGACAGCGGGCAGGAGGATCCGGAAGTGTATCGCGAGCTCGTTCACGAGTATCCAGGACGCGTGCTCGCCGTATACATCCGCAACGTCAGCCGCCAGCCAGAGCGGTCCGAACGGATCCGCGCGCTGGCGGCGGAGGTGCTGGAGCAGGGTGTGCCGTTGGTGTTGGCAGACGATACCTTCGAGCTGGCCGAACATGCGGCTTCGCACGGCTGGATCAGCCACGATGCTCTCGATGCCATACGCAGCGAGGCGACTGCGGATGAGAGTGCTGCCGGCGAGCCCCCTGCACCCACCGTGATCGTCGAAGAAGGGCTCGCGCTGCCCGCCTGGCTGCGCGATCGGGAACCGGGGGGCTAGCGTCAGCAGCAATGCCAGCGCATCATGAATGCCTCTGCGTCTGACGGCCAGCATCATTGCAACCATAGATGGAGCGGATGTCCGCTTTCGCCGGAAAGGAAGAAGTCGTGCGCGAACCTCCCATCCGGGGGGACGCAGGACCCGAGAAGTGGCCTGATCGTTGGGGGGCGGAGCCCGGGCCGCTCGACCGCCCTTCCCCCGAAGCCTTAGACCGCCTCGCCCGCCTGACCTGTCGTGTTCTGCGCGTGCCCGCGGCTCACATCGCGATTGCCCGCGGCGTGTCCCAGCTGGTGCGCGGCTGGGGGAGCTCCTTCCCCACCGGAAGCACGCGGCGCGAAATCCCTCTCGCACGTTCCATCTGCGAGCACGTCGTACGCTCTGCCGAACCCCTCGTGATTACCGACTTCCGCGAGTCTGGTGAAGGCAGCATCGGGCATGCGGTACCCGAGTTTGGCGGCATCGCATACATGGCTGTCCCCCTCATTGCATCGCAAGGCTACGCCTTCGGTTGCTTGAGCGTGATGGATCTGGAGCCGCGCCAGTGGTCCAGCGCGGATCTCGCCGATCTTCGTGATCTGGGTGCGTCGGTCGCCAGCGAGCTCGAGCTGGCTGCAGCCGTACTCGAGGCGGAGCGCCGTGCTGACGAGGCCAGTCTGGCGCGGCGCGAGCGCACGGCGCTGCTGGCAGCGGTGCCGCAGGGAATCTGCGGCTTCGACGCGGAGGGACGCTGCACATTCATGAATCCCGCGGCATCGCAGATGCTCGGCCTCGCTCACCTCGACGCGATCGGCCGGGACTTGCACGTCGTCCTCAGACATCATCCCGCAGACGGTGCGCCGTACCCTCCGGGCGCCTGCCCGTTGACCGGCACCCTGACCACGGGTACGGGAATCCGATTGGTGAAGGAGATCGTCCGGGGGCGGGACGAAGTATCGTTCCCTGCAGAGTTGTCGGCCGAGCCCGTGATCGTGGGTGGGCGGGTGACGGGTGGAGTTGTCACGATCTCCGATGTGACCGAGCGCGAGCGCTCGGAAACACGCGTCCGCTTCCTGGGCGCCACGAGCGATCTTCTCTCCGCCTCGCTCGATTACGAAACCACGCTCGCCAGCGTGGCACGTCTGGCTGTACCGACCGCGTGCGACCTCTGCATCGTGTACATTCGCCAGGCGGATGACACGATCAGCCGTCTGGCGGTGTGCGCCGCGGATGAGGCGAAGAGCAGCGTGCTGGATCAGTTGCGCGAGCGGCACCCCATATCACTCCAAAGCACGGGAAACAGCGTCGCCCGTGTGATGCGCAGTGGCGTGCCCGAGCTGTACGAACACGTGGGCGAGGAGCACCTTCGCGCGGCTTCGGACCAGGAGGAGATTCGCGAGCTCTTGCGCAGGCTCCAGTTGCGTTCGCTCGTAGTGGTTCCGCTGATCGCCCGGAACCGGACACTTGGCGCTCTCGCGTTTGCGATGTCCGAATCGGGACGAAGGTTTGGAAACTCCGACCTGTCTTTCGCGCGCGAGGTGGCCAGCCGCGCAGCTCTGGCGATCGACAACGCGGTGCTGTACCGAGATGCACGCTCGGCGCGCGGGCAAGCAGAGAAGGCCGATGAGGCAAAGTCAGCATTCCTGGCAGTCATGTCCCACGAACTGCGGACACCGCTCAGTGCCGTCCTTGGTTATGCGGAGCTCCTGGCCGATGGAATTACCGGACCGGTCACGGAGGCCCAACGGGAACAGCTCGGTCGTATCAAGGCGTGCGCCGGACAGCTGCTCGGCCTCATCGACGAGATTCTTTCGTTCGCGCGTCTGGAAGCCGATCGCGAGGATGTGCGTTTCGACACGGTTGAGGTCGGCGCAATGACACGGGTAGCGACCTCGCTGGTGGAGCCAAGCGCCCGCGAGAAGGGGCTGGCATTCGAGGTGAGGCTCCCTCACCGTCCGGTTACCATCGAGACGGACCCAGGGAAGGTGGGCCAGATCCTGGTCCACCTGCTCAAGAATGCCGTCAAGTTCACGACGAGAGGTTGGGTGCGCCTCGAAGTGATGGTTGCGGGTCACCACGTGCATTTCGCTGTTTCCGACAGTGGGATCGGCGTCGCGGCGGCGCACCACGATCAGATCTTCGAGCACTTCTGGCAGGTCGAGAGCCCGGCTACTCGTGCTGCCAGCGGCACCGGTATCGGCCTCACCGTCGCACGCCGCCTGGCGCGCCTTCTCGGCGGTGACATCGAAGTGCATAGCACCGCTGGCGACGGGAGCACGTTCACGCTGCGGCTTCCCCTCCCTGCGCCGCCAGCGGCCGGAAGGTAGCGCCAGCCCTCGGAAACCGTCTGCTGTAGGGAAGAAGTGCGGCAGACGGGCGTCTCGGAGCGGACCGTGGAGTGCTCACGCGGGTAGTCAGACTGACGCGGGCGCCCGTCCGTCGTCATCTCTGCAGCTCCCCCGTCGTCATCTGTGCGGCTCCACCTGCCAGCACCGCTCCCTGAGCAACCTGTGCTCCTCTCCCTCCTCGTCGCCTCCACCGTCGCCTCCACCGACACGCTGGTTCGTCGCCTGCCAGAGGAGGTGGGTATGTCCTCAGCGCGGCTCGCGCATGTGGACCGCGTTCTTGGGGCAGGGATCGATGCCGGAGCGTTTCCCGGCGCCGCGCTGGTGATCGTGCGCCGCGGCGCGATTGTGTGGGAGCGAGGCGCGGGCCGACTGGGATGGAGCCGGGACGAGCCCGCCGTGAGTCCTTCCAACTCGCTCTACGATCTCGCCTCGATTACGAAGGTGATGGCGACGGCGATGGCCGTGCTGCTGCTGTACGACGACGGCGTGTTGTCCCTCGATGATCCGGTTGGTCGCCACCTTCCGGAATTCGCGACTGGGACGCGGGCAGCGATCACGATTCGGCAACTGCTTACCCATCAGGCAGGGCTTCCCACCGGAGTCAGACTGCCACCTGATGAAGATTTCCAGGCTCGTCAACGGCGACTCCTCTCCACGCCACTCGTTGCGTCCCCCGGCGGGCGACCCGTCTATTCTGATGTTGGACCGATGGTACTCGCCATCCTTGTTGAGCGCGTAAGTGGCGAGCCCCTGGACGAGTTCCTCCGGCGACGAGTGTACGCGCCGGCCGGCATGCGTCGTACGCTGTTTCGGCCACCACCAGCACTTCACCGGGCAGTAGCACCCACCGCGGCCGGATCCGTTCGGGGCCTGGCGCCACGCGCTGTGGTGCACGATCGAAACGCACATCTCCTGGGTGGGGTCGCGGGTCACGCCGGGCTCTTTGCGAGCGCCCGTGACGTAGCCACGTTCGCGCAGCTAATACTGAACGGCGGGAGCTACGGCAGCGCACGAGTCATCTCCGAGGCGACCGCCGCAGCATTCATCTCGCGTGAGGCAGGATGGCGCGCGCTTGGCTGGGCCACATGTCACGGTGGTGGAAGCTGCGGCCATCGGCTCGGAGCCTCCGCGTTCGGCCATACTGGTTTCACCGGCACCTCGGTGTGGGTGGATCCGGAGCGCGAGCTGATCGTCGTACTGCTCTCCAATTGGGTACACCGACCACCCCATGCCCAGGCGGACCCGGTGGCAGTGCTTGCCGATGTTCGCGCTGATATCGCCGATCTGGCGGCTCTGGCAATCGTGGATGGACCAGAGGTCATGCCGATGCCTGTCGATCTCAGGGTGGATCGGGCCGCCGGCTGGTACACACGAGTCGGCCCCTGAGAGCCGTTCGCCAGTCGGCGTCCGGCGCCGCGAGTGGTAACATGCTGCTACACGGGATCAGAGTCGCGGTTGAAATCCCGCCTGCCGCATACTAACGTAGCCCCCGCAGAATCACTCCCGTACGGCCGGCCCACCCTCCACACCGGATCAAATGAGGCTCACCGCCCGACATCTGCTCGCCTTATTCGGGTTCCTGGCGGCCGCGGCTCTGTTCCTCCCTGGACCCGCGGCCTTTGCACAAGAGCCCACGCCACCCCCCGTCACTCCGTTCGACACGCCTCCGGCCATCCCGCTCGATCAGCAGCTCCCTGAAGCTGCCACGCGGGAGCCTACGCGGCTCGAGGCGGCGGCGGACGCGGCTGCGGGAAGACTCAACGCGGCGGTGGGCGCCGTGTTCTTCTACGATCTCATCTTCTGGGACACCCGTTTTCGACTGCCGCTGGTGGTATTCTGGCTCGTGCTCGGCGCGATCTTCTTCACGTTGCGCATGGGCTTCATCAACGTGCGTGGGTTCCGGCATGCGGTGGCGGTGACGGCCGGAAAGTACAGCGATCCCAAGGACGCGGGTGAGGTCAGCCACTTTCAGGCGCTGACGGCAGCGCTGTCGGCCACGGTAGGGCTCGGCAATATCGCGGGCGTGGCCATCGCGGTAAGCATCGGCGGGCCGGGAGCGACATTCTGGATGATCGTTGCCGGAATTCTCGGAATGAGCACGAAGTTCGCCGAGTGTACGCTGGGACAGCAGTACCGCGAGGTTCGGCCCGACGGCCGCATCATGGGCGGTGCGATGTTCTATCTCTCCAAGGGCCTAGCCGAGAAGGGGTGGGTGCGCCTCGGGAAGGTGCTCGCCGTTCTTTTCGCGATCCTGTGCATTGGTGGTTCGCTCGGCGGTGGGAACAGCTTCCAGGTGAACCAGTCGCTGAACGCCATGCAAGAGTCAATGCCCTGGCTCGGCGACTACCCCTGGGTATACGGCCTGTTCATGACGGTCGCCGTCGGGATCGTGATCATTGGCGGGATCAAGCGCATTGCTCTCGCGGCCTCGCGTATTGTGCCTTCGATGGTGGCCATCTACATGCTGGCCGCACTCTTCGTGATCTTCGACAATGCCGCGGCGATACCGGCGGCATTTGGCTCGATCTTCACCTCTGCCTTCTCACCCTCGGCGGCGTACGGGGGTTTCATTGGCGTTCTGGTAGTCGGATTCCAGCGCGCGGCTTTCTCCAATGAAGCGGGAGCGGGCTCCGCGGCCATCGCACACTCCGCCGCACGAACTCCCTACCCGGTACGTGAGGGGATTGTCGCCCTTCTCGAACCGTTCATCGATACCGTGGTCGTATGTACCATCACCGCTCTGGTCATCATCGTGACCGGCGCCTATACGAACCCGGAGTATGCAGCGCTGCGAGACGCGAGCATGGGTGCCGCCCTCACGTCGCGCGCGATGGGCGAGCACATCACGTGGTTCCCGTACGTGCTTGCCGTCGCCGTCATGCTGTTCGCCTATTCGACCATGATCTCCTGGTCGTACTATGGCGAGCGGTGCTGGGCGTACCTGTTTGGCGACGAGAGATCCATGTCGTACAGGGTGCTCTTCCTGATCTTCGTCTTCCTCGGGTCGATCGTCGCTTCCACCAATGTGTTGGAGTTCGGCGACCTCATGATCCTGGGGATGGCTTTCCCGAACGTGCTCGGCGTCTTGCTTCTCAGCGGCAACGTGAGACGCGAGTTGGATGCTTACTGGACCAAGCTGAAGTCGGGAGAGATCAAGCCTTACCGCTGAGTCAGCTGCGGAGTGTCGCGAGAGGGGAGGTGCCGAACCAGCACCTCCCCTCTCGTACATCCATCCGCACCCCCGTCATGTCCAGGGGGCCAGCAGCCGCTCGTGCTGCCTGATGTCCCTGGCACCCTTGGCCACGCCCAGGCCTATCGACGCGGAAATGAGAATCGCGCTTCCTGCACCGAACCCCGGAAGCAGCCCTGCCACCGGCAGCGCCACCACGGCCGCCAGCCCGGCCGCCAGCCAGGGTGCCAACCGGGACTGCGCCGAATCCACGTACCGCAATTTGTCGCGCACGAAGCGCCTCGCCCCCCTATAGCCGGTAATGGCTGCCACGGCTGTCAACACAAGTATGATCAGTCCAATCATTGCTGCCTCCTTTGCCTTCCCTACGAGCCCGGGGCGGCGCAGGTTTCCGCCTGCACAAGCCGACACAAAGGAGCACAATGGCCGCTTATGGAAGCGTGATATTCGACTGCGATTCGACGCTCTCAGCCATCGAGGGAATCGACGAGCTGGCCGGCGTACACTGGAATGTGATCGCGCAGCTGACGGATGCGGCAATGCGCGGCGACGCACCGCTGGAACAGGTGTACGGCCGCCGTCTGGATATCATAGCCCCTACCCGAGACCAGGTTGACGCCCTTGGTGAGCTGTATGTCAGAAGACTGGTCGACGGTGCACGCGAGACAGTTGCGGAGTTGCGGAATGGCGGCGTGCACGTTCGAATAATCTCCGGCGGGCTGCTCCCACCGGTGCTGGCTCTGGCGCACGAGCTGGGTCTGGATTCGGCAGACGTCGCGGCAGTGGACATCACCTTCGACGCAATGGGCCGGTACGCCGGCTACGACCGTGATTCACCGCTCGCACGTTCGCATGGCAAGCTCGAAATGGTACGCGAGTGGCGTGCTGTGCTTCCCCTTCCCCTGCTATTCGTGGGCGACGGGGTGACCGATCTCGAGGCGAAGGATGCCGTCGAATGCTTCGTGGCGTTCACCGGCGTTGTTGAGCGGGCCGCTGTGGTGGCTGGAGCGGATCGTGTTATCCCCGGGCCCTCACTCCTGCCATTGCTGGAACTCGTCTTCCCGTCAGCAGACGGGTAGCGCAGTGAGTTGCATCCGCTACGCCCACAACTGAGATTCGCAAGCCTGCATTACTTCGTGGAGAACGACCCAAATGGGCGAACAGGAGAATCAGAAGGAGCCCCCTCCTCGCAGAAGCGGTGAGAGTCTGGCGTTCGGGCGATTTTTCCTTCCCGGTCCAACCGAGCTGCGCCCGGAAATCCTCGAATCGATGATGCGCCCCATGATCGGGCACCGTGGCCGGGCCATGGAGGAGCTCCTCGCCCGGATGCAACCATCGCTGCAACGCCTTTTTCGGACTCGGCGCCTCGTGTACGTGGCCAGCTCCTCGGCAACCGGGCTCATGGAGGCCGCCATCCGAAATGGCGCCCGCCGGCGTGTGCTCTCTCTCGTCAACGGTGCCTTCAGCGAGCGCTTCCGCCGAATAGCACTCGCCTGCGGCATCGAAGCCCACGAGCTCGGTGTTCCGCTCGGTGCGGCCCACACACCGGACATGCTGAAGACGGCGCTTGACCGTGCCGACTATGATGCAGTCACGATCGTCCACTCCGAGACATCGACGGGCGTGCTCAATCCGCTGGCGGATCTGGCGCTGGTGGCTCGCGCCGCGGGCGACGTTGCCGTACTGGTGGACAGCGTCACCGGATTGGGCGGCACACCGGTAGAAACCGATGCGTGGGGACTGGACGTGGTGCTTACGGGATCACAGAAGGCACTCGCCCTTCCACCGGGGCTCGCGTTGGGCGTGGCAAGCGAGCGCGTGCTCGAGCGCGCACGCTCGAAGACCGACCGTGGTGTTTACTTTGACTTCCTCGAATTCGAGAAGTACACGGCGCAGAATCAGACGCCCAACACACCTTCAATCTCGCTGCTTTTCGCTCTCGCGGCACAGCTCGAGCGTATCGAATCGGAGACTCTCGAGGGACGCTGGGAACGGCATCTCGCCATGGCGCGGCGTACCTGGCTATGGGTGGACGAGATGCGCGATCACGGGCTGGAGCTTTCGATTCTGGCACCGCCGGGTTATCGCTCGCCAACCGTTTCCTGCATCCGCCTCCCCGCCGGAACGGCAGGATCGGCTGTGACGAACGCGATGAAACAACGTGGCTTCACCATCGCCACGGGATACGGCCCGCTGAAGGACGAATCGATTCGAATCGGGCACATGGGCGACCACACGGTGGCTGAGCTCGAGGAACTGCTGGCTGAGCTGGAGCGGGTGCTGCGGTTGTGACGAGCCGCTACAGGGTGCTCATCGCCGATGCCATCTCCTCGGATGGCCTCGCGCCACTGGCCGACGACGAGCGATTCGAGCTGGAGCACAGTACCGGGCTCAGCGAGGCCGACTTCCAGCGGGCAGCAGAGTTCGTGGACGCGATCCTGGTGCGAAGCGCCGCGCGAGTTACTCGAAGCGTCATCGAGCACGCCCGCCGTCTAAAGGTCATCGGCCGCGCCGGGGTCGGAGTCGACACGATCGATGTGGACGCCGCGACCGAACGTGGTATCGCCGTCCTCACGGCGCCTTCGGGCAATACGACCTCCGCAGCCGAGCTCACGGTAGCCTTGCTGCTCTCGCTGGTTCGTCGAATTCCGGCGGCGGACCGCTCGATGAAGAGGGGCCAGTGGGATCGGAAGTCGTTCGCCGGCGTGGAGCTCGCCGGCAAGACATTGGGGTTGGTAGGCGCCGGTCGGATCGGCAGCGAAGTGGCAAGAATGGCGCAGGCGATCGGCATGCGCGTGCTAGCCTACGATCCGTATCTCGTTCCCGATCGAGCACGCGCGCTCGATCTGGAACCGGCCACGCTCGAGCAATTGCTGACCGAGTCGCACGTCGTTTCGGTGCATGTGCCGCTCACGGACGCGACACGTGGGTTGATCGGCGCGGCTGAGCTGCGCCGCATGCGCCCTGATTCCTGGCTGCTCAACGTGGCGCGCGGTGGAGTGGTGGATGAGGACGAGCTGGTGGTAGCGCTCACCGAGGGCCATCTGGCGGGTGCGGCGCTCGATGTCTTTTCACAGGAACCACTGCCGCCCGAGCACGCGCTTCGCTCTCTGGAGAATGTCATCCTGACACCGCATCTGGGCGCCTCGACTATGGAGGCCCAGCACAACGTGGCGCTCGAGATTGCCGATGCTGTGCGGCTCGCGCTCCTCGAAGGCGATCTTTCCCGCGCCGTGAACGCTCCGGCCATTGGCGGTGAGGAACTGCGCCGCGTGCGTCCACTGCTCGATCTTGCGGAGCGTCTCGGACGCGTCGCGATTGCGCTCGGTGGCGAGCCGGTGCGCAGAGTGGACGTGCGCTATCATGGGGAGCACGACGATGCGCTGCGACTGGTTGCCTCGTCCGTGATGATCGGCGTGCTCGCACCGGCGGTGGGCCGCGAGTCGGTGAATCTCGTCAGCGCGCTGCACCTGGCTCAGTCGCGTGGAGTAGAGGTCGTGCGTGCGGCGGCATCGGCGGAGCGGGAGTACGCCGAGTATCTCGAGCTGTTGGTGCACGGCACTGATGGAGTCCGCAGGGTGGCAGGTGCCCTTCTGACTCCGGTTCACACCCGTGTGGTGCGCATCGATGATTTTCGTGTCGACGTTGCGCCGCGCGGCTGCCTGTTGCTCCTCTGGAACAGGGACGTGCCGGGCGTCATTGGACGTGTCGGAACCTCCCTTGGCGACGCGGCCATCAACATCGCCGAGTATCATCAGGCACGCCTGCAGGCAGGCGGTGGCGCGATGGCCGCCATTCGCATCGACGGCAGACCCTCGGCTGACGTGCTCGAATCGCTGCGCGCGATCCCCGAGGTACGCGACGTGCGCTGGGTAGAGCTGGATTAGCCCGCGGACGGCACATCTCCGCGGCCAAACTGGGAGGAGCCGGAAATGCGCACTCCACATCGATCGTATACGCTGTTCGCAACGCTGCTCTTCCTCGCGACCGCGTGCGCGGCACGAACTCCCGAAGCGCGCGAGGCCGACAGGACAGCTGCTCCCGCAGAGCTCACGGTCGTCAACCTCACGCGCGAGCGGATGACGATCTTTGTGGACATCCCGGGAGAGCGGGTGCGACTCGGAACGGTCACGCCTGGGTCAGAGCAGACGTTTCAGATCCCGCCGCGAATTCTCCCGGGGCCGACTGATCTGCGCTTCATCGCTGAGCCAGCTGGCCCTCTGGCGCGGCCGTCGGCCGTCACCCACCCCGTCGCGCCAGGCGGCCACGTGGAGATGATCCTCCGGTAGCCGTTCAAGGGTTCAAGGTTCAAGGGGTCAGAGTCATTGAACGAGTAAACAACACCCACCGCGGAGACGGCGAAGGACGCAGCAAACAAGAAACAGCAGATGTAACGGCCGGCCGACCGGGATCAGGGCGGTTTCGAAAACTCCGCGTGTCTGCGGTATGCAAATGGACCTGGCGCCGCGTCAGACTGTGGGCAGGACGCCGCGTGCGGCGAGCACCTGCCCGCGACATTCACCGAAGCCGATGCGCGCCGCGCCAGGCCGCTCGCAGAAGCCACGCAGAATCACCTCGTCACCGTCATCCAGGAACCGCCGTGTTTCGCCCGTGGGGAGCGCGACGGGCTGTGTTCCCCGCCAGGTGCGCTCCAGCATGCAGCCGCGGCTCTCCGGAGCTTCTCCAGACACCGTACCGCTGGCCAGCAGGTCACCAGGCCTAAGATTGCATCCGTTGCTCGCGTGGTGGGTGACCATCTGAGCGAATGTCCAGTACATGTCGCGGAAGTTGCCGCGGCTGATCCGGACAGGCTCGATCCCCCCATCGCGCATCGTGGTGGTCGACAGGTACACCTCAAGAGTGATGTCGAACCCGCCACGCTCCTGATCGACAGGATCGAGCAGATAGCCAAGCGGGAGAGGATCTCCGGCCCCACGTGCGTGCGCTCCCGTTCGGAACGGAGCCAGTGCTTCGAGCGTCACCACCCAGGGCGATACGGTTGTGGCGAAGCTCTTTCCCAGGAAAGGACCGAGCGGCTGGTATTCCCACTTCTGTATGTCGCGAGCCGACCAGTCGTTGACGAGGCAAAGCCCGAAGATGCTCTCTTCCGCCTTTCCTATGGGCAGCGGATCACCGATCTGATTCCCCGGTCCGATGAACGCACCCACCTCGAGCTCGTAGTCGAGCAGCTTCGATTCACCGAACGTGGGCGCCTCGGCGTCGTCCGCCATCCTCTGCCCATTGGGCCGGCGGATCTGGGCGCCGCTCACCACCAGTGATGAGGCGCGGCCATGGTATCCCACCGGCAGGTACTTGTAGTTCGGCAGAAGCGGGTTGTCGGGACGAAACATTCCCCCGACGTTGGTAGCGTGGTGGATCGAGGCGTAGAAGTCGGTGTAGTCACCGGCCAACGCCGGCAGCAGCATCTCGGCCTCGGCCATCGGGATGAGGATCCGCTCACCAAGCGCGGGGTCAGACCGCACTTCGGGGGAGTCATGGCGCAGCAGTTGGCTGATGCGGCGGCGGAGCACGGACCACGCCGTGGGGCCGAGGGCCATCAGCTCGTTGAGGCTCTCGTACTCGCAGGCTCGTGCTGGAGCCAGCGCCGTCTGCGGCAGCAGGCCAGCGTGCAGTGCGGCACCAACGTCGAGAATCGCATCACCGATAGCCACGCCAACGCGTGCGTCCTCCCGCGCACGCTGCCTGCGAAAGACACCGAACGGCAGGTTCTGAATAGGGAAATCGGTGCCCTGGTGCTGCGCCGATTCCACCCAACTCCGCAGCCCTGTGGCGTGGGTATCGTTGACCGAATAGCTCATAGAAGGTGAAGGGCAGCGAGATCCTCCACTGGTTCCATGAAGGAGCAGGAGCCAAACGCGATCATGAAGGAACGGGCAGCGAGGACATCATCAACCGAAATCTCGCGATCGCGCCACGCGACGACATCATTGAAGCGAAAGTTGGTGGCGTCCCGCTCCTCGAGGATCTCCACCAATTCGGTTCCACGCGCACCACCACAGGCCAGTGCCGCAGCGAGAAGAACGTTGAGGAAGCCGTGCATGGTCGCCCGTGGTTCGTCGCTCTCGTACTTCACGCCGCGCTCCGAGCGCATCGGGTGATGGAGACCCGCCGTCGCCTTGAAGGCGATAGCCGCATCCGCGCAGGCGCCGAGGAAGCGCGCGAGCGCGGCGCTGCTGGGGAAGGCTTCCACCGACGTTCCGCCCGTGCGAACCTTGGCCTGCACACCCGCCTTCTGGATCGCGCTTGCGAACGCAGCCTGATCCCCCGACAGCGGAAACTCGACGAACACCTGAAGACGTTCGCGGGCTCGGCGAGTGGCGTCTTCCACCCGTCCCGGATCAGACACCTTCAGCTCCAACGCATCGACCCGGAGCAGGCCAGTCCGCTGTCTGTTGAACTGCTCCACCGCTGTTACATCGGCCTCGGCGTCTTCGCTTGCCACGACGCTCACCGCCCAGCGACTGCGAGGCGGCGAGCGGAGTCCGGCCAGCGAGTCGGCCAGTTCCGGCAGGGCTGCCACCGGACAGATGAAGCGTCCCAGCATCCAGGCGCGGGGGCCGGTGCGGTATGCCGCGAAGTTGACAACGGCCTCGGGGATCGAAAGTTGGGCCGGCGGAAAGAGACCGGCATAGTCGACGACCTCTCGCAGAAGCCGGCGCATCATTGGCGTGCCCGTCATCACCGCCGGCCCCGTTTGATACTGCGCTTCTTGACGCTCTTCTTCCGGCGGCGCCGCTTGGGCGGAGCGAGCAGCGTGCCGCGGCAACGCGCGGTTCCGCAGAAGCACGGATACAGCCGCTCCCGCTCCGATCCATCACCCGGATCGCGCTCGTACTTGTAGTCGTAGGCCAGCTCCACCCCGGGCTGGATGTTCTTGATCGCCTCGATGAAGATGCGACCGTCCTCATCCACCGCCTGGCAGTTCGGATCGCACGAGTGATTGATGAAGCGCGCGTCGTTGCCATTCACCGCTGCATCGATGATAACGTCATCGTCGACCGCGAACAGAAAGGTGTGATGACGATCCATGTTGTCGTCATCGTAGCGCTCGTCGGCTTCTTCCTGCGTGATGCGCTCTCCGACGTACTCTATGATCCTCTGGCCCTTGCGTATGCGTCGCACCGCAAACGCGCCGCGCCCCTGAATGGGCGAGCCTTGCACAACGAACAATGCTGGTTTTGTGGCTTTCTTGGTGGCCATCGACTACCGAATCCGCTCCTGCTCGTTCAGGTCCACGGCTGCGCCACCGCCAGCCGGTCGCGCAACTCCTTCTCCGTCATATCAGCAACCTCTCGCTCGGCATCGAACGACGTCTCCGCTCGCAAGATGCTCTTCATCGCCACGCCGGTGTCCCGGGGGGAGAATATGATCACCAGCGTCCCCCACGACTCCTTGCCCACAACGGCATCCCACACTCGTCCATCGGCGTCCACGAACTCGCGCATGGTCCACTCCCGACCGCATCACAGCTTCCTCTCCACGCGCGGCCGAGCCGCTGCCGCTGGCAGCGCTCCGGCACTTACCGGAACGCGCGCGCGGAAATCTACACACCTCCAACGTCGGGTGCAGTGGGCCTGAATCAATTCCGTCTTGCTGAGGGTGCTACGAGGGTCGCGACGGCTCGCCCCACGCCGCGTCCGTCCACGGCTGTTACCCGGAACTCCACACCATCGAAGATCACGACATCGTCCAAACCGGGGGGTCGGCCGAGCAACGTGAGCACGAGCCCGCTCACGGTATCCACATCCTCGTGGTCGAGTATGACGCCAAGTGCATTTCCGACATCCTCCACCCGCGCGGTTCCAGCTGCCTGCACCCGGAAGGCGGACTCACGCACGATCTCCGGGACGGTCGTGGTGCCCTCACTGATCTCGCCGACCACTTCCTCGAACAGATCCTCCAGCGTGATCAGGCCAGCCATCCCACCGTGCTCATCCATCACGATCGCAAGATGCGACCGGTATCGCCTCATGACCGCGATGACCTCGTCCATGATCGCCGTCTCCGGCACGAACGGCACCTCCCGAACGTAGTCGCTCGAGAGCGGGCGCTTACGCGAGACACAGCGGAGTACGTCCTTCACGTGTACCATCCCCGTCACTGTATCCAGAGTGTCGCGATACACCGGGTAACGAGTGTGGGGGCTCGAGGCCAGCACCGCCTGCAGCTGCTCCACGGACGCACCCAGCGGAATACCCTTTACTCTGACACGCGGGACCATGATCTCGCCGGCTGTGAGGTCACCGAACTCGAGTAGCTCATGGATCACCTCGGCGGCTTCGCGGCGCAGCAGTCCGCCGGCCTGGCTCTCGCGCACCACGAACGAGATGTCCTCGGGCGTGCGAAAGTAGTCTGCACCCACCGTCCGTCGTTCCACTCCCAGCGTGCGCAGAATGAAGTTGCCAAGTCCGTTGAGGAGCGCCACCAGGGGGAAAACGGCGAACTGGACCACGCGGATCGCTGGTGCGATCCAGAGCACGATGCGGTCGGCGCGCTGCAGCGCGATCGACTTCGGCACCATCTCGCCCAGAACGATGTGAAAGTACGTGAGCACCGAAACGGCGACTACCGTTGCAATCGTGTGCGCGGCGATCCAGCGTGAGATTCCGGTCATCTCCAGATGCTCAGCGATCCAGGAAGCGAGAGCATGCTCGCCGTACATTCCCAGTCCCAGACTGGCGAGCGTTATGCCGAGCTGTGCCGTTGCGATGAACCGGTCGAGACGCCTCGGGTCATGCAGCACCGCGGATACCAAGCGGGCCGCACGATTGCCGGTGCCCGCCAGACGGTCGATCGCCGCCCGTGGCGCACCAACGATGGCGAACTCGGCGGCCACGAAGAGGGCGTTGAGCAGTATCAACGCGAGGATGACGGCGACCATCATGCCTCCTCACCAGAGACGGGGGCGCGCGCCGGCGATGCAACCACCATCTCGACGTGACGGCGGCGAACTCGCTCCACCACCACCGGCACACCTTCGATTACCAGCCGCTCGCCCTCCGAGGGAACCCGGCCGAGCTCCTCCATCACCCGGCCGGATACGGTGTGCGATGCTCCGCCCCACTCCACACCGATCCATTGTGCAGCCTCGTCGAGCGAGACGTGGCCTGGCAAACGAATCCGGCCGTCATCGAGGCGCTCCGGCAGCTGTTCCGCAGCCTTGAACTCGTCCGCCACATCGCCCAGGAGCTCGCCCAGCACGTCATCGATCGTGACGAGGCCCGCCGTTCCACCGAATTCGTCGGCGACAACCGCAAGCTGCCGTCGTTCCTCGCGCATCCTCGCAAGCAGGCGCTCGGCAGACATGCTCTGCGGCACTACGAGTATCGGCCGCGTGAGGGCGCGGACCGAGAACAAGCCACCTGGCGCGAGCGAATGCAGCGCGACGTCGCGCACGTGAACCAGTCCTACGATGTTGTCGATGCTCTCCTCATAGACCGGCAGGCGCGTGAACGGCGATTCGACCGCAACTCGGAGCACCTCATCGTACGAGCTCTCGGCATCCAGAGCGACGATGTGCGTGCGCGGCACCATCACGTCGTTTACGGAGCGCGTGCCCAGCTGAAGCGCCTTTCTGAGCCGGCGGTGCTCATCCGGCTCGAGCATGCCACCCTGTCTGCTCTCGGCTATGAGCAGCTCGATCTCTTCAGGTGAGTGGATGTGACGGTGGCCCGGCTCACGAATGCGAAAAGCGCGCAGCACCAGCATCCCGCTTCCGTTCAGCACGTCGATGAACCATGACAGGCCGGCGAGTGTCCATTGCACCGGCAGCACGGTGGCCACCGCCGCCTGCGTGGGATACTGAAGCGCCACCGACTTCGGCACCAGCTCGCCCAGAACCATCTGCATCACTGTGAGCAGGATGAGCACAGCGATCGCGGCGGTTGAGTAGGCAGCGATCTCCTGCATACCGGCGAACCGCTCGAGGAGCGGCGCCAGATCCCGCGCCAGCGTAATCTGCCCGAATGCTCCAAGCACCAGGCTAGAGAGGGTGATACCTACCTGGCACGCCGCTATGTATCGATCCAGTCGCGCCGGATCCTGAAGGGTAGGCATCAGACGCCGCGCCAGCGCGCTCCCCTGCTCGGCACGCTGCTGGATTCGGCTCCGCCGCACACCGACCGCGGCGAACTCCGCGGCGACGTACAGAGCGTTGACGGAAATAAGTAGGAGTATTACCGCCCAGGTCAGCGGGCTCATGTCGAGTCGATCATGGCGGAGCTCGTTCCATCGCGCCATGAAAAATGCAAGCCGCCGGAGCTGCGGCGGCTCGACCAACGTGCGCTGACAGCGAGAGCAGAACTGCTACTCCCGAATCCCCGAATTTCGAGCGAAACTATTGTCCCGCATTGGCTTAGCGTCATATCAGAGACGCGGCATGCGGGGCATGGCTAGGCACAAGTTCGTCGCGGGAAAGTGTTACCGTGCGCATTACGCAACTGAGCCCGCAAAATAGTCGCGACGGCCAGGTAACACAAAGAAGAGCGTCACCCGCTGTGCGCCGCTCGGATCCCCACACGTATTTCTTATGCTTGAGTTGCCAGGTACGCTCGAGTATTCTCGCGACGCGACATGGCCCACCAATCATTCGTCAATCACGATGACTCGTCCAGTCCTTGTCTACCTTGCGATTTGCTATGGCTTGGCGATCGCGCTTGGAGTCGTAGTGGGTGCCACAGGTGGAACCGCGAGCCCGTTCGCACAATTGGGGCTGGTCGCCATGTTTGTCCCTGCCATCGCCGTGCTCATCCTCAGCATCGCGATGAAGGAGAATGCTCAGTCAACGCCGTTCACTCTATCTGCCAGTCAGCATCTCGATGGGATTCCGATCGCGATGACTACCGTGATCATGCCCGTGGGGCACATCGGTGCCGGCATGGTCATCGGATGGCTCTGGGTACGAACAACAGCATCTGGATGGTCATGCTGGCGCACGGCGCACTCAACAACTGGGGTCAGTTCGCGTTCAAGTTCATGGAGGGAGGAGGGAAACACGACGCGATCCTGCTGCTCGCGGGCAACCTTGCGCTGCTTGTCGTGGGAGGTGCGCTCGTGGTCCTGGCTCTTCCTCGCCGGCAGAACGGTGGTCAGTCCACCGAACCGAGCACTCCACCAGCGAGCCGCGCTCGTACCGCTGCGACCTGACGTTGAACACCGATCATTTCATGAAGGCCATCGTACAGGAATCATACGGCTCGCCGGACGTGCTCGCGTTGCGCCACATCGAGTCCCCTACCATCGGCGATAGGGATGTGCTCGTTGAAGTCCACGCGGCGTCCGTCAATGCACTGGACTGGCATACGATGAGGGGCATGCCGTACCTCATTCGCATGGGTGAAGGCCTCCGCAAACCGCGCCATCGCGTCCGCGGGGTGGACCTTGCCGGCTGTGTGGTGGCCGTCGGCAGCGACATCACGCGCTTCAGGCCGGGCGACGAAGTCTTCGGCGGTAGCAACGGAAGCTTCGCCGAGTTCACGGCAACTACTGAAGACCGCCTGGCTCCCAAGCCAATAGGATTCTCGCACGTAGAGGCCGCAGCGCTTCACGTTTGCGGGCTCACCGCAATTCAGGGATTGCGTGACAAAGCGCAACTCGAGCCGGGCCAGAGCATCCTCATCAACGGCGCGGGCGGAGGCGTTGGCACCTTCGCGGTGCAGATCGCAAAGTCACTCGGGGCGCATGTCACCGCAGTGACGCGCACAGAGAGTGTCGACATCGTGCGGTCCATCGGGGCAGACGAGGTAATCGACCACCGCCGTGAGGATTTCACACGCCAAGGGAAGCTCTATGATGTCCTCTTCGACATCGGTGGTAATCGTCCCTTCTCCCACTGTCGGCGCGTACTGGCGCGAACCGGAACCCTGGTGACGGTGGGCAGCCCGGCTGGTCGATGGCTCGCGCCGGCCACTCGAATATTCGCGGCGGGCGCTCTATCCCCGTTCGTGAGCCAGCGGCTGGTTCCGTTCATCTCCAGGAACGATCAAGCCAGCCTCGCACATCTCGCGGAGCTCGCCGAGGCTGGGAAGGTGCGGCCGATCATCGATCGGCAATACCCGCTCAGCGAGGCGGCTGAGGCAATCAGGTACGTGGGAGAGGGCAACGCGCGGGGAAAGGTCGTGATCCGGATCCGGTGACGCCAGTCGCTCCCGGACAGCAAGGAAGCGGATCATCGAGGAATTCCATGCAAGGGGCTTGTGCCAGGTGAGCAGTATTCACGACAGGGAACGCAGACGATGAAAAAGGCGCGCAAACTGCCCGAAACTCCCCGACGACCCAAGAAAAAGCAAGCCGCCAAACCCATGAGGATTCAACGACTTGCGTCATAGCAGGGGCGGGACTCGAACCCGCGACCCCAGCATTATGAGTGCTGTGCTCTA
>CAYXRS010000016.1:0-36719 GCA_964467195.1 uncultured Gemmatimonadaceae bacterium
TACGCAGCCGCGCGCCGCGATCGAACGCGCTGAGCTGAAGCGCCCAGTGGTCGGGTCGACCGAGGTTCTTCCCGGCCCGGTCCGCGCTCGCGAACGTCACGCGGTCGGACAACGACTGCTTCGCCAGGCACGCGACGCCCCCAGCCCTGGATTCCAGGGCGGCGTCGACCTGCACCGGCCGGGCGAGATCGATGTCCCCACAGCTGGCGAGCAGCGTTGCAGTCAGAAAGGTCGTCATGGTAATTCTCGTGCGCATGGCTCCTCCATGGTGGGTCGCCCAGACGGTCGACAGGGAGCGCGGGCCTCTGGACCGACGGGGCGTCGGCCGGCAGGGCTCCGGTTTCTCACCTTCCGTACAGGATTCGGGAGGAGATTGGGCCAGAGTGGGGTGCCCGGGCCGGGCCGGCGGTGCCCACCCGCTCTACGTGGCCGAGGTGCCCGCCCTTCCTGACAGCATTCAGCCATGTGACCCCCGGAGGAAGCGCTCGCCAACATCCGGGAGGCCATTGCCTTGTATCTGGAGAGCCTGGAGGAGCACCCGACGCCGGATCCCGGGGAACACCAGGGCCACGAAAGGCCCGCCGCCTGGCGGGCATCCCACCGCCGGTCATTTCCTCGGAGGAACCGAGTAGACAGGCTCGGGCAACCGGCGGACGATGTCGCCTGACAACCTCGACCTCGTCGAATAAGGACGCCGGCCAGGTCCGCGGCGGCCGGCGAGTGGAAGGAAACGCAGGCACTCCGCCTCAACTCCCAGCACGCCGTCCCGGCCACTGTGTTACGCGTGGTCGCAGGCGCATAGCTGCATAACGGCGCACCACGGTTCACACTGCCCGGAGATGCGAAGAACCCCGCGAGCGTAAACTGCCTGCGGGGGTTTCTTCTTCGGAAGTGGGCCTGGGTAGAGTTGAACTATCGACCTCACGCTTATCAGGCGGGTCGGTGAACGGGTCGGATTCCGGTAAGTTCTCGGATTTCAAGGCGATTCCCCACGATCTGCACGGAATCCAAACGGTACACCGATTACCCCCTTTGCTTCAGGTACTCTGACCCCTTGAAACCAGCGCGAGGACGAATCCCAGCGCGAGCAGGAGGTTGGTGCCCAGATTCCAGAACACATTCCCGGCCAGCGCTTGGATCGGCACCGCGCGCGACGGATCGCTCGTCGCCCAGCGGATGGCGTCACGGATGTACCAGACGGGTAGCAGCGCGAACAGACACCAAACAGGAATCAGGCCGACTGCCACGAACGCCACGATCGAGAGCATCGTCAGCGCCGCGGCCGCGACGTACACGCGCGCGGCACCGCGGCGGCCGAGCAGGATGACGAGGTTGCGCCGTCCCCCTGCGCGGTCGGCGACCTCGTCGGGGAACTCGTTGAGCAGGAGTAGATTGAACGTCATGAAGAAGGCAGGGATGCCGGCGGCCACTGCCGCGGGCGCGGCGCTGCCGATCTGCACGACAGCGGCGCCGAGCACCGGCAGAAATCCCAGGCCGAGCCCCGCGGCGATCTCGCCGATCCCGATGCGCGTGAGCCAGGGCGTGTAGCCCACAACGAGCACCAGCCCGGCGAGCACGATCGGCACCAGCGGCATGCCGATCTGCACGAACAGCCACGCAGCGCACAGCGCCGCAATGCCGAGCGCACCGAACGCCAGCAGTCGCGCGCGCTTCGGGTCGAGGAGTCCTTCGGGTAGCGCGCCGCTCCCGCCGCTGAACGGCGTGCGCATGGTTGAGAGATCGATGCCGGTGTCGTAGTCGCTCGCCTCGTTCAGCGCGTTCACAGCGATGTGCGCGGCGATCAGGCCGACGAGCGCCAGCAGGGTGCGGCCCAGGTGAAAGCCGCCCGCCCACCCCTGTGCGGCCGCGCCCACGGCGATGAGCAGGAAGGGGAGCATCAGGAATGGCGCGCGCGCCACGCCGGCGTACGCACCAACCGAGCCCGGCCTCGGCCGGAACAGCGGCGATGGGTCGATGAAGATCAGGTACTCGGTGATCGCGCGCCCGCCGTCCTGAATGCGGAAGAGGTTGACGAAGGGGAGCGTCTGCTTGTGGCCGTCGGGCCACTGGTACGTCACGCGTCCCTCCACAAGCGTGGAGTCCGTGCGCTCCCATACGTCCACCAGCTCGTGCCGCACCGTGGTGAACGGAGACAACGCCATGTCGGCGGCATGGCGGATGGTCTCCTTGCCGCGGGCCGTCTGTCCGCTGCCATAGCGGAACCGGGCATCGTCGGCCAAGTGGTCGACGAAGGTGTCCCAGTCGCGCTCGTCGATCGAGCGGAAGAGGCGGACGAGCCAGTCGGGGTGCGTGGAGGCGGCGTGCATTGCGTGGTCAGCGGTTGCGGCGGAATCTGGCAGGGCCGTTCACCGGAGTTTACGGCGGGTTAACTCGGGGTTAACCCACCCCTTTCATCATACCTCCTACACTCGACACCGAGCAAGGAAGCCGCGCCCAGGGAGGTGCGGTGCGGTTCTGTGCTCACATTCCCACCAAGGAGGTATTCCATGTCATCCTTTGCCAAACGTGCCACTCACTTCAGCACGATGCGCATTGCGCCGCCGGTGGCTCTTCTGAGCCTCGTAATCACACTGCTCCTGCTTCCGAGCTGCAATGATCGAACGGTTGCCGAGTCCGCAACGGGACCGATCACCGTCCCAGCCGAGTTCGCAACGAGTCAGCTGCTACCGGATCCGATCACAATCGTGCCGCTGACCGGCCGCCACGCATTCACCGACGACGTCGCCGTGCAGGTCAGGGACCAGCCCGCAGGCCGGCCGACGACGGTAGGGAACATGAAAGATGCTTCGAACATGGCCGTGCTCCGAATCACGGTTCAGCCGGGTGCACGGTTCCCCTGGCACACGCACCCGGGCCCGGTCCTGGTAGCCGTGACGCAGGGCGAGTTCGTCTACGTGTACGCGGACGACTGCGTCGAGCGTCCCTATCCGGCAGGAAAGGCATTCGTCGATCCCGGTTTCGGCAACGTTCATTTCGGCTTCAATCCGACCGGAGGCGAAACAGTGGTGATCGCGACCTTCCTCAACGTCCCGGACGTGGGTCCGCTTACCATTCCGGTCGATGCAGCTCAGGCCGCACAGCTGGACGCGAAGTGCGGTTTCAGTGCAGCGTCGCACAGCCACTGATTGCGGAAGCCGATGTCGCGGCGGGGTTCAAATCAAGGGGTCAGAGTACTTGAAAGCTCGCTTTCAAGTACTCTGACCCCTTTCGCCCCTGATCCCTTTACCTCGACTCCACCGCAAAGCAGCATCGCGGCCGCGAACCGTGCTCGCAGCACTGGCGTACCCGCGCAACCGCGATCCCGGAGACGAGCATCTCCATGGTGCGACAGAGGTCAGGGCGCCGCTTCACGGCCACCGAGAGCGGGCAGACCCCTGCAGACGAATCCTGCCGTTCTCATCGATCACGTCCACGTCGCCTCCGAGAGCGTTGATCGTGGCCGCCGCAACGCGCGCGCGCTGCGGAAGACTGCCGCTCGCCGGGCCGCCGAGCGATCCCGCCAGCCGCGACCCCAGCTCCCTGAGCAGCGCGTCGGCTCGTTTGGGCGGAAGCTGGAGCACCAGCAGGTCGACCAGGGCCGCGAGCACCGGCGGATAGGCGCGCGAGACTGCTGCACATCGGCTTCACCGTGGCACCGATCGTCGCCGGACTCGACAAGTTCTTCGGGATCCTGGCGGACTGGTCCATCTACCTATGGCCCGGTGTCTCCGAGATCACACGGATACCCCCGGCCACGTTCATGTGGGCGGTCGGCGCCGTGGAGATCCTGGCTGGCATTCTCGTGGCGGTGAACCCGCGGATCGGTGGGTACGTCGTATCCGCGTGGCTGGTGGGGATCATAGTCAACCTGCTGCTGCTCGGCGCCTCGTTCGACATCGCGCTGCGCGATCCTGGCCTGGCGATCGGGGCGTTGGCGCTGTCACGGTTGGCCACTGCGTTCGAGCGACAGTGAGCGCTCAAGGAATCAAGGGGTCAGAGTCCCTGAAAGCTCGCTTTCAGGGACTCTGACCCCTTGAACTCCCTGAAGCTTGAAGCCCGCTTGAAGAACACCCTCGTGTTCCAGCAACCACCGCTTACGCTCCATGCCCCCGCCGTAGCCTGTGAGAGACCCGTCCGCTCCGATCACGCGGTGACAGGGAACGATCACCGCGATCGGATTGCGCGCGTTGGCGCCGCCCACGGCGCGCATGGCGGCGATGTTGCCGATACGGCGCGCCAGCTCGGAGTAGCTGATGGTCTCGCCATAAGGGATACTCAGCAACGCTTTCCAGACGCGCTGCTGAAAGTCGGATCCGCTCGGCGCGAGTGGAACGTGAAAGGTCTGACGGGTGCCGCTGAAGTATTCGGCCAGCTGCTCGCGCGTGCGCGTAACCACGCGAGCAGCGACGCCCTCCGCGGCGGACACGTGCACCCAGTGAGGAAGGGGAACGTGCCCGCTGGAATCCTTGTCGAACCAGAGACGCGTGATCGCGTCGCCTTCGGCGGTGAGCAGCAGGTCGCCCACCGGACTCTGCACGATGTCGTAGACCGTCGTCATTTGATCCTTCGCGTTGATTTCCGGAAAGAATAGCTCTCTTCCGACCCGTTGGCTGGCCGTTTTCGGACCTCGGCCCGGGCGCAAACGACAGGCAGCGATCGCGATCGTGTGGAGACACGCAGCGCGCGCGATCGGGTAGGCGCTGAGAATACAGTCAATGTTCTGCCCGTCGTGTCACTGGCTCCACGGCGGCGCGACGTTGTTCGACCGCGCGTACGCGATCAGCTGCCCGAGGTGCTCGTGCAGATGCGTTGTAGTCAACACCCACAAGTCGAGCCCGCTCATGTCCATGCCGAAGATGCTCAGTTGCTGCGCGAGAAACGCGTCGTTCGTCCCCTCCATGCTCGCACGCAGATGCGCAAATGATTCGCGCAGAGCCGTCAGCGCTTCGGCCTTGGTCGCGCTCCGGCTCTCGTACGCCTGAACGGTGGGGTACTCGCCAGCCTTGATCCCAGTAGATGCTGGTGCAGCGGTGCCGGCTACGGTTGGAAGGAAGTAGTTGTCGGCCGCGATGTGCATCAGCACCTCGCCCACCGACCGCACACCTTCCGCTGGACGCCAGCCGTATTTGTCTTCAGGGATCGCCTCGCCAAGGCCGATCAGCTTCTTCTCGGCCATGGCCAGATCGCGCAGCAGCGCATCGATCGCCGCTGGGCGCGCTGTGGCGGCAGCCGTCGGTGCGGCAGCAGCCTGAGCGGCCGAGGCGGTCGGAACGAGCGCCGCGGCGGTCAGCAGAGCCAACAGTAATCCAGGCCGTAGATAGGTTCGCATTTGGTGCTCCGGGGTGAAAGGGTTCAGGAGTGAAGATCCCTCTCACTGGAGCACACGGCAAGTCGGGTGCGGTTCTCTCTCTGGAGTCTCTGGGGGGTCAGAGTACCTGAAACGACGTTTCAAGTACTCTGACCCCCTGGTCCGCTGGATAGAACGCCAGTGGAGTGGTGGCGCCGGATGGGCGCGACGCTCGTCAGTCACGCCGCGCCGCGCGCACGAACTCCGACACGTCGCGCTCGAAGCGATACGGCGTATCCAGATGCGGAGCGTGACCCGCACCATCGTACGTGAGCATCCGCGCCCCGGTTACCATGCGCGCAATGTGCTGGCTGGCGCCGACCCTGACAATGCGATCGTCAGTCCCGTGAATCACCAATGAAGGCGTCGTAATTCTGCGCAGCACGTCGTCATTGTCGAGTACGCGCGAGAACATTCCCAACCGTGCCTCGGGCGGCACCATCATCGCGCTACCGTACGCCACCTCGAATGCATCGCTGCCCGCTTCGGTGAACAGTCGCGTGAACGACCGTGTGGCGTTGATGCTTGCCCTCGCGTCGGGCGAAAGCACGTCCTGAAAGAGCGCCAGAATCTCATCGGTGAGGAAGCCGGCTGCCTCCTCCGTTCCGTTCTTGGTGACGCCGGCCACGAATACCAGCCCTCCCAGTCCCGAATCGCCGAACTTGCGCACGTAGTCGGAGATCACATAACCACCATAGGACCAACCGATCAGCACGGGACGGTCGAGCTTCTTGGCGCGAATCACTCCCGCCAGATCCTGAGCCCACAGCTCGGATTCAGTGTAGTGGCTGGTGTCCAATGGTTTGTCGGACGCGCCATGCCCGCGCATGTCGTAGGCGATCAGTCGGAATTCGTCGGCGAGTGAGCCCGAGAACTGTCGCTCCCACGACATGCTGTTCTGGCTGAAGCCGTGAATGAACACGATCGGCGCGCCGTCGGGATTCCCGGCCTCGTAGACGGCGAGGCTGGTTCCGCCACCACCGACGATCCGTTCGCTCGAGATTGCGCTGCTGAGCGAGGCATTGTCGTTCGAGGCTTCGTCCAGAGCTCCGGCGGCGACTCCGTCTCCGCAAGCGAAACAGAGCAGGGAGGAGAGCAGTACGACGGGCTTGCGATCCGTGGGCATGATGCGGGTCATGGTCCACCTCCAGCACGGGTAAAAGGTCAGCGGCGCTGCTCGGCTTCTGCCGTCGCCGTCTCCCGCGAATCTGACGGGCCGCCGTCACCGCTCCCCGCATGAACGCGTCACGCGGCGTTATCCGGGCGTCACGCGGCCAGCCTTCGCGAAACTTCCGCGCCGAGTTGCGACGCGCTTTCCGCGCTGCCACCTTGGAACGGTAAGCACCTCATGGGCGGCGTCGTCGACCTGGACGGCCACCCTGGGAGGATCGCCATGGCCATTCATCTCCAGACCCTGGGGGGCCTGCGCGCCCACCGCGATGGCGCCGAGCTTGATCAGCTGCGGAGCCAGCGGCTGCGCGCGGCGCTCCTCGTCTACCTGGCCATCGAACGCCGGGTCTCGCGCGAGCACCTGAGCACCGTCTTCTGGCCGGAGAGCAGCAGCGAGAAGGCCCGTCACGCGCTGCGCCAGAGCCTCTATCAACTGCGCCGCATCCTTGGTGACGACTGGGTGGAGGTTCGCTCGCACGAGCTCCTCGCCGGCGACGGCGTGAGCACCGACGTGGGCGCCTTCATCGCCGCGCTCGATTCCGGAGATGCGGAGGCAGCGGCTCGCTCGTACTCGGGCCCGTTTCTGGACGGCGTGCACCTCGCTGACCTCAAGAGCTGGGAGAGCTGGGTGGACGGGAAACGAGCGGAGTACGCGCGAGCCTTTCAGAAGGCATCTCGCGGCTGGGTCGAGACGAGATTCGCCGCGAGTGATCTTGAGGGCGCCACAGAGGCGGCGCGCCGGTGGGCTGCGGCCGACGCTCTCGATGACGAAGCGCAGCATCGTCTGATCGAGGTGCTTGCGGCTGCGGGAGACAGGGCCGAGGCCATCCGGCACTACGAGACGTACTCACGACTGCTCGAGGCGGAGGATCTGCAACCGCTGGACGAAACGGTGGAGCTGATCGAGCGGGTTCGCTCCGGAGCTGCGGCGTCGGTCGCGCTTCAATCATCGAGTGAGCGCGTGCCACCCGCCGCCGCGCAACGATCGCGGGTCAGGTGGAGCGGCGGGAGAGTCGTGGCGGCGGCGATCATGCTGCTGCTCGTGCTTTGGGCCGTTTGGAAGTGGAACGGACGGACGACGCCAGCCGCCCCGCCTTTCTCTTCCACCGCGGTTGCGGTGTTCCCCTTCTCCGTGCGTGGCGATGACGACGCCGAATTCCTGCGCGATGCGATGGCGAGCCTCCTTGGCACGGCGATGGACGGAGCGACGCTTGTGCGTCCCGTCGACGCGCGGGCAATCTTCGCCGCAGTGTCGCGTGAGGGCGCAGCTGCGCCCGATCTCGATGTCGGTGGCCGGCTCGCCGCTCGGCTCGGCGCCGGGCTGTTCGTTCTGGGCAACGTGGTTGCGGTTGGTGATCAACTCCAGATCGACGCCGTGGTCTACTCGGCACGAACACCGACGGAGCCGCTCCACCGCGCGGCGGTGAGCGGCGAGCGGGAGCGGCTCTTCGATCTTGTGGACAGGCTGGCTGCTCAGCTGCTCTCGGGCTTTGGAGATCCTTCCGCGGACCGACTGCTGCGCACCGCCGCCGTCGCGACTTCGTCGCTGCCGTCGTTCAAGGCGTATCTCGAAGGCGAAGAGCGGATGCGCACCGGCGAGTTCGAGCGCGCCGCCGACGCGTACCTCCAGGCGATCGCGCTCGATTCGACATACGCCGTCGCCCACTACCGGCTGGCGCTGGCGAGGGAGTGGGCGCCACTGCCCGGCAATCACCGGAGCGCGCACGATGCCGCCCGTTTCGCAAGCCGGCTGACGCCGCGCGACCGCGCGCTGCTGGAAGCGTACGAGGCGTGGCGCGTCGGGAACGCCGTCGAGGCGGAGCGTCGTTACCGGGCGATCCTTGCTCGCTATCCCGACGACGTGGAGGCCTGGCATCAGCTGGGTGAGATTCACTTTCACTTCGGATACCTGCTCGGCCGGCCGATTGCCGATTCCGAGGAAGCGTGGCGCCAGGTCCTGCTTCACGAGCCGAGGAACGTCTTCGCGGTGCCGCATCTGGCGCGCATCGCCGCGGCCAAAGGTCGTGTGACGGCCATCGACTCCCTTCTGGCGCCGTTCACTCCGCACGAACTGCGCACCGACAGGCGACTGCTGGAGGCGAGACTGCTGCGCGCGCTTGGCGCTGGCGATGCGGCGGAAACGCATTCTCTGGTGGAGGAACTTCGTCGGTCGGAGGATCTTACCGCATGGCGGCTAGGAATCTGGATCTCGGTGTTCAGTCCGGATCCGGCTGCCGTGCGCCCGGTTCTCGGTGCACTCGTTCAGGATAATCGTCGTCCACGCACGCGAGCCGCGCTGTTATGGCTCTCGTCGGTGCTGCATGTCGCCAGCGGTCAGGTGGTGGATGCGCGCAAACTGATGGCACTCGCCTCAGCGGCCGAGGGTGAGACGAGCGATCCGGCACGCCGGTGGCCGTTCGAGATCGTTACCAGCATGCTCGCGGCCACGCTGCCACTGCCGTATTCGGATTCGGCGCTGGCCGATCTTCGCCGTCGTACCGCCACCGCCGCGTTTCCACCGGTGAGCCAGATAGACGTACTGAACAACGATCTCGATGTAGGAACCTCGCTTCAGCTCGAGCCGTTGCGACAATACACGATGGGAGTGCTGTCACTGCGTCTGAGAGATCCGGTCTCGGCGGGTGTGGCAGCTGCAACGCTCTCGCGGCTGGCCGCCTCACCGGATGCAAACATGTTCATCCGCGATCTGGACCGCGGATTGCGGGCACGCATCAACCTTCAAACCGGTCGGGCGGAGGAGGCGCTTCGCCTACTCGACGCGCTGGAGTTTGGCGACGCGCAGGGCGATGTCACTACCATACCGTTCATCGCGCGCGCCAACGAGCGCTTCCTTCGCGCCGAGGTTCTCGAGGCTCTCGGCCGCGACCGCGAGGCACTCACCTGGCTGTCATCCATTGGGAAGGGCTCGATCGACGAGCTTCCGTTTGGCGCGCCCGTGCACCTGCGGCAGGCCCGGATCCACGAGCGGTTGGGCGAGCGCGGCGCGGCAGCCAACCATTACGCGCACTTTGCGCGGCTGTGGGCGGAGAGCGACACCGAGTTCCAGCCGGTGGTGCGGTTGGCGCGCGCCAAGGTGGCTGAGCTGGATGGTTCACAAGGGCGGTGAGGCTTACTCCTCGATCGTGTAGATCTCCCGCCGCCCGTGATCCACCAGGTCGTGATATCCCTTCATGATCTCCTCGAATTCCTTCTCGTTCTCCGTATCCTGCCCCATCGCCATCCACGCCTCCATACTCTCCACCTCCATCTCCGACACGATCGTCCAGTAACGCTCGGCGCTCACGTCGGTCATGACGCGCATTTTGCCCATTCCTGACTTCTCGCCGAGCTTCTTCATGGCGAGAAACTTCTCGACCATCGGACGGACCTTGCCGGGCTTGCAGTACATGATTTCGCGAATGAGCAGCATGGGATCCTCTCTGCAGATTAAGTGGTGAGCAGTCTGATTGGGCTTCGGTTTCGGGCATTCGGGGCGAGAGGCATCGATTCTTGTTTTCCCGCGGAGACGCGGTGGACACGGCGGTCAAGGCCAGAATGTGAATGTTCCCTTCATTGTCGACCGACGGTGTGCTCTTTTCGACGGTGGGGATCGGTACATGCTTGATTCGTGCGCATCGGGGCTCACTTCCGGGGGCGGGTCGGCTTGCGCCCCGCCCCTGCCGCCCCTGCTGCTGCCCCCGTACCCACAACGTCGTCAACCGACGCCGCCAGCCTCTTGGGTGCGGCCAGTCGGTAGCCGTCCACTATCAGCTGCGTGACCTCCGGCCAGTCATGATCCAGCGGATCGGCGATGGACACCCACCCGTGCTGCCCGATGTATGGGGTCCGATAGTACGGCCCGCGGCGAGTGAGCAGATCCTGGGTGAGCCGGTCTGCCTTGATTGATATCGCCTCCCCCTGCTCACCCATCCCGGCTATCACGAAGGACTTCTTGCTCACGCGGAAGGTAGTGTGGCCAAAGCCATCCACTATCTCCTCCACCTCGGGGAGCGGCGCGCAGATCGCTCGAAGCGCCTTCAGGAGGCGCTGCCCGGTGGGCGAGTCGAGCTGGTTGAAGTGCGACATGATCAGTAATGGTTCCGTGGTCGTCTCATCTGTGGCGATGACACCAGTTCGCTGGTAGCCGCGCGCTCTCCGTTCACGCCCGCCGGCTGTTCAAACCGATCGAGTCTCACGGTGAACACAGATCCGCTGCCGGGTTCGCTCTGCACGCTGAGCTCGCCACCCATACCGCGGGCAAGCTCTCGGCTAATGGTGAGTCCCAGCCCAACCCCCTCGTCGGGCCTGCTGAGCGACCGCTCCCCCTGAACGAACCGCTCGAAGATCGATGCCTGGCGCTCCAGTGGGATGCCGATGCCGCTATCAGTCACGTGGATCCGGACGTACCGATCGTCGGAATCGCAGTCCACGCGCACCGTCCCGCCCGCCCTCGTGTACTTGCTGGCATTTTCGAGAAGGTTCAGAAGCACCTGTTGAAGCTTCTCGGCGTCGGCGTGCGCCGCGATCGAGTTCGGTACTGCGCCCAGCTCGAAGCGAATCCCCCTGGCAAGCATCTGAGGTGCGACCAGGGGCTCCAACCCTTCGAGCACTTCGGCCAGCGGCACGCGAGCCATCTTGTAGGTTGCCTCACCCGCGTCGATCCGGGCCAGATTGAGCACTTCGTCTATCAGGCGCAGCAGGTGGGCCTGACTGCGCCCCAGGCGCTCCAGCGCCTCTCGCTGCTCAACCGAAACCGGACCGTAGACGCCCAGAGTGAGGAGCTGCGCGTAGCCGCCGATGGCATTGAGCGGTGTCCGCAACTCGTGACTCATCACCGCCAGGAAGTCACCCTTGGCGCGGTTGGCACGCTCGGCCTGCTCGCGCGCGTGTTCGGCTTCCGCAACCTGATGTTCGAGTGCGTGACGCGTCGCCGCCACCTCTTCCGCCATTTGGTCGAACATCGTCAACATCCTTCCTATCTCATCGTCACGGCGCGATGCGGTTCCCAACCGGCGGTCGTAGTCGCCTCCGGCGATCGCCTCGGCCGCGGATGTGAGCGATACCAGCGGCTGAGTGATCCTGCGTCCGATCGCCCATGACAGGAGCGCGCCCCCAGCCACGAGGAACACACTCAGCAGCGACAGGTGAACCACGGTTCGCCGCGCGCCAGCGTGGACGTCGCTGAGCGGCGTCTCGAGCACGACCAACCACGGCGTCCCCGCGATCGCTGCCTCCTCCGCGATCATTTGGCCGCGTGCCCGGTGGTGCAACAATCCACGTTTCACTTCACGCCGATCCGGGGCGGCAGCCATGGTCGACGCGGTGGTCCAGGCGGTGCCATCCTGATTGCGCACGTACATGGTGACGGGCTCGCCGATCAGATCCTGGAGCTGGGTCTGTATGTTGGGTGGCCCTCCAACGCGGTGACGCTGTGCGATGTGGCCGAGTGCGACACCGGCGGCGTTCACCGGTGCTATGGCCCAGAAGTAAGGGATGCCACCCGCTTCATGTATCGCACTGAACGTGGCTGAATCGGATCCGGGAGCGCGGTCGGTGGCACCAAGCCACTCCAGCTCGCTGCCCAGCGCACGCTCGCTCTGGAGCCCGCTCGCAGCACCTGCCGCCAACACGAGTCGTCCCCGACGATCGTAGAGATGAATTGGCAGCAGCGTGTCGGAGGCTGCGAAATGCGGGGCCAGCGCCGCGAGCGCAGTGGTCGCGACTGTGCCATAGGGCTTGGTCGCTCCGGCGGCGAGGGTAGCGTCGTCGAGCGCGTTGGCGCTGCGAAGCGCCCGGCGGAGCGCTGGTTCGACGCTCCACCGCTGCATTGTCTGCGCGCGCTGCGCGGTAGACGCGTGCGCCGAGGCGGCGATCTGGAGTGCCGCCGGAGCGATGCGCTCGCGCGAAGCCCGCTCCGATACCCGGGTAAGAGTTCCGTAGGTGAGCACCAGCGACGTGGCGAGGATGGCCACGAGCACTCCACTCATGAGCAGCGCGAGGCGGCGCTCGAGGGGCAAGGGTAACCATCTGCCCACGGGTCAAACACCTCCAAAACAGGGTCGCTGCCGGCTAACGTGCAGACGATCGGGCGCGCCTGCAACATTCGGGCGCGGCTTCAACATTCAAGGTCAAGCGGTCAAGGGGTCAGAGTAGTTGGAAAGGCCTATCAAGGGGTCAGAGTACTTGAAAGCGGGTCAGAGTACTTGGAATCAAGAGCGCTGGAATTGCGTCGTAATCGCCCACCAGACGTGCCCCTCTTCCGAACATCAATGACATCCTTGCTCTGGACGCGGATTGCAAGCCCGTGGACGGCGAGCCGCACAGGGAAGTTCACCTCTACATCACCGACTACCAATCGCTCTATCCCTGTCACGTAGGAGAAATATCCGCCGACGACATTCCGACGTTCGATTTCACTCCAGTGGTGGTTGAATTCGCGAAAGCGTTCGAAGTTCAGTGCAACCGTATCCCGAGGCGTGGCTTGGGTAGTGCACCCTGGGAATCCCCGATGGCCAATGTAGAGGGGCGGACGGTGGATGTGGTCGCGCGACGTTCCCAAGTACAGCATGCGGGGAAAATCGGACGCCACCGTCATGCGCATGTTCGAGCGCGACAAGGATGAGTTGCGTTCGTTCGGTGTCCCGATCGAGACCGTCGTGGTAGCCGAGGCGGCGGCGCGCGCACGCGCACTGGGCGATGGTCGACTGCGGGCGGGCTGCATTGACAGTGCCATTTCGGATCGCTTGCGCCAGAATGTGGCGGAGTTCTAGTTGTTGTGACGGCAGCGGAGTAGCTGAAGGTTTACGGCTCTAGCGCCAGCAGCACGCAATTCACACCCGATCCCGAGGAATCCCTTGCGCAGCCTCATCCTGGTTCTCGGCATGGCTATCCTGTCCTGCAGCCCGGGAGCGCCGCCCGAACCGCTTGCGGCACTGTCGGTACAGCTCGACGACGTCTTCACCCTTCGACCGGGGCAGGAGGCGGACGTCGCTGGTGCGTCGATCCGCATCAGATTCCTTGATGTCGGCCTGGACTCGCGCTGCCCCGTGGATGTGCAGTGCGTGTGGGCGGGCGACGCGCTGGTGCATCTGGTGGTCAGACGGGCGAACGGCGCCGACGAGGTGATGGAGCTGCACACCCATCTCGAGCCGCGCTCAGCGCTAATTGGCGAATACCGCGTGACCGTCGTCGACTTGAAGCCGGAGCCTCACAGCGCGAGGAGCATTCCCCAGGAGGAGTACGAGGTGCAGCTGCGGGTGAGCCGAGAGCCCTGACTGTCAAATCTGCGCGCACTGCGTCCGGGGATGACGCACTTGCCCACGGTCACCTCGCCTGTCGCCACGGTTACCTCGCCTGTCGCCACGGTCGAGCGGCTTCACACGCTCGACATCGCACGCGGCTTCGCTCTGTTGGGCATGATCCTCGTCCACTTCCACCAGCGCATCGAGCGCTCGGCCGAGGGGCTCGAGGGGCTGATCGGTTGGATCATCTGGGTGGGAGTGGAGCAGAAGGCGTGGGGTCTGTTCGCTCTCCTCTTCGGCATTGGCTTCGCGGTGCTGCTGCGGCGTCTGGAGACGAAAGAAGTTCCGGCGGTCGCGCTATACCTGCGGCGAATGCTCGGACTCGCGCTGTTCGGCTTCATCGCGCAGGCGTTCTTCGGTTTTGCCGTACTGCTGGAGTATGCGAGTACGCGCTGCTCGCCGTCCACGAGTGGAGCCAGTTCGGCGCCAAAGGTGCGACGGTGGTCGCAGCATCCCGCAACGCGCCGGCGCTCGCGCTGTGGGAAGCGATGCGCAGCGCTGGAGCGGAAGGAAGCTATCTGGAGCTGCTCCAGGCGCGCATCGCTTACATGCGCGTACAGTACGGCCACTGGACCACCCTGCTGCCCAATTCAAACTTCACGCTCTTTATAGTAGGGCTGCTGGCGGTGCGACATGGAGTGGTGGACGAGCCGCGCCGCCACGTCAGGCTAATACTCGGCTGGATGGCGTTCGGTGTGACGTCGTTCGCCATAGCCTGGCTGGTCCTCCGTCACGTTCCCGAACTTCCCGTTGCCCGCGCTACATGGACGGTGCGTTACGGATTGGGGCTGATCCAGGATCAGTGGCTCACCTTCACCTATGCCGGTGCGCTGGCGCTGCTGCTCGCATACTGGCCCGTGTGGGCCAGGCGCCTCTCGCCGTTCGGGCTGGCGGGAAGAATGGCGCTCACGAACTACATCCTCCAGGCGGCCGTGCTAGACTATCTCACTTCGGGCTACGGCGAGTCGCTGCGGCTGCGACCGATCGCGATTCTGATTGCGACGGCGATGCTGTTCGCGGTTGAAGTGGCGATCAGCCGCTTGTGGTTGAGGCGCTATCGCTTCGGACCGCTGGAGTGGGTGTGGCGGTGCATGACCTACGGGCGGTGGCAGCCCCTGCGAAAGGAAACGGCGCCGGCCGCGACGAGCACAGCGTAGGACTTTGACCCCTTGAACGGAATCAAGGACTCTGACCCCTTGAACTTGAAGTGATGCAAACCAGCGTCGGCCGTGTCGATTGACGGTCCGCTTCTCCCCACGCCGCTCGTCTTCAGTGACCGGTTCCTGGACGAGGGCGTGCCGCGTGACGACGCGCCCGACCCCTTCCGGGGCGAGCGCCTCGTCCGCATGCTGGATTCGATTGAGGCGCTCGGCCTCGAGCTGCCGATCGTCGAGCCACGCCCGGCGACCGACCCCGAGATTGCCATGGTGCACACGCCGGAGTACATCGAGCGCATTCGCGGATACTCCGACGGTACGATTCTGCGCGACGATGACTTCCGCTGGGTGAGTGCGGAGACGGCGATCGCCTCCAATACGTACGAGCTGGCGGCGCTTGGCTGCGGGGCGGTGATCACGGCGGTCGACGCTGTGCTGGAAGGGCGTGCGAAGAACGCGATCGTGATGGCGCGCCCCGGCGATCACCACGCGTATCCCGCGCGCGGCGAGGGGTTCTGCATCTTCAATCACACCGCCGTAGGCGCGCGCTACGCGCAGGGAGAGCACGGGCTCCGCAAGGTGATGATCGTCGACTGGGACGTGCATCACGGCAACGGCACGCAGGCGATCTTCACCAGCGATCCCGCGGTGTTCACGCTTTCAATCCACAGCTTCGGAAGCATCTATCCGCGAAAGGGAGCGGCGACCGAGCGTGGAACCGGGTTGGGGCAGGGCACCGTGCTCAACATTCCGATGGATCCGGGCACGGAGGACAAGGAATTCCTGCGGTCCTTCGAGCGCGGTCTGCGCGGCGTGCGCTTCCAGCCGGAGCTGGTACTGGTAGTCGCCGGTTTTGACGCACACCGAGCCGATCCGCTCGGCGACCTGCGGTTGTCGGAGCGAGCGTTTCCGGAGCTGACGCGCATGACGCTCGAGTACGCCGATCGGGTTTGCGGCGGGATGCTCGTGTCGGTGCTGGGCGGCGGTTATAACCTGGAGACGATAGGTCCCTTTGGTGGCGGAGCACGCGCGGGTACTGTCTACCTGGCGGCAGGAGTGATCCCAGGCGGCAGGAGTGATTCCCTGGCGGAAGGAGTGATTCTCTGGCGGATGGAGTGATCTCTGGCGGCAGGAGCAGGCCCGCCCCCCACTTGCCGCGGCCGGCAAACCCGATGATGATCCATTCCCCGGTTATTTTCCGCCTAATGGATGATCGGGGCGGTGGTTTGCTGACGCGCGGGGCACGCGCCGGCAGCTGGCCGCCGTGCTTCCCCCGTCACATGTTTAGCGCCGTTGGGGCGACCGCGCAGATCCGTCAGGATTCGCCAACTCCGCTCGCCTTGCGCTGTCTCTGTGCGATCGGAGTACGGCATGATCGTTCCAGAAACTCATCGGTTTGCCGATGACCGAAGACGAATGAAGGAGCAGCGTGACATCTCTCAACTGCTCGGCAGCGCCAACCAGGGCGATGCCGAGGCGCTGCGGTTGGTGCTCGCGGAGCTGTATGACGGATTGCGCGAGATAGCCCACCGCCAGCTGCATCGTGAGGCGGAGGGACACACGCTCGAAACCGACGGCCTCGTTCACGAAGCGTTCCTGCGCCTGCTCGGCATCGAGCATATGCAGTGGCGCGATCCACAGCACGTGCTTTCCATGGCCGCCAGAACGATGCGACGAGTGCTGATCGACTACGCAGACCGGCGGCGTGCGCAAAAGCGAGGTGGTGACATCGTTGCCGTGGCGCTGGACGCGCCCATCGCCGCGGTGGAGCGCTACGCCGACGAGCTGCACGAACTGGACGAGGCGCTGGAGCGCCTCAAACAGCTCAATTCACGCCAGAGCCAGGTGGTCGAATGCCGGTTCTTCGCCGGTCTCAGCATCGAAGAGACCGCGGAGATCCTGGCGCTCTCTCCCGCCACGGTAAAGCGCGACTGGATCGCCGCGCGCGCGTGGCTGAACAGGGAGCTCCAGTCGTGACGGCCAGGAGCGAGAAGCGCGCCGAGATTCCCCTGAAGGAAGAGGTGGGGGCCGAGCGTTGGGCGGCGCTGGAGGCGCTGCTCCACGAGGCGCTCAACCGTCCCGCGGCGGATCGCGCTGAATACCTGGAAGCCGCCTGTGCGGATGCCGGGATGCGGCGGGAGGTGGATGCGCTGCTCCAGGCACATGAAGACGGTGGCGCACTGGATACCCTCACCGACGAGGTGATGGTTCCGATGTTGTCGTCGCGCGAGAAGCGTCCGTCCTCCCCACGCCCTCGGCCTCCGGAGGGAAAGATGCCGTCCGCCCCGTCGCGCTATAGCATGATCGCGCGGATCGGCGGCGGTGGGATGGGCATCGTTTACCGCGCGCGCGATGAGCGGCTGGAGCGGGACGTGGCGCTCAAGTTCCTGCCAGCTCATCTGAGCGCCGACCCGGCAGCCAAGAAACGTTTCCTGGTGGAGGCGCGTGCGGCTGCGTCAATCGAGCACCCGAACATCTGCACCGTGCACGAGATCGGCGAGATGGATGATGGGCAGCTCTACATCGTCATGGGCTATTACGATGGCGTGACGCTCGACCAGCTCATAGCCCGAGGTCCCCTCGCATTGCCGGAGGCACTGCGGATCGCGGCCGAGGTGGCGCGCGGGCTGGGCAAGGCTCACGACAGCGGCATCGTCCATCGCGATGTAAAGCCGGCAAACATCATGGTGACCGCCGATGGCATCGTGACGATTCTCGACTTCGGCATCGCCAAGCTCTCCGATCTTAGCTTCACGCAGACGGGGACGGTGATCGGCACCGTCGCCTACATGAGTCCCGAGCAGGCCTTTGGCGAGTCGGTGGACAACCGCACCGACATCTGGTCGCTCGGCGTCGTACTGTTCGAGATGGTGACTGGCACGCGTCCCTTCCGCGGGCCGGGTGAGCAGGCACTGCTATTCGCGCTGTTGACGCAGGAGCCGGAATCCCTTCTGGCGCTCCGTCCCGATGCACAGCCGGCGCTGGACGCGCTGATACGCCGGGCGCTCGCCAAGAAGCCGGACGATCGCTTTCCGACTGCGCAGGAGATGCTTGCCGCGCTGCTCGCCCTGCCGGCGGTGGGCCCACCGGACGTTGTGTCGCTGGCCAGTCCGGCGCCGGGGGCCGCGGCCACGGATTCCGTCCTGACGCGGGCGGGGGAGCGGCGCCAGGCGGCTGTGGTCGTCACCGGCATCGCCGACTTCGGTCAGCTCATAGAGCGACTGGCGCCGGAAGAGACTGACCGGCTTACTATCGCGTTCCGCGACGCGGCGGCGGAAGTGGCAACGCATTACGGTGGCATCGTGAACCACTTCGCCGGTGATGATGCCGTCATGCTGTTCGGAGTCGCCACCGCGCACGAGGACGATGCACTGCGGGCCGTGCGAGCGGCGCTGGCGCTGCACGGGCGAGTGGAACGTTTGAGCGAAGCCACCCGCGATCGACTCGGCGTCGCGCTGCGGATGCGCACTGGCGTACACACCGGGCCGGTAGTGGCACAGCGTCAGCGCGCGGGTGATCGGCGCTTCCGTGTCACGGGAGCTCCGCTCGATGTGGCGTCGCGCCTGGCTGCGTTCGCCACCGCCGACGAGATCCTCATCACCGCCGATTGTCAGCGCCTCGTCACGCCATTCATCGAGGCGATGCCGAGTGCACCGGTGATGTTGCAGTCGGACGGAGCACCGATCACGACGCATCGCGTGCTGGGCGAGTCGGATGTACAGAGTCGAATCGAGCTCGCGGAGCGTGTCGGGCTCACTCCCCTCGCCGGCCGTTCACGCGAGGTTGGTTACCTGGAGGAACAGCTTGCGGCGGCGCTGCGGAGCGAGGGGCGCGTAAGCGTTGTGATCGGTGATGCCGGCTCAGGAAAGAGCAGACTGCTGTTCGAGCTGCGCCGCCGCGCGGAAGCCGCCGGCACGCGGCTGGTGTACGGGCGGTGCGACGCATACGGGGGCACCACTCCCTACCTCCCGTTCGTCCAGGCGATCAGGGAGCTGCTCGGCGTCACTGCCGGTGAGGATGGACAGCCGCACGAGCGCGTCGTGAAGAGCGTGCGTGCGCTGGATCCGTCGCTGAATGAGTTCCTGCCGCTCTATCTGGTGCTGCTCTCGATCTCCAGCACCGAGCATCCGTTGCCGCACCACTTGCATGGCGAGCACCTGCAGGCGGCAATGCTGGAGGCACTGGCCGCGCTCGTGAGTCTGCAGGCTCGCCAGGAACCGATGGTGCTGCTGCTCGAAGACTGGCACTGGGCGGATGAGGCATCGCGAGCGGCGCTCGACCGGATCAGCGAGATAGCGCCGGCGTACCCACTGCTGGTGGTAGTCTCGTCGCGCCCCGACATCGACTGGAAGGCCGACGAGAATCGAACGCTCGTCCACCTCGGTCCGTTGAGCTTCGCGGCATCCGTTGAGATAGTTCGTTCGGTGTTCGGCGCGGACGAGATTGCGCCCGATCTCGCGCAGCAGCTCCACGAGCGCACCGGTGGAAATCCGTTCTTCCTCGAGGAGACCTGCCAGGCACTGCGTGAAGAGGGCGCGGTGGTGGTGCGAAGCGGGCAGGCGGTCGCGGCCGCCGACTCGGGCGGGGTGCAGTTCCCGGAGACGGTGCAGGCGGTGATCCGCACGCGACTCGACAGACTCGATCCGGAGACGCGCGACACGCTGCGCATGGCGGCAGTCATCGGTCGTGAGTTCTCGCGGCCGGTGCTCGAGGCGCTACCCGGCGCGAATCGTGATGTAGTGGGCGCACTCGAGCAACTTCGGAGCGCCGGGCTGATTCAGCAGATTGGTGTCGTCCCCGAGCCGGTGTATCGCTTCAAGCACGTGCTGACGCAGGAGGTGGCGTACGACACGCTGCTCGAGCACCAGAGAAAGGCGCTGCATGCCGCGGTCGGACGCATCATCGTGGAGCGCTATGGCGACCGGCTCGATGAGCATCTCGAACGAGTGGCGCATCATTTCAGCCGTGGCCACGAATGGCGCGATGCCGTGCGCTACGGAATCCGCGCGGCGGATCGTGCCAAGGCGCTCAGTCACTTTGGCGACGCGCTCGGCACGCTCGACCAGGTGCAGGAGTGGCTGAAGAACCTGCGGGATGACGCCGAGCATCGTGATCTGCTGGCCGACGTCTATCTTCGTCAGGAGCGGTTGTGCGAGACGCTGGGGCAGCGCGCCCGCCAGCTCAAACTGGTAGGGGAGCTCATCGCGCTGCTCGCCCCCGTTGGCGGCTCCGCACGGCTTGCCGAAGCTTATCTGCGACAGGGCGACGTGTTCACGCTGCTCCGGCGGTTCGATGCGGCCGATCGCGCCCTTGGTACCTCCATTCTCCTCAGCCGCGAGCTCGGTGATCGGCCGGGAGAACGCAATGCGCTCCGCAGCATGGGGCTCCTCCGCTCGCACGAGGGGCGGGCCGCGGAAGCCATCGCGATAATCGAGCAGGCGCTGGCGCTCGATCTGGAGCTGGGCGAGAAGACAGCCGCCGCCGCGGACGTGGCGAGTCTCGGCAACATCCTGCGCAACATGGGTCGTTATGAAGAGGCGCTGGAAGCGTTGGAGCAGGCGCTTCAGTACCTGACCCCGGATGAGGAGCCCACCAAGTGGTGCGCGGTAACGATCGTGATCGCCTCGGTGCATCGCGATCTCGGTGACACCGAGGCAGCGTTGCGCCATCTGGAGCGGGCGAGGGAGATGGCGATCGAGAGGCGGCTTCCGATTCTCGCCTCGTTCAGTCTCCCGACGATCGCGCACATCAAGCTCGAGCAGGGCCGCGTGGAGGAGTCGCTCGCCACCTATCGTGAGGCCATCGACCTCAGCCGTCGCGCTCGTCACGGAGACGGCCTTGCGCAGACGCTGCGTGCGGTTGGTGAGGTGCTGTTCGGTCTCGGTCGATGCTACGAGGCGGTTCCGAACCTCCAGGAAGCCGCCGAGCTGTTCGGTCAGCTCGAGGACCGTGAGACGCAGACGATGATCTGGCAGCGGACCGCGATGGCTCACGAGAGATGCGACCAGTTCGCCGAGGCGGAAGAGGTCTGGAAGCGCGTGCGGGAGCGGTGCGCCGAGGATGACGACAACATGGGCGAAACACTGGCGCTGGAAGGGCTCGCCCGATGCGCGCGGCGGCGTGGCGTCCGTTCAGTCGCGATGGAGGAGTACGAGACTGCGCTAACGCACGCGATTCACGCCGGACAGCGCGAGAGGGAGGTGACGCTCCGCAACACGCTGGGGCTTCTCCGCTGGGAGGACGGCGCCTTTACCGAGGCGCTGCGCCATTACGAAGCCGCGTTGCGTCTCTGCCGGGAGCTGGAGGACCGTGTGCACGAAGGTCTGATCCTCAACAGCCTTGGAGCCACACTCCACCGGCTCCGCCGGTACGATGAAGCACGGACATCGCTGGAGGAGGCGGCGCGTGTGAATCGAGAGACGGGACAGCGGCAGCTCGAGGCGCACTCCGAGGCCGTACTTGGGCAGGTGCTTCTCGTGCTTGGCCGCCCCCGTGAAGCACGCCAGGCCATAGAGCGCTCGCTGGCGATAAGACCAGAGCTGGGAGACCGTCGAGGCGAGGGTTGGATGCTCGAGCATCTCGCCCGCGCCTATCTGGCGGAAGGACGCCAGGAGGATGCTTTGATCGCGCGAGACGCCGCCTGCGCGATCGCGGTGGAAGTAAAAGACCCGGCGCTCGACGCGGCTCTTGGAAAGCTTGCCGACATGAGTGCGGAAACCCCCGACCAGGAGGATTGACTCTGATGCCACGTTACATCATTGAACGCGAAGTGGGCCAGCTGTCGCGCGACGATCTGCGCACCGCCAGCGTGCGCTCCAACGGCGTCATCGCCGAGATGGATGGCGTCGTCTGGGTGAAGAGCTACGTGTCGGACGCGGAGGGGAAGATCTACTGCGAGTACGACGCGCCCAACGCCGAGGCGGTGCTGGAGCATGCTCGCCGTGCGGGGCTGCCGGCCAACAAGATCTCGCTGGTGTCGCTGGAGATCAGCCCGGCGATGTTCGTGTGAGGTGAGCGGCGGGCGCCGAGGGCAGGCGCCCGCCGGTTTGCTCACCCCCAGCGCGGCTGTTCGTCGGGGCTGATGCCGAGGAGAGACTTGCCGACGATCTCGTGTGTCAGCATCGAGTTCGACGGGTGGATGCGTCCCAGCCGCGCATCGCGGAACAACCGCTCCAGCCCCGCGCGCCGGAAGATCCCGAGCCCGCCAGCCACGTCCAGCGCTCTGTCCACCACCCTCCATGATGCTTCCGTGGCGTGGTACTTGGCGGCGAAGATTCTGGCCGGCCACATCGCGCCGTGATTCACGCCGTTGCTCCAGTCCTCAGCGATCCGCTCGAGGTGCGGCTCGATCGGCTCGAGGTCCAGTCCCATCTGAGCCACGGCGTGCTGAACCTCAGGGTGATACGCCATCGAGCGGGTGAGCGCCAATGATTTCTTTCTCTTGACCGAGTCCAGCGTCATGTCCAGGGCGCGGCGTGCCATGCCGTAGTAGATGTTGCCGAAGCCGATGAGCGCCCAGGCAAATATGCTGAGCACGAAAGCGTCGATACCGGCCGCGCCCGGGGGCACCACCCGAGCGATGTAACGGTCGGGGACGAAGGCGCCATCCAGGAGCGTGTCATCGCTGCGGGTGGAGCGCATGCCAAGCACGTCCCAGGACTCCCGCACGGTGTGCCCTTCCGTGCTCCGCGGCATGAAGGCGTGCACGATCCTGGGGTTGGCCGGGTCGGAGCTGTCCATGCCGTGGATGCCGAGGAAGTCCCACGCTGGGGCCATGCTGACGAACGCCTTGTGACCGGTGAAACGGTAGCCACCATCCACGCGCTCGGCCTCGGTGGTGGAGAGAAGGACGGGGATGTCGTTGCCGCTCTCGGCGTGGCCGGCGGCGAAGATCTGCCCTCGCGATGCTTCCTCCAGGATCCATTCGAGCGACCGATCGCCGGCGCGGTACAGGTCCGCGGCGACGCCCACCCAGTACAGATGCATGTTGACGGCAAGGGCCGTGGGGGCGGCGTAATAACCCAGGCGACGCTGTTCGCGCGCCACCTGGGCGAGCGACATCCCTTGGCCGCCGAGCTCCGGCGGGACGGGGAGCAGCAGGTAGCCCGCCTCCCGCAGGTCCTGGAGGTCCTCTGTGAAGAAGGTGCTGTCGTGGTCGTATCGCGCGGCGCGGTCATGACAGCGGATCAGAATCTCATCGGTGAGGAAGGAGTCCGTGGGGCGAAGGGGGGAGGGGGCGATAGCAGTCATCGGAGTGGCTCGAAAACAAGGTGAGTTGCGCCGGGGCCTAGATTCACGGGTGCAGCCGGATCCGGGCACACCCGCGGCTGGATGGGACCGGTCCTGAAGCATAGGCGGAAAAGTCGGCAAAACTGGCTCATGGCTGGTCGCGCCCGAAAGGCGGCCCCCCTGGGCTCGGGTTGTCCGGCTTCGATCGCGTGTCGCGCGTCCATGGCGGGTGCCCTCGCAATCTGCGAGCATTCTGCCCGCGAAGCTGTCCCAAACCGAGCGAAAAGACCAGATGCGCCGCTTACTTGGCATCGTCACCGCGACAGCCGCGGGGCTCCTGATCATTGCACTGGTCTCCGCGTACGGCGAAAGCGAGCGCCGCCTCAGCCGCACCTACCCGGTGGCGCCGGTGGTCCTCCATATCCCGAACGACAGCAACGCGATGGCGCGAGGTGAGCACCTGGTGCGGTCCACCGCTACATGCGTTCTTTGTCACGGCGACGACCTGGGCGGCGCCGTGTACGCGGACGCCGGCATGCTGGGCGTGATCGCGGGCCCGAATCTGACTCGCGGGCGCGGTGGCGTAGGTGGGTCGCTCGTGGACGCCGACTGGGTGCGGGCCATCCGCCATGGCGTGCGACGCGACGGGACATCGATGATAGTGATGCCAAGCGAGATCTACGCGCACCTGTCGGATGAGGATCTCGCGGCGATCATCGCCTACCTCAACACTTTGCCGCCCGTGGACCGGGAGGTGCCGCGCACGAGCTTCGGTCCGCTGGGACGCTTGCTGCTTGCCGCCGGCAGACTGAACATCCTCGTAGCGCCCAAGACGCCGCAGTTCGACTCGCACCCTCCGGTGCGTCGCGAGCCGACGGTCGCGTATGGGCGATATCTCGCGGACATCGCGGGGTGCCATGGCTGCCACGGATACGAGCTCTCCGGCGGCCGAGTGGCGGGTCCTCGTAATCTGCCACCCGCTTCGAACCTCACTCCGGCCGGCAGGCTGGCCTGCTGGAGTGAGGCGGAGTTCGTGCAGGCAATGCGGACCGGAGTACGTCCTGACGGCTCGACCATGAACAGTTTCATGCCATGGATGGTGCTCGGCGGCATGACGGACGATGAGATGCGGGCGATCTGGATCTATCTCGGCAGCGTCCCGCCAAAGGCATTCGGCAACAAGTGAGCGTACACTAGCGTTCCTCCGGCACGCCAAGTCGCGCGCGAATTCCACCGTCACCTTCCGGTGTCACGCCGCCGGCGTCCACGCGGAACCGCTCGAAGTAGTTCGTGGGGATGACCGCGGTGGTTCCGAGCTCGGCAAGCGCGTCAACGGCGGCTGCTGGAGAAAAGGCCGGCCGGAGGCCGTTCAAGGTGGGCTCCCAGAAATCGTCCCAGTGCTGCGGTATGAAACTCCGCGGTCGCAGCAGCGGCGCGACCTGGCGCACATGCGCCGCGCCGGGGAAGCCGATCCACAGATCCACACCGCGCAGCCCTTCGGCGCGCAGCGCTTCGTCCAGGGCGTCGCGTGTGGACTGTTCAGAGGCAGCCCATTCCAGATGTGACAGGTCCACGCCGAGTTCACGAAGGAGGACCGAGTCGGCGGGAACCGGAGTGTCCCATGCCTGGTGATTGCCCGTGGTCGACCAGAAGATGCTGCGCCGACCGCTTACAGTGCGCACAATGATCAGGTAACCACGCGAGCCGCCGCCGTTCGGATAGTCCTCCAGGTATCCTGGGCGTAGTCCGCCGGTGGCAGGGTCGGTGGGTGGCGGCCCCTCGAGCTCGAGTGGCGCGCGCAGTCGTCGTCCATTTTCGGTGGTGGAGTCGCCGGAGTGGTGCCAGCGAACGACTCGCACGCGCACAGCTGGTGCGACGTCGATCGCTTCGCCGCCCTCCAGCGGCATGCAGCGGGCCGCGTCGATGCCCAGCGCGAGTGCCTGATGGCAGACCGTGCGCGATCCACCTATTCTCGCGCCCGTCAGATCGGCCAGAGCAGGAGCGTCGAAGGCGTGGTCCCAGTGGCCCTGGCCGACAAGTATCCAGTCGAGCCGTCGGTCGGGGATGACCGCGGTAGCGATGCGGGAGAGCAGCGGCTGGTCGACGGTGGCGGGTGCGGTGGAGGAACCATCATCGGCCAGGGTCGTTCGGTCGACGCGCGTGAGATAGGCGTCGAGCAAAATGCGCGTCTCTCCTGCCTCGATCAGCCAGTTGGTCACCGAAAGCCAGGTGACGCGGATTGACAGGGGTGCCTCCGCCCGCACCGATCGCATGGTTGTCTCGCCGGTCCTGCCGCCGCCGGGTGCGCAAGCGGCGCACACCATTACGGCGATCAGCCCTGTAAGAAAGCCCGATCCCTGTCTTTCCAATTCCATCATCTTCCCTGTTCGCGCGGGTCGAACGAAACGTAGCCACTCCGCTGGAGGCGTGCGCGATTCGGGCTGGCCATTCCCGCGTAGCGTGCATGCGGACATCTTTCACGATGCCCATCATGCCGCTCGTACGCGTCGTCAGCTGTAGCTGTGCCGCGCTCGTCGTGTGCACTATCGTGTTCTCCACGGCGAACGGCCAGCAGCCCGACCCAGTCGCCGAGGCGCACACTCCGCCCGAACAGCAGTGGACGAGCGTCGACGGCCGTTGGGACCGGGTCCGCTCCATCGGTCAGCCGCCGCAATGGAAGCCGTTCATCGCGCTCGGCTTCGGCGTCGACCGCACAGTGAATCCCGACGCTGGCGGGCTGACTGCGAGCTGGGGATTCTACCGCGATCTCACAAACCCCATATATGCCTGGCTCGGGGTCAATGCGCAGGCCTATCTGGGGCACCGCGGTTCGCTGATGGACGGCGGTCTGAGGGCGGAGCTCGAGTCGCGCGCGGTGTTCCTGCATGGCGGGCTCGACTGGAACGCTCGGCTCAATCGAACCGACATCGTGTTGGGTACGACTTTTCCCGTGCAGCGCGGCGGCTGGTTGCTTGCCGGTGCACAGTTGCGGCTCGACTGGATTCCGAGTCGTCGCGGGTCGCTCATGGTTCAGGCCGTGGTGCCGACGTGGCAGCCACTGGCGGGTCGCACTCGACCGCGACGGGTAGACGTGCAGCTGCCTTCGGTGACTCGCGGACCCTTTGCCCCCCTCCCCGCTCCCGAGGCAGCGCTGGACGCTGCACTCGGTCGAGTGGAAGCAACCATGATTTCGATGGTGGCTCTCCAGAAGTTCTTCTGGCTGATCCAGGAGGAAAAACTGGGTTACAGGGCGACAGTCGAGTCGTGGCGCGGAACCCTGGCTGCCATTCGGCAGGTGCTGGTAGCGCAGGAGGAGATGGATCCGCGAGAGAGTGCGTACAACCGGCAGGTGGAGAGCTACCACGGCGCCATGGAGAGCGCGTTCACGCTGGCGACGGGTGGTGACGTTTTGCAGGGACGTGAAGCAGCGAATGCGGCGCGACGATTCGCGCTGGAGGAGGTAGTGCTGCCGTACAACCGCACGATCGGCCAGTACAAGCGTCCCGACGCGCTCGACGGTCTGGCCGCCAGGTCCCGTGCGCGCTTCGTATCCTGGCTGGAGGTGGAGTCGGGGGTGTTGCCGCGGCGGCAGCCCTACGTGCTTCTCACCTTCGAGGAGTGGATCGCCGCCGTGGAGCGTCTGCACACGAGCGTGAGCGATCTGGCGCGCGACGGACGCATGAACTGGCTGCCAATGGCTCTCGTCCTCCGGCCTGCCGACCATCGCACGCGTCCACAGATCGACGAAATTGTTACGCGCGCCCTGGGTCGCGGATTCGAGGGCGGCAACGCGACGCAGCTGGTCAACGCGCCGCAGTTCCAGCGAGAGTTGGTGCGCTCGATTCACGAGACGCGACACTATCACGTTCTGTGGGTGCACGACTTCCGCGGGCGGAACGTCGCGGGAGACCCCGATCGAGTCGCATTCGAGGTGGTGCGTTCCTACCTGCGCGCCCTGAGCGCTCACGTGCGCGCCTACGATGAAACACAGCGGTTCCCCACCTTTCTCATCCTGCTGGACCAATACTACTACGAGCTGAACGGTTCGCGTCTCTGGATGTCGCTTCTCGAGGCGCCACGCACGCATCGCGTTCGATTGTCGCCGCAGTACGCGTGGATGAGTGATTCGCTGGAGCTTCTCCAGGACTCGCTTCGTTCGGCAATCGCCGGATCGAGGCGTCTGCAGGCAGAGTCTCGGGCATTGGGCGCGGGGTGGACCGACGCGCTGGTGAAGGTGCACGTGAACATCACCAATCCCTCCGATCTCACCTTCCGGTCGAGGCGTATTTTCATCCCGCCGTTCGGTGCCGACAACATGCTGCGCGATCACCGCAAGATCGTCCTTCGCGATGCACTGGAGTCGGACCCGGGCTCCGGTGAGCTGATGCTTGCCGGTGTGGGTGTGGGCGAGCACTACGCGGGGCCAACGTGGGATGATCCAGCGCTGATAGTGCAGGGGCCGGGTGTGCACCCAGCCAGAGAGCACATCCGGGCATTGCTCGCGCGACATCAGATCGGCGGTGCGGCAACACCACCGGCGTTGCGGGCGGTGCCGCGAGCTCCCGATTGGACATCCGCTGTTGCACGGCGCGAGGCCGCCGGCGCCACGGCGCAGTTTCTTCAGGTGCACAACCGCACTGGATGGGGAGACAAGGACGCCACATTCGTGCAGATGCTGCTGTACGACCTCGCGCCGGCGGGTACGATGATCTTCGCGCCGAGCTCGCTCTGGACGAGCTACCAGTGGGTGGCGCAGCTCGTGTCGGCGGCGTTGCGCGGGTGCCACGTGTACATCGTGGCGCCGGCGCTTGCCAACGCCCCGAGCGCGGGATACGCGCAGATGTCGGTGATGCAGGAGCTGCTCACTCGCCTCACACTGGTGGAGGAGGCGCTGGGCGACGCGATTCGCATGGGCGGCGGGGATCTGCGCGTGGGGTTGTCCACGCGAGAGACTCCACTGGATGACATGGGGGAGCTGCTCCGCGAGCTGGACGAGGCGCTCGACGCCTATCCATTTCTTGCGGAGCGCTTCCCGTTCTCCGCCGATTCGCGCGAGGTGTTGCGGCGTGCGGCTGCGCGCCTCGAGTCCGACGAGGGGAGGGAGGCCGTGGGGCGGCGGCCGCAGCTCCATCGAAAGACTCAGTGGATGATCAGCTCCGATGTGGTGAGCGCGGTGATGTCGGATGAGGCGTTCCCCGAGGTGCTGGCCAGCGCGCTGGACCGGGTGGTCGAGGCCGAGCTGAGCCCGACGGAAAGCGGCCCGATAGTGGAGCAGGAGCGCGCGGCGACCACGCGAGCGCTGCTGCATCTGCACGAGGGAGTGAACGGGAGGGGCGGCGGGAGCAGCGGGGGAGGGAGCAGCCCGGGCGACAGGGTCGGCGGCGACGATCACGTGATGTACTTCATGACCGGCTCGATGAACATGGCGTTTCGGAGCATGGCGCTGGACGGGGAGGCGCTGGGTGTGGTAGCGGGTCCGTGGGCGCTTCAGCCGCTACTGGATTTTTTGCTGCTGTCGGCGGGGATCACGTGGGTTCGGCAGCTGTCGGATGTGGAGGAGCATCTTCCGCCGTACAGCAACTTTCAGCGGCGCGTGGGCCGGATTCTGCATCGGATCATGTGAGCGGTCGGGTCGGGGTCAGAGTACTTGAAATGTCGAGGGGGCGTCGAGGGGGTCAGAGTAGTTGAAACGACGTTTCAACTACTCTGACCCCCTCGACGCCCCCTCTTGACGCCTCTTGACGCCTCTTGACGCCTCTTGACCTCTTGAGCTCCAGGTCTGCGAACGGCATCTACCGCGGAGACGCGGAGGGACGTAGAGCGACGGCGGCAGATTCCGACAGGTCCGCAATGACTGCTTCTTGTTCTTCTTCTTGTCCGTTTGTCCGTCTTTGCGTGTCCGCAGTCAATGCCGTTGAGATACCTAGCCCTGCTCGCCGCTCAGCTCCCGCAGCCGTTGGCGGATCCTGTCGGGCACGAGAAGGTCGTCGGCTATGCTGGCAATCTCCTCTGCTTCCTTCCACGCCGCCTCGAGCATCGCCAGCTCGCCTTCAAGCGCGCGGCGCTCGGTCTCCTCGTGCAGCGCCATCTCCAGCGCGAGCACCTGCTCACGGGGCAGGCCGAGTGTGCCGGCGCGGCTCTTCACGCCCGTCCACCTCTCCTCGGGCGTGCGATCGTGCTGCAACTTTCCCGTCGGGCTCAGGCGCGTGTGGCGCGCAGCGAGCGCAAAAAACTGCTCCGGGCCGCCTGAGGACTCGAGCACGGAAACGGCGTCGCGCACATGCTCGCGGCCGGCGCCGCCCTGGTTGACATGCGGCAGTACCAGACCGAGCGCGTGCGTCGCTCTGTCACCGACGATGTCCCGGCTGCCGTTCTTGAAACGCAAGTGCAGCTTCCACCCCTCAGGAGCGTCCTGGTCAGCCGTGAGACGAGTCTCGAGCAGATGCCGCCGTCGCACCTTCACGATCTCTCCTGATGCCATCGGTACCTTCGCGACGACGCTTTCCTTCGAGCCATGTACGAAAGCATCGAGCGCCAGCCAGAGGCCGTACAGGCTTCCGCCCGCGATCATCCCGGCGGCCGCGCCACCCAACACGATGGCACTGACCGCCGCCACCCCGATCCCGCCGCGCACGAGAAACTTGCGCCGTCGCGCCGCGAACTGTTGGCCATAGCGCCAGGCGGCGAACTCCGGGCGCTGCGGCTGGCCGATGCGCACGAGCTCCAGTCCCTCGTGCAGTCGCGCCAGGCCGATGTTGTCGGTGGAGACGCGAAGCCGCGTGTCGCGAAATAGTTGCTCGCACTGCTCGATCGCCTCCCAGCGCTCCTCGATCGGCGAAAGATTCCAGCGCATGCAGCGAACGCAGATCACCCACAGCCGGCCATTGGAGGCATCGAAGGCGAGACGTCGCCCGATCGGGAACGTCTCCACGGTCTCGTTGGCGCCGAGTGGCGCGCGGCAGTAGATGCAAGTCGAGTACATGCAGTGTTCTCCGCTTCAAGTTAACGCCGTTGCAGCGCAAGTTGAGGGGACTTCAGCTGAGCGCCGCGGCGCGCCGGAGCAGGGCGGGGAGGAAGGGGAAAGCGGCCGCGGCCGGCTCGGACGCTGGTAACACCCCTGACCCTGGCGTCGGCGCTGGCGCGGCGGCATTTTTGTCCACTGCTCCCATGGCCTACTCCCTCCCCGATCTTCAGCGCGTTTTCGACCAACGATATCGCATCGAGCGCGAGCTCGGCGCGGGCGGGATGGCGACGGTCTACCTGGCGCGCGATACCCGGCATGACCGCCTAGTAGCCATCAAGGTGCTGCGCCCCGAGCTGGCGGCGATCGTTGGCGGCGACCGGTTCCTGAAGGAGATCCGCACCACCGCCAACCTCCAGCACCCGCACATCCTGCCTCTGCACGACTCCGGCGAGTCGGACGGTGTCATCTGGTACGTCATGCCGTTCATGGAAGGCGAGTCGCTGCGGGACCGCCTGCGCCGGGAGAAGCAACTTCCGGTTGAGGATGCGCTGCGCATCACTCGCGAGGTGGCGAGCGGGCTGGACTACGCACATCGGCACGGAGTGGTGCATCGGGACATAAAGCCCGAGAACATCCTGTTGCACGATGAGCGAGCGATGGTGGCTGACTTCGGGATCGCCCTCGCGGTGAGCCGGTCGGAGGGCGGCACGCGCCTCACCGAGACCGGTCTGAGTCTCGGTACACCGCATTACATGAGCCCCGAGCAGGCAATGGGGGAGCGCGAGATCACGCCCAAGAGCGACGTCTACGCGCTCGGCTGCGTGCTCTACGAGATGCTGGTGGGGGAGCCACCGTTCACCGGTCCGTCGGCGCAGGCAATCATCGCACGTGTGATCACGGAGGAGCCGAGGTCTCTCACGCTGCAGCGCAGATCGATCCCGCCGACGATCGAAGCGGCGGTCAACAAGGCGCTGGCAAAGCTGCCAGCCGATCGGTTCGCGACCGCCGCCCAGTTTGCCGACGCGCTGCCCGGGCATGGGCGGGTGGCTACAACAGCCAGTACGCCGCCGCCGACGGTTTCGGCGCCGGTTCATTCGCGATTGTGGCGGTACGGACTGATCGGTAGTGCGGCATTGGTGCTGCTGCTCCTCGGAGCGGGGGCGAGTCGGCTCTTGCCCGGAACGACGTCGCAGGTGGTGCCGCCGGCGAGGTTGAGCATTCAGCTGCCGTCCCACACTCCGGCCAGGCTCTTCGGTGCTCCAGTCGGGACCGTGGCGCTTTCCCCCGATGGCTCGCTCATAGCGTACGTGTCGACCAGCGAGCGTGGACCACACCTGCTGCTTCGCCGTCTCGACGATCTTGCCGCGACACCTGTCAGCGGGACCGTGGGAGCGACGGACCCGGTGTTCTCCGCTGATGGATCATGGCTGTCCTTTCTCTCCGGTGGTCAGAATCGCAAGGTGCCCGTGGGCGGCGGGTCGCCGGTTGCGGGTTCGCTTCGCGGTTTCGCTCTCGGTTACGTCTGGCTCGGTCCCGACGAATACCTGATCACGGGCCCGCAGGGCGAGCTCAACCGCCTGCACGGCACCGATGTTCATCCGATTGCCGAGCCGGACACGTCGTTAGGGGAAATCAGGCTTGTCCCGACGGATGTGCTGCCGGATGGCCGGATTCTCACGATTGCACACTCGCAGGGGCTGACAGGCGTTGTGTGGTTGATAGATCCGCGGAACGGAAAGCGCCAGCTCGTGACGAGCGCCCTTACGGGTACGGCGGCATATCATGACGGACACATCGCCTGGGTCCTCCCGACGGGGGCGCTCGTCGCGGCGCGGTGGGGTGAGCGGAGCGGGGAGCTGGGAGCGTCACACGTGATCGCCTCGGATGTGCGCATCACGCCTGGGGCGCCACCACAGATCGCGTTCTCAAAGACCGGATCTCTCGTGTACGTAGCCTCGCAGCCGGCGGATCTCGTAAGGGTGGATCGAAGCGGCCGCATGGAGGTGATCGGCGGTGAGGCGCGGCGATTCCACAGCCCCCGTGTGTCGCCGGATGGATCGCGAGTGGCGGTGGATGTCACCGGCGAGATTCGCGATGTCTGGGTACTTCACCTTCGCGACGGCACGTACACCCGCCTCACGTTCGACGAGGATGGACATGATCCGACGTGGATGCCGGACGGGCGCAGCGTGCTTTACGCCACCGCGCGCGGGAACTCCGTCGGTATTCATCGCATCAGAGTGGGCGGGGGCAGCGAAGCCGACTCGATTCTGCATCTCGGCGCACAGATCAGCGCTCACGCAGTGACGCCGGATGGGCGGTCGGCTGTGGCGGCGGCGTTGAGCGAATTCGGCGAGTTCGACCTCGTGCGCGTCGAGCTGGAAGGAGACCGGCGCGTCACGCCACTGCTCGCAACCCGATTCGATGAGTCGTTCCCGACACTTTCGCCTGACGGGCGCTGGCTGGCCTACGCCTCGGACGAGTCCGGGCGGCTGGAGGTCTACGTCCGCGAGCTCGAAGGCGGAGCGGGACGGGTGATCGTTTCCCACAGTGGCGGCACGGAGCCGGTGTGGTCGCGCAATGGGCGGGAGATCTTCTACCGCGATCTCGAGGGGAGCTGGCTGATGGCGGCAGCGGTCGAGACGCGGCCCGAGTTTCGTGTAACCTCGCGGACTCGGCTTTTCGACATCGGCGACCTCGATGCCGCCGCACCCCATGCCAACTACGATGTTACACCGGACGGCGCTTTCATCTTCGTAAGGCAGCCGCGAGTGTCGGAGCTGATGTACGTGCAGAACTGGCCCGAGCTGGTGAGACGGCAGTCGCGGGGGAGGTGACCGGCGGGTTCAACGGGGTCAGTTCAAGGGGGTCAGAGTACTTGAAACGACCGTTTCAAGTACTCTGACCCCCTCTTCTGACTCGCCCTCCGACACCCGACACCGGTATCCCCCACCCTCGCGGCTGCTCCGATCGTTAGCGCGGCACGAGCGCGACTGCGCGCAACGGGCCGCCAGTCCCGCCCCTGATGTTCATTGGCAGCGCCACCACCAATGCTCCGCGCGGCGGAAGCTCCTCCAATCGCATCAGATTCTCGAAGCCCGGCACATTCTGCTCGGCCGCTATGCGATGAACGATGAAATCCGTCGACCTCCCGTAGTCGATGGAGGCGACATCGGCGCCGATCGCGGCCACCTCGCGTTCCATCACCAGCAACCGAGCGGCGTCTTCGCCGTAGCTGGGGAAGGTGAGGCGCGAGGCGTCGCCCGGTGTGTCGTCCCCCAGGTAGGCGCGTCGATCGGGCCAGCGCTCGCTCCAACCCGTGCGCAGCAGCACTATCGTGCCCGCGGCAATTCTTCCGTGCCGCTGCTCGAATGCCAGTACATCATCCGCGGAGAGACGGTAATCCGAGTCGCGTCCGGCCTGCTCGGAGACATCGATCACGACAGCCGGCGCGATGAGTCGGTCGAGCGGTATCTGATCGCTCGTCTGTCCACTCTGGGAGAAGTGAATTGGGGCGTCGAGGTGCGTTCCACCATGCTCGGGAGCGCTGAAGGCAGCGGCCGAGTAGAAGTAGCCGCCTTCGGTATGCCCGTAAGAGAGCGTATCCAGCTCGAACGTGGAGGGAGACGTGGGCCAATAGATCGTCTGCTCGTCGAAGGGGTGCGTCAGGTCGACAATCCTGTATCGCGTGGGATCGAGCGCAACGTTGCCGTCGTCGCCTGATGCGCAGGCGATCAGCAACGAGGCGAAAACGAGGAGAGATCCTCTCATGAGCGGCTCCAGCTCGAGGTCCACCGGAGGGGTGGAACGACACGCCTCACCACCCGCGGCGTCGCGTCGTGCGACGCGGCGGAGAGGCCATGGCGGCGAAGCTAGAGGCCCGAGCCGGAACTGGCCAGCGCCGCGCCGCGCCGCCGCTCGGCGATGGATCCGTGCGGGGGGCGCCTTGGGAGTTGCTCCCCGGGCCCCGGCGAAGCAGTTTTTCCGACCGACGTGATAGTCCCGCCAGCCTCCTTCTCCCCCGCCATTGCTCTCGACTGAACCGAAGTCTCCTGCGAGGCGCGCGCCGTGAACGGAGCGGGTCTCGCGATGGCGATGTCCGTTATCGGCGGACTCGGCATCTTCATGCTCGGCATGAAGCACATGTCGGAGGGCATGCAGGCGGTGGCCGGCAATTCCCTTCGGCGCATGATCAGCCTGGTGACCAACAACCCGGTGCTGGCCACGGCATCGGGCACCGCGGTCACGCTGCTCGTGCAATCCTCCACCGTGACGACGGTGATCGTCGTCGGCCTCGCCAACGCCGGCCTGATGCAGCTCCACCAGGCGGTGGGCGTCATCATGGGCGCCAACATCGGCACCACTATCACGGGATGGATTCTCGTGCTCCAGATCGGCCGGTATGGACTTCCGATACTCGGAGCGGCGGCGCTGATCTACCTGTTCGCGCGGCGTGACAAGCCACGCTTCATCGCGATGGCGGTCATGGGCATGGGGATGGTGTTCTTCGGCCTCGAGCTGATGAAGAACGGCTTCGCTCCCATGAAGGACATGCCGGTTTTCGTGGATGCCTTCGCCTGGTTCGATGCCACCACCTACGCCGGCGTTCTCAAGTCTGTGCTGGTGGGCTGCGTGCTGACACTGATCGTTCAGAGCAGCAGCGCGACGCTCGGCATCACAATCGGGTTGGCGGCCACCGGCGTGATTCCCTTCGTGACGGCAGCGGCGCTGGTGCTCGGCGAGAATCTGGGAACCACCATCACCGTCATCCTCGCTTCCGTTGGCGCGAACACCAACGCCAAGCGCTCCGCCGCCGCGCATGTCCTGTTCAACCTCATCGGTGTCGCCTGGATTACGACGCTCTTCCCGTGGTACAGCCGCCTCGTGGCCTCGGTCGTCCAGAGCGTACACGGTGCCGATCCGATGACGATCACACTGGCGACGGCTGCCGATCCGCTTCAGTTCGCGGCTGTGATCACGGCGGCGATTGCGCTCACGCATACAGGGTTCAACGTCGCCAACACCCTCGTCTTCTTGCCATTCATTCGCCCGTACGCGCGCCTGCTGGAGCGGCTCATCCCCGATCCGCGCGTGAAAGAGGTGGCTCGCCTCAAACACCTCGACGCGCCCGGCGTATCCGCCCCGGTACTCGGTCTCGAGCAGAGCCGCGGCGAGGTGGTGCAGATGGGGTTGAGCGTACTGATGATGAGCGATTGGATTCGACAGCTCGGTTTCAACGGACCATGGGACGAGCGCCTGATCCAGAAGACGTATCACCGCGAGGAGATCCTCGACAACATCCAGGGCGAGGTCGTGAAGTACCTCACCGACGTTCTCGATTCGACGGTCCCACACACCGCGGCCGAGGAGGGTCGCCAGCAGCTCCGCATCGCGCACGAGTACGAGTCGATGAGCGACCGGCTCGCCAGCATCCTGCGAAACTTCGATCGTCTCAGGAAGCGTCGGCTGGAGCTGGCGCCCGAACAGCAAGCGGCACTCAAGCAACTTCACGACATGGTATCGGCGTTTGCGCGAAGCACCGCGGAGGCGTACGCGCATCGTCGGCCGCTGCCCGACGACGCTGCTCGTGCCGCCAGCTCGGCAATCAATCAGAAGGTGAGGCAGCTGCAGGACGATCACATGCAGCGCATGATCGAAGGTCCAATCGACCCGCATTTCACGATGATCTTCACGGCGTTGCTCACCGACTACCGGCGGATCCGTGCCCACGCGCTGAACGTGCACGACGCCACGGCTGGGACGGGAGCGCCCGGCGACTGAAACGGGCGACCAAAGGGGAAGAAGTCGCGCACGCACCTTGTGGCAGCATTGCGCTTTCCTCAGATCACGGGCGCAGCTCCCAAGGTGTCACCGTTCCGACGACATGACGTTCGGAATCCAGTTCGATGGCGTGCAGCACGCCGGCCGAGATCTCATCGTCTGTCAGCCAGCGCGATGACCCTCCCTCGCGAACGAACCCCAGCACGATCTGGCGGTAGAGCAGCCCGGGCTGCGTCTTGAGCAGCGCATGGACACCTCCCTGGAGCCTGGCCGGATCGGCACCGGCACTTCCCAGTATGTGGAAATAGCGACAGGGGTCCTCGTCTCGCGCGACGGCGTCGGCGACGATGCCCGGTGCTTCGGGTGCCACCGAATGAATCCAGCAGATTGCCAGCTCGATCGGATCTCTCTCACGCTGAACCCGGTCGATCGACGTGCGCAGGACGGCCGAGTCGCGATAGTCCAGCGGGAGAGGGAGAATACTTCCTGGCATGCCGGCGGCCTTCGCCTCGAGACGCGCCAACCGTGAATGGCTGCGAGCGATGACGGTCACCGCGTGTCCGCGTGCCGCGAGGCCGAGCGTGACGCCGGCCAGCATGCCGGTACCCCCGATTATCAGAGTGCGCGGCGAACGGGGAAGGGAGTCACCAGCCTCTTGCAGCGAGCTCCGGCGCGTCAACGGACGCGACCTCGCTCCAGTACTACGCGGCGGTCCGCCACGGCGTCGGCCTGACGGGTGTCGTGGGTGATGAAGACGACGCCGACACCGC
>CAYXRS010000017.1:0-31728 GCA_964467195.1 uncultured Gemmatimonadaceae bacterium
ACGGCACCATGAACAACCACATGCTCAAGGCTCTGAAGGCAACGGAGCATCCAACTATCTCGTTCAAGCTTTCGTCCTATGATCTTGCGAAGCAAAGCGAGGGTGCCCTCGTGACGGTGAGTGGCGCACTGACGCTGGGTGGCGTGACAAAGGACATCACCATGAACGCCACCGCCACGGATCAGGGCGACGGCGTGCTGCGGGTGGTGGGCAGCCACGATCTGCGCATGACCGAGTATAGTCTCAAGCCGCCGTCGCTTATGCTCGGCACAATGAAGGTGAATGAGCGCGTCAAGGTCGGCTTCGATCTGTACCTGAAGAACTGAGTTAGCGGCGCCCGTGCGGGCTGGTCCCGCACCGGACAAATGCAAGTCAACGTGCCGGCCAACGCCGGCGTAACATGTCGGAGAGATACCATGACCATCATGAAGTCGGCCCTCCTACTGTCAGTGGCGGCGTTGTTCGCCGTGAGCCCCGCGCTGGCCCAGCAGGACGCGGACAATTCCGCGGACACCCGCGGTTCCGAGGGCGCTGCCGGCACGGCAGCCGAGTCCGGCAAGAAGATCGCGACGGAGCCCACGATCGACATCCAGAACTATCGGGCGCCCGATCAGCGTGGCATCAACGTCTTCGAGCCGCCAAAGGAAGACGGCGTCCCTTACCAGGGGTTCAGGCTGAATTTCGGCGCGGCCTTCACGCAGCAGTTCCAGTCGCTCGACCACCGTAACACGGCTGCCGAGCGAATCGAGAACGACATCAACGTGAACCAACTGATCGAGCTCGGCAACGGCTTCAACAATGCCAATGCCAACCTCTACATGAACGCCCAACTCGCTCCGGGAATCCGCGTCGCCCTCACGACCTATCTGTCGTCGCGCCACCACCCCGAGACGTGGGTCAAGGATGGCTATCTGCTGGTCGATCAGTCGCCGATCGATGTGCCGCTGCTGAACGACATAATGAACGTCGTCACGCTCAAGATGGGTCACTTCGAGATCAACTACGGCGACGCGCATTTCCGCCGCAGCGACAACGGCAACGCGATGTACAATCCGTTCGTCGGCAACCTGATCATGGACGCCTTCACTACCGAAATTGGCGGTGAAGTTTACGCCCGGAAGAACGGCTTCATGGCAATGGGCGCAATCACTGGTGGCGAGATCCGCGGGAACGTGATACAGCCCGATCAGCGCAGCCCGGCTTACATCGCCAAACTGGGTGTGGATCGCCAGCTAAATGACAATCTGCGCTTCCGGCTCACCGGCTCGATGTATACGACTGGCAAGTCCGCGAACAATACGCTTTACGCCGGAGACCGCGCGGGATCCCGCTACTACTACGTGGTGGAGAACACGCTGGCCAGGGAGGCCAGCCAGTTCACCTCCGGGCTCGTCAACCCCGCGTTCCGCAGCAAGGTGACCGCCTACATGGTCAACCCGTTCATGAAGTATCGCGGAGTGGAGCTGTTCGGCGTGATCGAGCAGGCGGAAGGGCGCGCCGCCAACGAGGCTACCTCGCGCACGTGGAACCAGTACGCTGCCGAGGCGGTGTATCGCTTCCTTCCGGACGAGCGGCTCTACGTTGGCGCACGCTACAACACCGCAGAGGGTGAGCTGCCCGGTGTCGCCAGCAAGGTGAGTGTGGACAGGGTGCAGCTGGGCGGTGGCTGGTTCCTCACGAAGAATGTGCTCATGAAGGTCGAGTACGTGAACCAGAAGTACACCGACTTCCCGGTGATGGACATTCGGAACGGTGCCAAGTTCAACGGCCTCATGGTGGAGGGAGTAGTCGCCTTCTGATCGGCAACAGCTTTCCGGAGCATTCCGGGACAGGACTCGGGGCAGTGAAGCGGCCGGTCGCGCCACACTGCCCCGCTTCTTCATCCACACGCCAGATCGAGTAACAGCATGAATCCATGCGGTCGCTGAGGAATCTCGTGGGCCACCGCCGCCCGAGTTCACGTGCCGCGGTGCTTGACGCCCCCGGTAGCTTGCGCCTAGTTGGATCAGGTCACCGCAATTTCATTTCCGCAATGCGGAGCAAGACGTCACGCACGACGGAGCAGATCGTGTCTTCCTCGCCATATGTGATCCCTGGCGGCACCGATATCAGCCACGTCCATCTGAAGGTGGGAGACCTGGATCGGGCCCTTGCCTTCTACTGCGGCGTACTCGGCTTCGAGATCACCGCGCGCATGGGTGAGCGGGCGGCATTCATATCGGCCGGAGGGTACCACCATCACATCGGCCTCAACACATGGGAGAGCCGAGGGGCGCCGCCGGCGCCACAAGGTCACCCGGGTTTGTATCATTCGGCGATCCGATATCCATCACGCAGCGACCTTGCGGCGGCGGTGCGGCGGGTGGTCGAGGCGGGAATCCCACTGAGCGGGGCCGCGGATCACGGCGTGAGCGAAGCGGTGTACCTTTCGGATCCTGATGGCAATGGCGTGGAGCTGATGTATGACCGGCCGCGGGAAAGCTGGCCCCGAGATGGTGAGGGAAAGGTGATGATGTGGACCCGGGCCCTCGATCTGGAGGAACTCCTGCGCGTAACAGAGGATTGATGGCGCCATGACACAGGATCACATGGATACGGGTTACGGGAAGCGCGAGGTTGCAACGCTCGGGGGCGGGTGCTTCTGGTGCCTCGACGCGGCCTACCGGCTGCTGCGCGGCGTGGAGCGCGTGGAATCGGGTTACGCCGGGGGACACGCGGATCGGCCCACCTACAGGCAGGTGTGCACAGGGAGTACCGGACATGCCGAGGTGGTGCAGATAACGTTCGATCCGACTGTAATCTCATACGGCGACCTTCTGGACGTGTTTTTCACGATTCACGATCCGACTACGCTCAATCGCCAGGGTGGGGACAGTGGTACGCAGTACCGGTCGGTAATCCTCTACCATTCACCGGAGCAGCAATCCGAGGCGGAACGGGCGATACAGGCGCTGGGTGCCGCCGGTGCCTGGAGTGATCCGATTGTCACGGAGCTTCAGCCGTTCACGGTCTTCCACCCAGCCGAATTCGACCACCAGGATTACTACTCGCGGAACTCTGCTCAGCCCTACTGTTCGGTGGTGATCGCGCCCAAGATCGCCAAGCTTAGACGCATGCACCTGGAGCGTCTCCGAGCCTGAACGGCAAACGGTTTTACACTGTTGCGCGCCGTCGAAGTTCCTCGTCCTCGGAGACCGGGAGCGCGCTGCCAGGAGTGCTGAGCCAGCTACCCACAAACAGCCGAGCCGCGAGGTAGTCCGTGCCGTCAGCCGCAGCCGAGATCGGGACCTACAGCAAGGCCGGCACTGCTGCCGGAGCTGCCGATCCCGTTGCGTCGGCTCCAACTCGGCAGGCTGTGCAGGTGGACGTCGACGCGCGGCTCGAGCGCCTCAGGTTCCTTCTGGCGAGAGCTCCGCTAGCGCATGGCGCGATCACTGCCATCATCTGCAGCTACGTCGTGCAGCACCCGGCTATGGTGCTGCTGCTGATGCTTGGTTTCCCTGCCCTGCTGATCGCGCAGGAGGTGGTGGACCGCAAGATCGTCCACCTGGCCCCGGTGCCCAAGGCCGAGGTGCAGCCGCGGCCGGGAGAGTCATCGGTGGCCATCGCCGGCGCAACGGACGCGCCGCGCCGCTCACTTCCGCGCGGCATGACTGTGGTGAGCGACGGCGGCGCGGGCGACAGCAACACGCCAGTGGCGGCGTAACCACCGTCTTACTCCTGCCGCGTCCGCAGGACTGGTACACGGAACGCCCGCAACGCCTTCCAGCTCTTCCGGGGGCCGGAGGGGTGGCAAGTGATTCAAATTGCCGATACCAGGCGGCGGGAACCCTGCCCGCAGCCCTCCCGCCAGAGGATCCCAACAGGCAACGGCACGGGCCGTGCGGCGCACCAGTTGAAACCCTTATCGGGAGGACGCGATGTACGCCGTGATCCGCCGGTACAACATCCAACCCGGGACGGCTGCGGCCGTGCTCGAGAAGGTCAGCAACGACTTCCTGGCGACGGTATCCCAACTCCCGGGTTTCGTCGCATACCACGTAGTCGATCCCAGGGATGACACGCTGGTCAGCATCTCCATGTTCGAGAGCAAGGCGGAAGCAGACGAGTCAACGCGGCTGTCCACCGAATGGGTGCGCTCCAATCTGCACCGGCAGCTCCGGAGTGCGCCGGTGATCACCACCGGTGACATAGCGATCACCAGCGCCCAGCAGCTTCGCTGAGTTCCCCTGTGGAGGGCCGGCGCCAAGCCGGCCCTTGTCGCGTCACCTCCATGCATGCTTGTGATCAGCGCTGCCAGCGGCTACATCCTGCGCTCGACAACCAGACAGGATGACCATGGGCGACAGGGTGGCGTTGGTGACCGGCGCGTCGACGGGAATAGGGCGAGCGATCGCTGAACGTCTGGCTCAGGACGGCATGCGCGTGGTGGGAACGAGTCGCGATCCATCGCGCGTTTCGGCCCTGGCAGGCGTTCGCATGACGGTCCTGGATGTAACATCGGATGAATCGGTGCACTCGTGCGTGGCCGGAGTGCTCGACAGGGAGGGCAGGATAGACCTGCTCGTGAACAACGCCGGCTTCCTCTTGCTGGGTGCGGTGGAAGAACTGACGGTGGACGAGGCGCGCCGACAGTTCGAGACGAATTTGTTCGGCGTCCTGCGGACCACCCAAGCAGTACTGCCACACATGAGGGAACGCAAGAGTGGGCGGATCATCAATATCGGCTCCCTTTCAGCCGACTTCGCAATCCCGTTCGGCGGGCTGTATACCGCCACGAAACGAGCGCTGCAGGGGATGAGCGAGGCGCTGCGCCATGAGGTCCGCCCGTTTGGCGTGGACGTGTGTACGGTGGAAGCCACGTACATCTCCACGGAAGCCGGGGAGATCGCGGAACTGCCGGCGCACCCATTGCCCGAGTACGACCGCGCGCGATCGCTGGCCAATGCGGCGTGGCGGCGGCGGATAGCGACCGGCCCCGGAGTGTCGGTGGTCGCCGATCGCGTCGCGACACTGGCCCGCGCGCGAAAGACGAGGTTCCGATATCCCGGCGGCTTCAGCGCGCTGTGGATGCCGCTGCTGCGCCCGCTGGTTCCCGCCTGGGTGGTGGAGCGGCTGACGGCGCGGCAGTTCGATCTGCATCGCGTGCCCCCACCCAACGCCAATGCACCGGCTGTCTCACCGCACCGCGAGGGGATATCTTGAGCGCTCGAGGGAAGGAAAGGCGCGCAAGGGGGCGGAGGCCAAGGTGAGCGACGAACGAACTACGGGCGAACCACCGCCCCGGGTTGCGGTGATCATGGGGAGCCGCAGCGACTACGAGCACATGCAGGCAGCGGTGGATTTGCTTCGGGAGATCGGCGTTCCGTACGAGGCGCGGATCGTCTCGGCGCATCGAACGCCCGACCGTATGTTCGAGTACGCGTCCTCCGCGGAGTCGCGTGGAATCGAGGTGATCATCGCGGGCGCGGGGGGCGCGGCTCACTTGCCCGGGATGGTCGCTGCCAAGACCGTGCTGCCCGTGCTCGGCGTGCCAATTCCGGCCACGGCGCTGGATGGTCTCGATGCACTGCTGAGCATCGTACAGATGCCCAAAGGAGTACCGGTTGGTACGCTGGCGATCGGCAAGCCGGGCGCAGCGAATGCGGCACTGCTGGCGGCATCCATCGTGGCCCTGCGCGACCAGGGCGTGCGAGAGCGGCTGCGTGCCTGGCGCGCTGCACGCACCGATGAGGTCGTTGCGCAGGAGCTGCCCGGGTGACGCCCGTACTTCCAGGCGCCACGCTGGGCATTCTTGGAGGGGGGCAACTTGGCCGGATGACGGCGCTGGCGGCACGGTCGATGGGATACCATATCCAGGTGCTGGATCCCGACCCCGCCTGTGCCGCGGGTCCGGTAGCGGATCGCACTGTGACAGGGCGCTTCGACGACCCTGAGGCGGCGGCGGCGCTTGCACGCGAGTGCGATGTGGTCACACTGGAGATAGAGCAAATCTCGCGTGCAAGCCTGGAGGCGGCGGCACGACACGCCCCGGTGCGGCCCGGTCCCGAGGTAATCGAGATGGTTCAGGATCGTGCGCGACAGAAGGATTGGCTCGCGAACAACGGTTTTCCCGTTGGGCCGTACGTCAAGGCCGAAAGCGTCGACGCTCTGGAGCAGGCGGTACAGGAACTTGGTGGTCGCGTGTACGCAAAGGCGTACGCGGGCGGCTACGATGGCCGCGGACAGATGCAGGTGCATGGCACAGCGCAGTCGCGCGCAGCGTGGCTGGCGCTCGGCGAGCGCCGCGTGGTGGTGGAGCGGGAGCTGGAGCTGGAAGCCGAGATTTCCGTGCTCACGGCGCGACGGCCGGGAGGCGAGTACGTTGTGTATCCGCCGGCCATGAATCACCATGAGCGCGGACAGCTCGACTGGTCGATGATACCGGCACCGCCGCCGGCGCGGACTCTGTCGCAGGCGCGCGAGCTCGCCGCCGAAATCGCCGAAACGCTGGATGTGGAGGGGTTGCTGGCAGTGGAGATGTTCCTGCTGCGTGATGGTACCATGCTCGTCAACGAGCTGGCGCCACGCCCGCACAACAGTTTTCATCACACCGAGGTAGCCTGCCAGACGAGCCAGTTCGAGCAGGCTGTGCGCGCAGTGTGCAATCTTCCCCTCGGCTCCACCAAACTCGTTCGCCCCGCCGCACTCGCCAACCTGTTTGGCGACCTCTGGCTGGGTCAGCACCCGCCGGCGTTCGACGCCGCGCTGCACTTTGCTGGAGTGCGCCTGCACCTGTACGGCAAGCAGGGGGCACGCACGGCACGAAAGATGGGACATCTGACGGCAACGGCGGAGTCACCGGCCGAGGCGCTCGAACTGGTGCTGGAAGCGCGGAAGGCGATCACGGCCGAGAAATGAGATCGGGCACCACTCGTGCGACAATGCCGGACCTTTGTGAGGGGGGCACCCAACATGGATCAGAAGCCGCTGACGCCGCGGTTCGGACGTCGCGCACCAACACACGCGGCGGGAAGCTCCGTTGCAGCTCTCACCGCGATCATCCTGGCGTCCACCATCGGCAGTGCATCGGCGTGTTCCGGAGCCGGCCGCGAAGGCATCGCGCAGGGCACGCAGGCCGCAAGCGCCGAGCTGCGGAGTTCGGACGGGCAGCGCATTGGAGAAGCGAGTCTGCGCGAGGGCCCGCATGGCGTGCACGTGCAGATTCGTCTGGACGGTGCACCGGGAGGCGCGCGCGCAATGCACGTGCACGAAACCGGGCAATGCGAACCCGGCTTCGACGCGGCCGGCAGCCACTGGAACCCACACTCCCGTCAGCACGGCTTCATGAACCCGGAAGGGCCACATGCGGGCGATCTGCCCAATCTGCACATTCCTGATAATGGGCGGCTCGACGCCGAGTTCTTCTTGCCGGGCGCTCGGCTCCATGGCTTCGGTGGGCTTCTGGACGGTGACGGCACCGCTCTGGTCATGCACGCAGGTGCGGACGATCACCGAACCGATCCGAGCGGCGACTCAGGCGAGCGGTTAGCCTGCGGGGTGATACGCGGCTGAAGCTCGATTGGCTGCGGTTGTTTGACGCCGCCTTCGAGGGGTGTGAGCGCACGAAGCTCGCACCCCTCGCCGCATCCAGCTAAATCAAGCACTTTCCCGGCCGATGCCGAATGAACCGCTGAATACGGCAATCCTTCTTGCCACCTTTGGCACGCTGATGGTGATCAGCGTGCTGTTCAGCCGTGCGTCCGAGCGCATTGGCGTGCCGGTCGCCCTGCTGTTTCTCATCGTTGGCATGGCCGCCGGCTCGGAAGGGGTTCTCGGCATTCCCTTCGACGACTTTGCGTTCGCCTTCCGACTCGGCACCGTAGCGCTGGTGATGATCCTCTTCGACGGTGGGCTGAACACGCCCATCGCCGCAGTGCGACTCGCAGTCCGGCCAGCGTCGGTGCTGGCCACCATTGGGGTGATCGGGACGGCAGCGCTCGTTGCCAGCGGTGCCCGCCTCCTCGGATTGCCATGGCCGGAAGCGCTGCTCATCGGCGCGATAGTATCGTCGACGGACGCGGCAGCCGTTTTCGCCGTGCTGCGCGGCAGCGGACTACAGCTCAAGCGGCGTGTGGGATTGACGCTCGAGATGGAGTCCGGGCTCAACGATCCGGTGGCCATCATTCTTACCATGGCGTTCACGGCGAACCTGATTGATCCCGGCACGCTCGGCTGGAGCACGCTCGTGAACATTCCGATTCAGCTCGTGATCGGCGCGACAGCCGGCTTCGTCGTCGGCCATGCCGGACGCTTCCTGCTCCAGCGCTTCAGGCTCTCTGCCGGTGGATTGTATCCCGCAATGACGCTGGCGATCGCCACATTGGCATTCTCCATCCCGACGGTGTTTTTCGGGAGCGGCTTCCTGGCCGTGTACATAGCGGCAGTGATCATCGGCAACGCCAACATTCCCTACCGGGCCGGCATTCTGCGCGTGCATGACGCCATCGCCTGGTTCGCGCAGATCACGATGTTTCTGATGCTTGGTTTGCTCGCGTACCCATCGCAGCTGCTGGCCGTACTGCCGGAAGGGATTCTGCTCGGCCTGTTCCTGGCGTTCGTGGCGCGCCCCACCGTGGTGTTCCCTCTGCTGCTCCCCTTCCGGTATCCGCTGCGTGAAATCGGCTACGTGAGCTGGGTGGGGCTGCGCGGTGCGGTGCCGATCATTCTCGCAACGTTCCCCGTGCTTTCCGCGGCGCCTGGATCGCAGCAGATCTTCAGCATCGTGCTGCTAATGGTCGTGGTGAATGCCCTCATTCCCGGTGGTACCGTGAAGTGGGTGACGCAATGGCTTCATATGGAGTCGGGGGATCCACCCGCGCCCCCGGCGGTGCTCGAGATGACGACCATGCAGCCGCTGCGTGGCGAAATCATGTCCTTCCATGTGAACGTGGCCCTTGCGGTATCGGGTGTCCCGCTTGCCGAACTGCCCTTCCCCGATGGCGCCGCCGTGATGCTCATCGTTCGCGGTGACGAGCTGGTCCCGCCACGCGGTTCGACGATCCTCATGCCCGGCGACCACGTTCACGTGTTCTGCCGTCCTGAGGATCGGGAATTTCTGCTGCTGATGTTCGGACGGCCCGAGGAATAGTTGACGGTTGCTGTGGCTGAGTTCCGATCTGACTGATCCGTCATGAAGCTGTTGATCTTTGCGTCGAGACCACGCCCGCATCTCTGGCTGCCTCCGCAAACCGGCGGACGATCGCCGCGGCGGGCTCGATGGAATGGATGCCGGATACACTCTTTCCCGCCTGATATACCTCGCTGGAAGACATGGGGCGTAGCGAGGAGCGACCGAGACTCCAGGCGGCGCGGACGGCGTAGATGGTTCGCATGAGGTGCTTGGTGCGGCGGCCACCAAGCATGAAGCGGGCGATGACTCCGGCGCGCGTGCCAACGGCTTCGATGTGCGGAGTGCGAAGAACCGAGACGGGAACACCGGTGATTCGTTCGGTGAGAACGATGTCGTCCTCGCCAGCGGCGACCAACGCCTTCTTGTAGTCATCGTGCGTGCGACACTCGGTGGTGGCAATGAAGCGCGTTCCCATTTGAACGCCCGCATAGCCCCTGCGTAGCGCGGCCACGAAATCACTGGCATCGCCTATGCCGCCGGCGCAAATCATCGGAAGTCCCAGATCACCTGCCTCATCCAGGAGTCGCTCCGCCGACAATGGGCCGGCGTGGCCGCCGGCCCGGTCGTTGACGGCAATCAGCCCGTGGGCACCCGCATCGACTGCCTTCAGCGCCCACTTTCGCTCCGTCACATCGTGGTAGACGATGCCGCCAACCGACGCAGAGGCGTCCACGATCCAGCGCGGGTTGCCGAGTGACGTCACGAAGAAACGCACCCCCTCCTCCAGCGCCACATCGAGATAGCGGCGCATGCGCTCGAGATAGATTCGGGAGGAGCGCTCCGTGAGTACGTTCATCCCGATGGGGCGATCGGTGAGGCTCCTGATGAGGCGCAGGCCATCACGGAAGTCGTGCCGGTGCACGTACACCATGGACAGCGGCTGTACGACGCCGATACCGCCCGCCGCCGACACTGCGGCAACCAGCTCCGGGTTGCTGCACGGATACATCGCGCCGCAGATGAGCGGCACATCGATTCCGATCTGACGTGTGATGATCGTATCGAGCACTATTGCCGCGTCGGACGACGGTCCAGCAGCCATTGCACGGTAACGCGCGCCACCTCGTCGTTTGCCTGGTCGCGGATGAGAGCATGCACCTGATGGGTCACCCGGTCGTCGCCAACCACTGGAATGCTGGACTCGCACTCGGCGGTGAGGAGGCCACGAGCTTTCTTCAGGAAATCCACTGACAGCGAGGTGACAATGCCGCGGATCTCTGGTGGGAGAGCCATCGTCATTGCCAATCCGCTCGCCAGCTCCCCCAGATTCACGAGCGCAATGGCGTGCACGGATCCAAGGTGATTGCGGAGCGCTCGACGATCGCGAAGCTCAACGCGCGAGTAGCCCGGCCTGAGCTCCACCACACGGGGTCTTACAGAGCCCGAGTACGGCACCATGCGGCCAATCAGCCGGCTGAACAGCGCCTTGCCGCCTGGAAGCGGACTGAGGCGGCGCCATGCGGCCCGCATTGACTCATTTGGCGATCGGGGTGCGGCCATGAGGTATCGCTCGACGTGGGATGTGGCGAGCGATGCTACGGACTCGCTGCCACCCGGTCAAGCGGAGGGCACGCGCCGCTAGTCGGTACGACGCCGATTCGACACCCGACGAATGAGCCCAAGAATCAGAAGCACGACGCCGAGCCCCAGAAGAATGTGAATGGCGAACGTCGCAATGCGCAGAAACAGCCAGCCGAGCGCCCAGAGAACGATCAGCATGGCGGCTAGCAGAAGCAGAGCGTTGCGGGTCATCGACCAAGTCCTCCCCCGAAGGTCAGGCCTGGAGAAGGTCAAGAAATGTTCCGTCGCCGCATGCTGCTTTTTGGCCGCCGTGCCGGTGCGCGCGACGGCGCCGGGCGGCAGCCAGGTGAACAGGCCCTGGGACTGGACGTGGTGCCTTTCCGGCGATTGCTTCAGGCACGTCGGGCTCGCTCTCCGGGCTCGACCCGTGCGCCCGATCCGGGGCGTGCGGCAAGTAGCCGGGAGGCCACCCAATGTTTGGCAGGCGTATCCATCTCTTCACGCTGTTCGGTTTCCGCGTCGGGTTGGACCCGAGCTGGTTCATTCTCGGCCTGCTCGTATCGTGGACCCTGGCAACCAACTACTTCCCTATCCAGTCACCGGCGCTCGCACCCGGAATGTACTGGGCGATGGGAATAGCCGGCGCTATCGGGCTCTTCCTCTCGATCGTGATCCATGAGTTCTTTCATGCACTTCAGGCGCGTCGCGACGGCCTGGAGATGCGCGGCATCACCTTGTTCATCTTCGGGGGAGTCGCCGAGATGGACCAGGAGCCACGCAGTGCGGGTGCCGAGTTCCGGATGGCCATAGCCGGCCCCATCGCCAGTGTGCTCATCGGCGGTATCTGCCTCGGGCTCGTCGCCGTGGTGGGAGGCGTATTGCCGGCGCCGGTATCGGGCACCATCCAGTGGCTCGGCTTCATCAACATTGTGCTGGCGATCTTCAACATGATTCCTGCGTTCCCGCTCGACGGCGGGCGGGTGCTGCGATCCGCACTCTGGAAGTGGAAAGGCTCGATCCGCTGGGCCACGCGCGTGTCGTCACGGTTCGGAAGCGCCTTCGGGCTGCTCCTCATTCTGTTCGGCGTGCTCAGTGTGTTTGGCGGCAGCATCATCGGCGGGATGTGGCTCTTCCTCATCGGTCTGTTCGTTCGCTTTGCCGCCAGCAGCTCGTACCAGCAGCTGCTGATGCGCCGGGCACTGGAGGGTGAGCCCGTCGAGCGGTTCATGAAGACCGACGTGGTGAGCGTTCCGCGCCACGCGACGCTCCAGCAGCTGGTGGACGACTACGTTTATCGACACCACCACAAACTGTATCCAGTGGTAGAGGACGGACGGCTCCTCGCCTGCGTGAGCACTCGTCAGGTGAAGGAGACGCCGCGCGAGCAGTGGAGCTTCCGCCGGGTGGGAGACGTTGCCAGCTCGTGCACGCGCGAGAACACGATCGCTCCCGGCACGGATGCGATGGAAGTCCTGTCGCACATGCGACGCACCGGCACGTCGCGCCTGCTCGTTGCCGACGGCGATCGCCTGCTGGGGATGATCACATTGAAGGATCTGATGGACTTCCTCGCGCTTAAAGTGGAGCTGGAAGAATCGTAGGAAGACCGTCGCTCCCCCTTCTCACGTCCGCTCCAATGTACCCGCTCCTACCCTCTCGCCTCCTCCCCTCCGTCCGCGCCGATGCTGGTGGGACCCCAGGCCGGTGCGTCGCTCGCGGGGAAAGACTGTTCGGACGCGCTGTCAACCGTACGATCTGCCAGCGCGGAGCTGAAGATGTCCACCAGCTTGTCGCAGAAGGCCGGCAGATCGTCCGGCTTGCGGCTGGTGACAAGCTTCTGATCCACGACCACCTTCTGATCTACCCACGTGGCGCCGGCGTTCTCGAGATCCCGATGCAGACTTGGCCATGACGTGAGCGTGCGCCCCTTCACGACGTCGGCCTCCACCATCGTCCACGGCGCATGGCAGATCGCGGCGACCGGCTTGTCGGAGTCGAAGAACGACTTCACGAATTCGACTGCCTTCTCGTTGGTCCGCAGGGCATCCGGGTTAGCGACGCCGCCCGGCAGGATCAGCCCGTCGTAGTCATCGGCGCTTACCGATGACAGCTCATGATCCACGGGAATTGCGTCGCCCTTGTCGAGATGATGGAAGCCCTGAATGCGGCCGGCCTTGGGCGCGATTACGTGCGCTTCGGCACCGGCGTCGCGGACCGCCTTGATGGGTACCTCCAGCTCCACCTGCTCCACGCCATCGGTGGCCAGCACGGCGATGCGCCTTCCTTCAAGCGGTCTCTGCATGTCCCCGTTCTCCTCAGCAGTGTGTGTCACCCTTTCGCCTGCGGATCATCTCCGGCGCTCCCGCCCTTGCGCTCCTTCCGCTTGCGCCGCTCGGGATTCTCCCCCTTTGGCGGAAGAAAACTGTCGTCGGATTCGCTCGATGCAAGTTGATGCTTCTCCTGCTCCTTTATCCCCTCATCTTCCCGCCTGAACTTGTAATCCGTGGAGCCGGCCTCGGCAGGATCTATTCTGTACTGATCGGGTCGCTTGCCACCCATGCAGCCTCCTGGCTGGGCACGCCCGATCATGCGTCAGGAAGTGTGCCGGAGGACCGCGGTCGCGCGTCCCGGGTTCGGGATCAGGGTCTTGCGATGCCCGCAGTTCGGCCGCCGCTTCCGAAATCCGAATCCGAACCTCGAATGCCGGCCTCTCAGGCCTGACTGTTGCACCCCTCCCGGAATCCACTCGACGTTTCGGAAGCGGAGGCAACATGGCGGGGCGGAAGAAGGCGAGCGCAGGGAGCGCCTCGGCACAACGCGAGCGCAGATCAGGCAAGAAGGCGACGGCACCGGGTCGCGGCGAGCAGCGAGGGGAGCAGACGCGCGGCTCCTCGCGTATCCGCGAAGTGCAGAAGCGCACCCATCCCAAGCCACCATTTCCGCCGCAGCATCAGGAGCGCCCCGGCATTGAGGGCAAGCTCCAGCCCCGGCCGCAATACGAGGCACCCCACTACCTGGCGGCCGGAAAGCTCAACGGCATGGTGGCGCTGATCACCGGCGGCGACTCCGGGATCGGACGAGCCGTCGCCGTCCTGTATGCTCGCGAAGGAGCCGACGTGGCGATCATTTACCTTCGCGAGGAGCAGCGCGATGCGGAGGAGACGCGGCGGGCAGTGGAGACGGAGGGCCGCACGTGCCTGCTGATCCCTGGCGACGTGTCCGATCCGGACTTCTGCTCGGAAGCAGTTCAGCGCACCGTAGATGAGTTGGGGCGGCTCGACATTCTGGTGAACAACGCGGCCTACCAGAAGAGTCAGAAATCGCTGGAGGAGATCTCCAACGAGCAGTTCGAGCACACGTTCCGCGTCAACATCTTCGGCTACTTCCATATGGCCAAGGCGGCCATCTCGCATCTGCAGCGCGGCAGCGCCATAGTAAACTGCGGCTCGATTACCGGACTGGAAGGAAGCGGCCGGCTCATCGACTACTCGGCCACGAAAGGCGCTATTCACGCTTTCACCAAGTCCCTTGCGCAGAACCTGGCAGAGCGCGGAATCCGCGTGAACTGCGTATCGCCTGGCCCGGTCTGGACACCTCTGAACGTGGCGGACAAACCGGCGAAAGAGGCGGGGAAGCACGGAATGAAGCAGCCGATGCAGCGTCCGGCACAGCCGGAAGAGGTGGCACCGGCATTCGTCTTCTTCGCCTCGAAGGCTGACTCCAGCTACATCACGGGCGAAGTGCTCACCCTGCTCGGGGGCGAGACACGCGCCGGCTGAGAGGAGGGTCGCTCATGTTGCGAAGCGTACGGAAGATCGAGGGGCACACAATCGCCGCAACCGACGGCGAGATCGGCAAGGTACACGACATCCTGTTCGATGACCGGCACTGGACGGTGAGATTCCTGGTGGTGGACACTGGAACCTGGCTGACGGGCCGCCGAGTGCTCGTCTCTCCGGTGGCCTTCAAGGGAGTGGACTGGCAGACGGGCAACATCGAGCTGCGACTCACCAGGGATCAGATCGAATCGAGCCCGGATGTCGATATCGAAAAGCCGGTCTCCAGACAGCATGAACGAGAGCACTTCCGTCACTTCGGATGGCCCTTCTACTGGGGCGGAACGAACATCTGGGGTGTCGGCGTCACTCCCTCGGAGCTGGCCATCGCCGCCGAGTACCCTGGTGTCATGCCGGCCGCCGCCGAGGAGCGCGAGCGCGACTCCAGTGGCGGCGATGCAGACCCCCACCTGCGCAGCGCGCGGGAGGTCATGAAGTACCGCCTGGAGGCGATCGATGGCACGCTGGGTAACATCAACGATCTGCTCATCGAGGATGAGGGCTGGAACATCAGCTACCTGGCGGTCGGCACCGGAGAATGGTTCGTCGGCGAGCATGTGCTCCTCTCCCCCAAGTGGGTGGAGCGCGTGAACATGGAGCAGCACAAGCTGTACACGGATCTCACGCGCGAGGAGGTGCGACAGGGACCGATATGGGACTCGCGAAAGCCGATGGACCGCGACTTCGAGCGCCACCTTCACCGTCACCTCAAGCGGCCCGGCTACTGGGCCGACGAGGACCGACCCCTTCCGCCGTGACCTGCGGCTGACGCCTGAACGCCTGCACGCCTATAATCAGGCATGCCGATCCTTCCTCTGTACGGCCATAACTCGCTTCGCGAACGACTCCAGCATGCGGTCGCGGGAGGGAGGTTGCCGGCCAGCCTTCTGGTGCACGGTTCGGCAGGTGTCGGCAAGCAGCGGCTGGCCCTCTGGCTGGGCCAGTTGATCCTCTGCCAGGCACCCGCGGCGCCATGCGGAGCCTGCACCAGTTGTCGGTACGCGCTCGACCTCGTCCATCCTGATCTGCACTGGTTCTTCCCGCGGCCGCGCCTGACGAATGCAGACGCCGGCGCCGACGAGGTGCTGGCAGACTACCGGGAAGCGATCGCCGATCGAGTGAAATCCAGGGGCCTTTATGCGCGCCCCCCGGGGAGCGAGGGAATCTACGTCGCCGCAGTACGTACCATCGTGCAGTCAGCTGGTTACACACCCTCACTGGGGCGGCGTAAGGTGTTCGTGGTTGGCGACGCCGAGCGCATGGTACCGCAGGAGGGCTCGGAGATGGCGGCCAATGCGTTCCTGAAGCTCCTCGAGGAGCCGGCCTCCGACACGACGATCATCATCACGTCGAGCGAGGCTGGAGGGTTGCTGCCTACCATCCGATCTCGCGTTGTGTCTCTGCGCGCCGCACCGCTGACGCTGGACGAGATGGAGGCGTTCGCTTCCGACCCAGCGGTGGTGGAAGCGCTGGGAACAATCGTGCCCGGACGGATCAGGGGAGCGGGTGGCGCTCCCGGCGTCCTGATTGGATCCGCAGCGCGTGAGGAGGCCGTCGCTGCCGCACGTACTTTCCTCAAGGCGGCGCTGGATTCGCGCGAGGAACGACTCCGGATGGTACTCGGCCTTGGCGGTTCCAGGGCACGAGGATTCTTCTCCGAGATGCTCGATGCGATCACGGCCCTGCTGCACGAGGGCCTGCGGACGGCGACCGACCGCGCAGACGCTGACCGCGCGCTTGGCCTGGCACGAGCCATTGAAGCCATAGAGGCCGCCAAGGAGCGGGCACAGGGAAACGCGAACCCACAATTAATCGGCGCGGCTGTGGCAAAGGAATTGGCAGAAACGCTGGGCTGAGGCCCACATGCCACGAGTTCGTCGGAGACCGGCCACATCCAATCGCAGGGGCGCCCGGCTTCAGGATGTCCGGGGTGATCCGCAACGCGATCACAGGGGCCGCCGTGTGGAACGATTCCAGGCCACAGGATGACGTTGGCGCCCTGTGTCAGGTGCTCGCCCTCAACTGCCGGGAGATTCACGGGTTAGCCGCGAGCGAGGAAACAGGCGAAGCCCGAAGTGCGCCGAAAGGGTACCGAGCAGAGCGTCAGCCGGTCAGATTCATTCGTGAAACGGGGCAAGCAGAGGCCCCGTTTCGTAATGTGTGGAGGGTAACGCCGCTACGGTGTGGCATTCCCCTCGCATAGGGTCAGGCGCAGTCGGTGCTCTGGCCACGCGACGAGGTGCCGGCTTATGCCATCGTCGCCTAATGTTGGACACGATCAAATGGGGGAACATGCTGAGCCGTGACGGCAGCTACTCGCGCCGCGGTGATCGCACGCGCCGCAGAGAGCGAATCAGAAAGGCACTCCTCCTTGCCGGGTTGGTAGGGGCCGTAGGACTTTTGGGCGCGGAACGGGAGAACGTCGCGACCGCAGCGCCGGCAATGGACGGAGAAAACGAGGTGACGCAGGTTTACGCGGAGCTCGCGTCGGTCAAGGACGAGCTGGACATAGTGCTTGCCCGTCTCGATCGGGCAGACGCCATCATGCTCTTCTCTACTCGTTATCGGATCGCGGCAGACCTTGCCGCCGACATCTACGACATCGCGGTAGCAGAGGGCTTGGAGCCCGATCTGGGCTTCCGGGTGATTCGGGCGGAGAGCGAGTTTCGCGAGCGGGCGACCAGTCCGGTAGGCGCCGTAGGTCTCGCGCAGGTCATGCCCTCCACAGCACGGTATCTGAAGCCGGGAATCACGACGGAGGAGCTGTACGACCGCACGACGAATCTGCAGATCGGCTTCCGGTATCTTCGAGGCCTGATCCGCGAGTACAACGGAGACGTAAAGCTCGCGCTCCTGGCCTATAATCGCGGCCCGGTTACCGTGAACAACGCGCGCGCCGCGGGCATCGACCCTCGTAACGGTTACGAGCTAGTGGTTCTGCGGGGATATACTGGGGCAGGGGTGCTGGACTGAAGGCGGTCGGTATCAGGGATTCGGGGTCCGGGGAGACAACCTCCGGACCCCGTTCTCTTTTCAGACCGGCGAACGCGCTCTCCCAGCGCTTTCTCAGCCTACCCGCAAACGCTGGCCGGCGCGAATCCGGTCGCTGGTCAGTCCGTTCAGGCGCTTGAGCTGAGTGATGGTCGTGCCGTACTGCCTCGCGATGGAGGTGAGCGTCTCGCCGGACCTGACCACATGCGTTCGTCCGGAGCCGGGCCTGCTGCCGGAACTCGCGCTCGAGCGAGAGGCTGCGCTGCCACCGTCTACGACGATCACCTGGCCGGGGTAGATCACACTTTTCTTCAGGCCGTTCGCGCGCATGAGGGCGTTGACCGTGGTACCATAGCGACGAGCGATCAAGCCGAGAGACTCACCGCTCTTCACCACGTGCGTCCGACGGCCACCCCGAGTCGTGTTGCCATAGCGCTCCAGGTTCGGATCGGGAATGTCCAGCGCATAGGCCAGCACATCAGCTGTGGGGAGGAGTATCGTCTGGCCGGCGGCCAGGGCGCCGCCCTTCACAGTCTTCAGCCCCGGATTGTAGCGGTTCAGCTGCGCGACCTGGATCCCGTAGCGCCGGGCAATCACGGCGTGCGTTTCCCCGCTCTTGCTGTTCACCCGAGTGAACGCACCATGGTCCGCTTCCGGAGTCGCGGCAAACACGCTGTCGAAAGCGGCGGCGGCTCCCAGGGGAACCCGGACAGTGAAGGAGTCGCGCGGCGGTGTGACGCCGCGCAGAAGGTGTCCGTTCAGATCCAGCATCTGCTCACGAGTCGCTCCAACCGCGCGAGCAACCATCGCAAGCGGCGTGTGCGGGCCCACACGCACGCTATCGTACTCGAACGGCGGCAGCTGGTCGACGCTTAGCCCGTAGCGCGCCGGCTCCTTGGCGACGAGGGCGGCGGCTATGAGCTTGGGAACATAGTCCTTGGTTTCCGAGTGCAGATACTGCTGCTCGGCGAGAGCGAAGAACCGATCATCGCCCTCGGCGCCCTCCAGCTCACCGGCGAAACGTGTGAGCCCGCGAGACACCCGCCCCGGACCGCCGTTGTACGCAGCGGCCGCCAGGTACATCGACCCGAACTGGTGGCGCAGCTGGCCGAGGAACTTGATCGCCGCCTCGGTGGAACGCACCGGGTCACGCCGCTCGTCCACCCACCAATCCACCCGCAGCCCTACGCCGCGCGCCGTCGTGGTCATGAATTGCCACATCCCAACGGCCGCCGAGCGCGAGTAGGCGTGCTGGTCGTATCCGCTTTCGATGAGCGCTATGTAGGTGAGATCCTCGGGCAAGCCCGCATCGCGCATCCGTGCGCGAATCATCGGTTCGTAGCGCGTCCCCCGGGTAATCTGCTGACCAAACCACTCGCGAGCCGGGCCCTTGAAGCGCCTGATGTAGAACTCGACGCGGGAGTGCGTCTCGTACGATCGTACTTCGATGTCCCAGGTGATCTCTTCCGGCTCCGAATCCCCGCCACCGATGTTCTCGTCCGGATCGTCCGGATCCTCACCAAAGATGCGGAACGCCTCACGCAGAACCTCATCGGCAGCCAGCTCGCTAGCGTCATCCGTTGGCGTGACTTCGGCTACGACGGGCATCATGGCGCCTCGTTCGCCGCCCGCGATGGCCGGGCGGGACGTTTGGCATGCGGAAACCACGACCGCCAGAAGGGCGAAGGCCAGCGCCCTCACCGGTCCGCGCCCCCGAATAAGGTAGCGCTTCCCGCATCAGGGCCGAATGGGGCGGGTGGTGGCGTCGCAGGGGGCATGCTCCGTCCTCCTGATCAATGGTGGGAGATTGACTGATGGGCCTGGCCGAGTCGATCCAGCGGGACAGTGGCGGGCGAGAAGCCAGTAGTTCGACTCAGCGCGTAGCGATAAAGTTGCCGAGCATACGATTGGTGGCCGAGAGCACTGCTATTACCGCTCCACGCACCGGATCGTTCTCGACCAGGCTGGACCCGATCAGGCGGGGCGGCCCATCGGGTGTCCGATTGCCGACCGAAACGATGATGACGTTCGCATCGAAGGCGCGGACCGCCTTCACCCCGATCAGCTCGAAGCTCAGCGAGTTCTTCGAGAACATCTCGATGGCGCGCAGCGCGGCCTCCGCGGCGACACGCAAGTCTACCGTCGCGCTCGACTGTCCGGAAGCACTTCCGTGCACTTTCTGCCCCTCCACCCATTCGAGTTCCACGTCGGCCCGGCACCGCCCGTCCGAGAACCGCTGGAACCGGAAGTCGGTAAAGCGGAGCCGCTGACGGGTCTGCGTAGGGGCGCTGAGTACCTGGGGGAACTCGGGATCGGACATAGCCTTCTGAGTGAGCGTCCACGGTCTGTGGAGTTGCACTTCCAACACGAGCCACCGCCGGGAAGGCAACGAGCGAGGAACCCAATTCATCTGGCGATTGTCTTCACGATCAACGCTTCCCAGGCGCGCTACACGCTCAGCGAAAAACGCCTCAGGAACCTGCTGCGTTGCGGAATCAACCGCCCCGCGTGAACCCGCATTTTTTTACGTCTAAGCGCTCCTGTCGTCGGATAAGAAGCGGTCGGGGCATTGCCACGGTTCGCCGGCCGACCCGTGCCGGCAGGTGCACCGTTAAGGGGACATTCCGTTGCAGAATGGCAGGATTAGTTGCAGGGGCGCCACGCCGCGGCAAGATCGATCGAAACTAAGACGCTGACACACAACGACTTCGTTCGGGGCACGCCGGTTGCAACTTGTAATCGGCGTGGCGGCAACGGGGCCGCACCATGCAGGTCACCGTTCGATGTCGGACGACAACCCAATCGGCTGGGACCGCTGTGACCTATCCTGCTTCGAAGACGGAAAGCTACCCGCTCGGTTTACCCGATACCGATCTCTCGCAGTTCGGCCTCGAGAGCATCACCGGCCGCAGCCGAGCGCTGGCCGAGGCAATCGCCAGAGCCCGGAAAGTCGCCGGCAGCCGCCTGACGACTGTGCTCATCATCGGTGAGACTGGCACCGGCAAGGAGCTGGTGGCGCGCGGTATCCACTACGCCGGTCCCACACGAGGTGAGCCGTTCGTCGCCGTGAACTGTGCCGCCATCCCCGAGACGCTCCTTGAATCGGAGCTATTCGGTCATGAGCGCGGAGCCTTCACTGGTGCTGCCGCGCAGAAGCGAGGCCTGATGGAATTGGCGGGCGCCGGTACGCTGTTCCTCGACGAGATTGGCGACCTCCCTCCACGCCTTCAGCCAAAGCTCCTGCGCGTGCTGGAGGAGCGGAAGGTTCGCCGTCTTGGCGGACTCGAGGAGATTGCGATCAACTGTCGAATCATCGCGGCGTCCAACACCTCGATGCAGGAAGCCGTGGCGCGCCGCGAGTTTCGTGAGGATTTGTATTACCGCCTGAATGTTTTTGGTCTCATCCTGCCGCCCCTTCGGGAGCGTGACGGAGACACCGAGCTGCTCGCGCGCCATTTTCTGCATGAAGCAGCGCGCCAGCATGGAATCGAAGCCAAGAGTCTTGCCCCGGATGCCATCACGGCGCTGAACGGCCACTCTTGGCCCGGCAACGTTCGAGAGCTCAAGAACGTGATCGAGCATGCCGCGATAATCTCCGAGGGGTCTCGCATTCGCGCATCGCACCTCGTCATTCAGCAGCGCACGCAGCTGCCCGTCACCAGCCCCGAGGCGCGCGGTCGCGAGATCCGTATCCCGCCCGAAGGGATGACGCTTGACGCGATCGAACGCGAGGCTGTGCGACTCACCATGCAGATCACGCGAGGCAATCAGAGCGCCGCCGCCCGAATTCTCGGGATATCGCGGCCCACGCTGGCGCGCAAGCTTCGGCCGCTGCGAAACGGCGGTCCACTGCCCGGCACTCAATGAAAGCGGGTTCGATGCGGGCGCTTCTCATTGCCGCGGATGCCGCGGATCTCGAGCGCCTGCGTCTGGCCCTCGAGCAGGTCTCTGCCACACGCCTGCAGCTGGAACACGCCCCAAGCCGGCCCGATGCAGTTCCCCGAATCATCGGCGAACAGTGGGACGCGCTGCTGCTCGACGTTCCCGCGGGTGATGTTCTCGCCTTGGAGAACGTAACCCGACTGCACGAGCTCGTGCCCGACCTCCCCATCGTGGTACTTACGTCGGGGGATGACGAGGCTCTCGCCCTGCGCGCACTCAAGGCCGGCGCACAGGACTCCATCCCCAAAACGGATGTGGACGGGCAGCTGCTGCTTCGCTCCGTGCGGTACGCGATCGAGAGACAGCAGCTACAGGTGGCCTTGCGGGCAATGTCGCTCATCGACGACCTCACCGGTCTCTACAATCGCCGCGGGCTACTCGCTCTCGCCCAGCAGCAGTTGCGCATGGCCGACCGGATGAACAAGCGGCTGTCGCTGATCTTCGTCGATCTTGATGACCTCAAGGTCGTGAATGACAGCTTCGGTCACAGCGAGGGCGACGCAACACTCGTCGAGACGGCGCATCTCCTCAAGGAGACCTTTCGTGATTCCGACATCATCGCCCGCATTGGCGGCGACGAGTTCGTCGTGCTCGCGATGGAGCCCACCAGCAGCAGTCCCGGCGCGTGGAGCCGCCGGCTGCGCGAGCGCGTCGCCCAACGGAACGCGGCCGAGTACCCTTTCCCGCTTCGCCTGAGCATGGGTATCGCGTACTACGATCCCGATTTCCCCACAACCATCGAAGCGCTCCTTGCGCGAGCCGATCAGTTGATGTATCAGGAGAAGCGACGAAAGCGCCCCTCCACTCGTGCGCGGATCGCCTCCTGGGTGGAGGCGGCCCCGCGCGCGAAGATCGATCTGCGCGCGGACTGACCGCGGGCAAGGAGGGCGGTTCCAAGTCCCGCTCTGATGGCTCTGACGGTCGCTGCCATTCACATATATCCGGTCAAATCCGCCTCGGGCATCGCGCTCGACAGGTGCGCGGTCGATGCGTTCGGTCCCCGTTACGACCGTCGCTGGATGTTGACCGACGAGAACGGTGTGTTCCTGTCCCAGCGCGGCGAACGACAGCTTGCCCTGGTAGGGACCGCAATCGCTGATGGAATGCTTGAGCTCTCGGCGCCAGGAATGAAGCGTCTGGCAATCCCGATCGAGCCGGAAGGTCTTCCCCACACCGTTGTCAGGGTGTGGAAGGATGCAGTGATCGCTGAGCATTGCGGGGAGGAAGCCAGCGCCTGGCTGTCGGCTTTTCTGAAGCGTCCCGTGATGCTCGTGCGGATGCCCGATGATACGCTCCGCCAGGTGGACGTACGATACGCCACTGAAGGAGAGCGAACAGCCTTCACCGACGCGTTCCCATTCCTGCTGATTGGTCAGGCATCGCTGGACGACCTGAACAGTCGGCTCGATACGCCGCTCCTCATGAACCGCTTTCGGCCAAACCTCGTCATCTCCGGAGGTGAGCCGTTCGAGGAGGATGAGTGGTCGCGCATTGAGATCAACGAGGTCCGGCTGCGCGTCGCGAAGCCGTGTGCGCGCTGCGTCGTGACCACGACCGATCAGGAGACGGCGCAGCGAGGCTTGGAGCCGCTTCGCACGCTGGCCACGTTTCGCAAACAGGACGGCAAGGTGATGTTCGGCCAGAACCTGGTTCACGAGACAATGGGCGAGCTGAGGATCGGTACAGCCGTCAACGTGATATCGCGCCGTTCGGGCAGCTAACCTGCCAGACGAGCAAGCAAGCTCCCAGCTCTCGGTTGAATTTTCGCGCCCACAACATGGAGGTGCCGGGATGTGGTTTCGCCGCCTGCCGGTGATCAGTCTGCTCGTGCTCTGTGCCTGTGCGCAGCCAGCCCTCCGCCCTGCCCCTGTCCCTGCACCTGCGCCTGCCGCGCCCGAGGCACTTGCCGCGGCGGCAAGCGCCATCACCGCACGCGATTTTTTCGCGCGTGTGAGCTATCTGGCCAGCGATGCCCTGAAAGGCAGGGACACGCCTAGCCAGGGACTCGAGGCGGCTGCCGCCTACATCGCCTCGGAGATGTATCGATTCGAGCTGGAACCCGCGGGGGACGACGGCAGCTACTTTCAGCGATGGGCATTCCCCATCTCGCGGCTGAGCCAGGCGGCGGACGCGGTACAGATGACCTTTCAGACGGCGCGGCGAACGATAACACTCCGGCACGGCATCGACTTCGTGGTCGATCGTGGTGCGCCGGCGGAGGTTACCAGCGGGATGGTGTTCATCGGCTCAGCGGCGTTGATCGATACCGTGGTTCCTGGCGAAGTTCGGGACAGAGTGGCTGTAGTGATTGTGCCTGGCCGCTACGACCGCCAATGGCGCATGCTCAGCAGCCGGGTTCGCAGAGTAGCCCAGAACGGTGGCGCAAGCGCGATAGTGTTCGTGCTCGATCCCGAGTTTTCCGCAAACGAGATGACTGTGCTTCGCGATCGGTTCGGTGCAGCGGGTGGGCGACTGGGCGGGCTGAGAGAGGTCGCCACGTACTACGTCACCTACGAGTCGGCACGCGACCTCTTTCGCGCCACCGAGCTCGACCTGGATGGCCTGAGCCGCCGCGGCACGGACTTCCGCAGTCCGGTACCGCTGCCGGGCGTTACGGCTGTGCTAGCCGCACCCGTGGATGCGCTTCAGGACAGCGAGCCCGCCAATGTGGTCGGCATTCTTCGCGGAAGTGATCCGGAACTGCGCAACAGCTACGTCATTGTCAGCGCCCACTACGATCACGTTGGTGTTGGGACGCCGGACGCAACTGGTGATTCGATCTACAATGGTGCGGATGATAACGCGTCAGGTACTGCTGCCCTGCTCGAGATCGCGCAGGCTTTCTCGATGCTCGAGACGGCGCCCCTACGCTCAATCGTGTTTCTCGCTGTGAGCGGCGAGGAGAAGGGATTGCTCGGATCCCGATACTACAGCGACAATCCGACCGTTCCGGCGAACCGGATCCTCGCGAACATCAACATAGACATGATCAGCCGTAACGCGCCGGACAGCATCGTGGTGCTGGGCCAGGAGTACTCGTCGCTGGGGCCGCTTGTGCAGCGCGTCAGCGCCGGCCTGCCCGACCTGGAGTTGACCGTGGCCGAGGACATCTGGCCGGAAGAACAGTTCTTCTTTCGGAGCGACCACTTCAACTTCGTAAGGCTGGAAATTCCAGCACTGTTCTTCTTTTCCGGCGTGCACGAAGACTACCATCGACCGTCCGACACGTTCGACCTCATAGATCCCGACAAGGGGGCCCGCGTGGCACGTCTCGTCCTTCATACCATTGCCGTCGTCGCGAACGACCGGGAGCCGCCCCGGTGGACGGATGAAGGGCTGGCTGAGGTGCGGCGGCTCACACGGTGAACGGAGGTGCCGCCGGTGTTCGCAAGCGGTCGCTGGAAGAATGTCCTAAAACCGTATGCTGATGTCCTAAAACCGGTATTCACGACCGGGAGTCAGGTGCCCACTGTAGAAGAAACGCATCCCTTCATGTTCGTGGTGTCCTCCCTAGTCACCTCGCCCGATCCAGTATGCCTGACGGACTCGAAGGAGTGCCGGAAGAGCTCCCTGCCGAACTCGCGAGAGTGTTCCGACGCGCCGCGGAGGAGCGCAACGAGCGGGAGGTTTCGCTCGGCAGGCTCGAGGCCGCAGCCAAGGAGTTCGCCGTGGAGGCCAAACGCGCCGGGCTGGCCCCCGAGACCATGCTCGTGATCCTGAAGGGGTGCCTCGAACAGAGCAAGCTGCGCCTTCGACGCTCGGATCTCGTAAAGGTGCACGAGCGGCTCGTGACGGTGGCAATCGACAGCTACTTCGAGTACTGAGCCGGCCAGCGAGCCAGGGATGCAGAAGTGCGGGCGCCGTAGCGGCGCCGCACCCGAACACTGCATGACCCGGGTGGGACTCGAACCCACGACCTAGCGGTTAAAAGCCGCTTGCTCTACCAGCTGAGCTACCGGGTCTCCCAAGAATATACAGGGGGGCAGCCAGCGCCGCAGCAGTGCTGAAATAATGGTCTGCCCGAACAGCCCTCCCCCCGGAAGCCAGCTTGATTCAGGTCACCCCGAGCGGAGCTCTGGTCGTGGCCTCCTCCGCATTCGCCATCTCCGCGAAGTAATCGCGAAGGGTGTGCCGACCTACCGCAGGCGCAATGCAGTCCATCTGCGAAATCTCGATGCCGAAGTGCATGAGTGCGTGCAGCCGGGGGTTGACCACTGCCAGAGGCGCGGCAGTCAACCTTAGCACGGCTGGTGGCAAGCTCCTCAGCGTGGCCGGCCGGTCCAGTACCTCGAAGGCGAGCTCCACGATCTCGCGACGGGTAAGTATTTGCGGTCCGCCAACCGGCAGGTCGCCGCCGCCGGCGCGAATGGCGGCGATGCACACCGCCGCGACGTCACGTTCATGTACGGGATTCGTGCGCGCGGCTCCGGAACCGACGACGATGCCGCGTCCTTTTCTGGCCATACGCAACAATTCGCCAAAGAACGCGAAGAACCCGGTCGGTCGTACGATACCGTAGTCCAGTCCGCTTTCGCGAAGCAAATCGGCGAATCGCTCATGCGCATCGGCGTAGCGCGTGCTGCGCATCCTCTCACCACCGAATACCGACACGTATACGAATCTGCCGACCCCCGCTCTCTTCGCTTCCTCCAGCAGCCGCAGGTTGCCCCTCAAGTCCACCGCTTCAAAGGACGCACGGTCGCGCAATGCGCCCAGGCGCATACTCGCCCCCGCGCACGAAAAGACGGTCTCCACATGATCGCAGATGCCACGGAGGGTCGACGCGTCCGTGAGATCGGCTTTGACGACCTCCACGTTCGGTCCCGCAAGCCCCCGCCCCACGCTGGCCTTGCGGGAAACGATGCGCAACGGCCAGCTCTCCTCCCGAAGCAGGCGAACGACCTCAGCCCCCAACACGCCCGACGCACCAGCTACCAGCAACTTCCACATGCGAGCTCTCTCCCGGGAGGGTACCACGCTCACGCGCGGGCGCACGCCTGCAACCGCGTCCGGCGCAAGGTTGCCATGTGCTGCCCCTTGTGGCAATGGGTTGGAACCTTCGGCAGCGCAGAGGGAGGGCTAACCAGTCGGTCAGTCAGAGCGGGGTGACAAGCGCCACAATCGACAGGAGGCCCTTGTATTGCAGGTCTGAGCTGTGGAGTATGAGGGGCTGAGTGCTGCCAGCCGCCGGTTCAGGGGTGAACAGCACGCAGCTTCGAGGGGGTCGACGTTCGCGACCTCCAGCAGACGCCGCACCTCAAGCGTGGGAGGAGCCATGAACGACATCATGACCCCATCCTCGTCGTCCACCCCGTCCTATATCGCCAAGGATTCCGCCTACGGCGAGATGACACCCCTCGTGCGGCAGTTCTTCTCCCGGCTGGTGAAGCTTCCGCTGGGAGTGTGGATCGGCATCTCGGTGCCCAAGGAAGGCTGGGCCTCGGATCCGCTTCTGGCGCAGCGGTCAGAGGACCCGGAGGAAGCCCAGGCTCGGGCGAAGCTGCGCCGGATCATGGATCAGATGCCGGTGGCGCTGTCACGAGCCAAACGACGCGTCCACGACATCACGGACATCGCCGCGGGCCTCACTAACGAGGCCGTGCATGCGCCCATGACGCGCGCCGCCGTGACTGCCGTTCTGGCGCTCATCGCACGGCCGTATCTCTCGGCCCACGAGTTCGTCCGACTCTATCAGCCGTTCGCGCAGCTGATTCCCGTCGAGGCGCTGGAGGCGGGAGCGCACGCAAACCGGCCGGTTGACCGGCGGACGACGTCCATGTAGGGCGGTTCGGCGGCCGAAGCTGACGCGAATCAAAGCGAGTGCGGGTCAAGGATTGCAAACGAGGGCGGCCAATTACCTGGCCGCCCTCGTTCCGGTGCAGATGCAACCGGTGAGTGAATCAGAAGTTCGAAGCCACTCCCTCGACCCGCGTGTCCCCACGCGTCTCGATGACGAACACCACGCGACGGTTCTCCAGCCCGCCGGGATCATCACCCCAGGCGCCAGGGAAGACCTGACGCTCCGGTCCCATGCCGACGGCGCGGATCTGCCGGTCGGTAAGTCCGTTGCTCGTCAGGTAATGCTGCACTGCTTCAGCGCGCCGCTGCGAAAGCCGCATGTTGTAGGCGCGCGTGCCCGCCGGATCGGTGAAGCCTTCCACCGTGATGGTGGCTCCGGGATAGTGGCGCTGCGCCACGCTCACGAAGCGGTCGAGCTTGGCGCGATCTTCATCGCGAACCGTCGCGTCATCAAACGCGAAGTTCACGGGAAGCGCGAACTGGAGACCCTCCTCCATTGCGACGATCCGCGCATCGAAATCGGTGCGCATGCGATCAAGATCGTTGCGAAGGGTGGAGATGTCAGCGCGGATTGCCTCATCAGCCTCGATACGGGCCTGACGCTCTTCGTCGATCCGCTGGTTGACGTTGGCCATGTCGCGCCGGTGGGTGCCTCGGGTGACGCACGCCGTAAGCGTGGGCGCGATCACCGCGACCATCAGCAGCATCTGCACAGTCTTTCTCATACGTCCACTCCGTGTTGTGGCGGCGCTCGGGGATATCCTACGCGTTTAATACTGCCGCGTGCGTGAGCTCATGCCAGAAACATGCCCGGTTCTGGCGTGCGGAAATGCTAGTGGCACCAAAAGTTCCGCGCTGTGACCCAAGTCACGCCGCAAGCGTGACTGGATGTGAGGTGGCGGGATCACCGGCGCGGCGCGAGGCTGCAGGGCACTGCCCCTGCCTCCTCTTGGCGGCCGTAAGAGAGATGGCGCGGATCAGGCCGACTCCGCCGTGCGCGGGTTCGGACGAAGCCATTCGCCGCCGTCGACCACCAGAATGGCGCCGGTAATCCAGTCGCCGGCGGGCGAAGCGAGGTACGCGACCGCTTGTCCGATGTCCCGAGGCTCCCCCCAGCGACCGAGTGGAATGAGCCGGCCGAGGCGCTCGCCGGCCCCGCCCTCTGCAAAAACATCTGGCGCGTCGGGGCCTGGAGGTGTAAAGGCCCGCCTCACCCCCTCCGTGGGGATTGGCCCCGGAGCGACGGCGTTCACACGGATGCGATGTTGTGCCCACTCCATGGCCAGCGTGCGCGTGAGCGCATCCACGCCGGCCTTGGCGGCTGTGGCATGTGCCATCTGCGGCCAGCCGCGGTAGTGAAGCGTCATCGAAATGTTGATGATTCGCCCGCCGCCGGCGTCGCGCATGGCTGGGAACACCGCCTGAGAGCAGTAGAAGGTTCCGAACAGGTCGATCTCCAGCACTGCGCGGAACGCATTCGGGCTGAGCGACTCGGAAGGCGCATAGAAGTTGCCGGCAGCATTGTTGACGAGCACGTCGATGCGGCCGTGTTCAGCTACCACCTGCTGTACCACCTGGCGCACGCGTTCGGGATCCCGAACGTCGAGTTGAGCGTACGAGGCGGTGCGACCAGCGCTACGCAACCGCTCCGCGGCCGATTCGAGCTGCTCGAGCTTGCGGCTCGCCAGCACGACATGAGCACCCAACTCCGACAGCAGCTCCGAGATTCCGAAGCCGATACCGGTTGCCCCGCCTGTGATGAGTGCCACCTGTCCCGAGAACAGTCCCTCGCGAAATACGTCGGTCACTGCAGCGTAGGCTCTGCGCCATCGATCGCGGCGTCCGCGAAAAGCTCGAGATTGGCATCGAGGGCCAGCGCAGTGCGCACGAACATGCGCCTGTGATGGCGCGTGGAACCTCGCTCGCGAAGCCCGCTGACGTGCTCCGGCGTCGCATAACCGACATTCGTCTCCCACGAGTATCCGGGGTAACGGGCGGAGAGACGCCGCATCAGAGCGTCGCGGGTGACCTTGGCGACGATGGACGCGCAGGCGATCGAGAAACAGCGCCCATCTCCGCCTACCACTGCCGTGTGCTCATGACCCAGCGTTCGGATCCGATTCCCATCCACGAGGACGTGATGAGGGAAGGTGCGGAGTCGGGCCAGCGCGCGCTTCATGGCGAGTACGCTGGCGTGATAAATGTTGAGTCGGTCGATCTCGCTCACCGATGCCGCGCCGAGTGCGACAGCCAGTGCGCGCTCGCGAATGCGGCCGGCGAGCTTCACTCGAACCTCCGGCCTGAGGAGCTTGGAGTCGTCGACACCTGGAATCGCGCGCGCGTCCGGTGGCATGATAACGGCGCACGCGACGACGGGGCCCGCGAGTGAGCCCCGTCCTACTTCATCGACACCTGCGATCAGCGTAGCGCCGCTGCGACGGATGTCGCGCTCGAGGGTGGTCCAGCGAGCTGGCGGTTCCTTCCGGGCCCGCCCCTGCCGGCCGTTCACCGCTCACTCGCTGCTTTGCGAGGGCCTCACCTTGCGCTCGCTGATGCGCGCGGCCTTTCCGCTCACATTGCGGAGATAGTAGAGTTTGGCGCGACGCACGCGACCGCGACGCACCACGGTCACGCCGCCGATCATCGGGCTGTGCAGCGGGAAGATCCGCTCCACTCCGACGCCGTTGGAGATCTTGCGCACCATGAAGGTTTCGCTGACCCCGCTTCCGCGCCGGGCGATGCAGACGCCCTCGAAAGCCTGGAGGCGCTCCTTGTCGCCCTCCCTCACGCGCACGTTTACGCGAAGCGTGTCACCCGGCCGGAAGGGCGGGATGTCGCTGCGGAGGTATTCCTTCTGGGTGTCGATGAATGGATGCATGACGGGGTGTCCCCGGTAAGGCGTTCTAATGTAGTCATTTAAGGTAGCTTGCGGGGGCATGGAAGGAAAGGGTCCGAACCTGGCGGTAGTGCTACGATAGGAGCATGGGCGCTCGTCAGGCCACGGCCGCAATCACTCTGTTTCCGCGACCTTGCCCGTGCCCCCCATCCAAACCGTCTTCGCGTTCACGAACTCGCGGATGCCGTGCAGCCCAAGCTCGCGGCCATAACCAGACCGCTTCACGCCGCCGAAGGGGAGTCGCGGATCCGAGGCAACCATTGCGTTGATGAACACCAGCCCGGCGTCGAGCTCTCGCACGAACTGGTCGGCCTCCGTCTCGTTAGTGGTCCACGCACTTGCACCCAATCCAAACCTGCTGTCGTTGGCCTGCCGGATGGCGGCTTCGAGGGAGGGAACGCGGAAGATCGTCGCCACCGGGCCGAACAGCTCTTCGCTGTGAGCCGGCGACGCACGTGGCGGATCCACCAGCACGGTCGGTTCGTAATAGTTGCCGGGCCGGTCCATTCGATGGCCCCCGGTGAGCAAGCGTGCTCCCGCGGCCACCGATGCCTCGACCTGTTTCGCGAGCCCATCGAGGATGCCAGGCGTCGCAAGCGGGCCTACGTCGTTTCCTTCCTCCATGGGGTCGCCGACTCGTAGCGATCGCAGGCGCTCCACGAAGCGGCGCTCGAAGTCGTCGGCTATCTCGTCGTGAACGATGAATCGCTTGGCGGCGATGCATGACTGTCCGTTGTTGATCATCCGCGCCGTGACCGCCGTCGCGACCGCCCGAGCGAGGTCGGCGGACGGCATGACGATAAACGGGTCGCTTCCGCCAAGCTCGAGGACGCTCTTCTTGATTTGACGGCCCGCCTGCGAACCCACGTCGCGCCCCGCGCCCTCGCTGCCGGTCAGCGTGACGGCGGCAATGCGGTCATCGGCAATGAGTGCGGCAACTTCCTCCGATTCGATCAGAAGTGTGGCAAACAGACCTTCGGCAAATCCCGCCCGACTGAATATGTCCTCGACCGCCAATGCACACTGCGGCACGTTCGACGCGTGCTTGAGGAGGGCCGCGTTTCCCGCCATCAGCGCCGGCGCGGCGAAGCGGAAGACCTGCCAGAAGGGAAAATTCCACGGCATGATCGCCAGCACCACACCCATCGGCTGGTAGTCGACGAAGCTGAGCGCCGCATCCGTGCTCACCTCCTCACGCGTGAGGAATCGCTCCGCATGCTCTGCGTAATAGCGGCACACCCACGCGCACTTGTCCACTTCCGCGCGCGCCGCGGCGATCGGCTTCCCCATCTCCGTGGTCATGAGCCGCGCGAACGATTCGCGTTCGTTGTCCAGCAGCTCGGCCGCGCGCAGCATGGCGCTGCCACGTTCATGAAACGCGCTGGCGCGATGGCGCTCGAAGGCCGCGGCGGCACCATTCAGGCGCCGCGCCAGCTCCCAGGCATCGTGCCGTTCGAAGACGCGGAGGGTTTCCCCGGTCGCGGGGTTCACACTGGCTATGGACATGTGGGGTGCGGTTCGAAGACGCGGAGGGTTTCCCCGGTCGCGGGGTTCACACTGGCTATGGACAT
>CAYXRS010000017.1:31828-35877 GCA_964467195.1 uncultured Gemmatimonadaceae bacterium
GTGGGGTGCGGTTCGGGTTCGCAAGCGACGCTAGCGCGCGATCCAGTCCCTGTCGAGACGCCGGCCTTGCCGCCTGTCAGCCGCGGAACGCGATCGCGACCGGCCATCGGGGCGGGTAGCCCCTCCGAGGGCTGGCAGCGACGGGCAGTCCCTTCCAGGACGGCAGCGATGGTGCAGTCCCTTCCGGGAAGGGCGGCGAGCAGACAGGTCCCTGCCCAGAGACCTGCTGCGATCACGCATACGCCGCCTGTTTGTGGTGAAATGACGGCCACGCGCCGACCGGGAGACAATCTGGCAAATAATTGTGCTTGACGTGGCAGGTGAAGAACCGCACCATGTCGAGGTGGTGCCCCAAACCGGCTGACGGCTCCGCGATGGGCCCGCCTGCCTCGATCATGATATTGCAGAATCTCGTGCCTCGATCGTGATCTTTCAGCCGAGCGGCCGCTGCGGCGGCGCGCTCGATTCTCGCGTGGCCGGCGGCCATGCCGGGCCTTGTAAGCAGGAGAGCAACGATGCGTGGCAAGCTGATCCCCACCCTAGGAGCCGCGCTAGCCATGGCGCTGTCGGCATGCGGCGATCCGGTCATTCCCACTTCGCCCGACCGTGGCGAATCGATGGCTCTCGCTCGCGGTGCCGCCATCGGTGACGGCTATATCGTTGTATTCAACCGCGACGTGACCGACGCGCCGGGGCTGGCGCGCCGCCTGGTGAGTGCACACGGCGGCGATCTCCGGTTCACCTACCGGCACGCGATCAAGGGTTTTGCGGCCGGGCTGCCGGCTGGCGCGGCGCAAGCACTGGAGCGGAATCCCAACGTGGCGTTCGTCGTGCGCGACGGGATCGTCACCACGATGGCGACGCAGTCTCCGGCCACGTGGGGGCTGGACAGGATCGACCAGCGGAATCTTCCGCTCAGCAACAGCTATACGTACGACTACACGGGCAACGGTGTGAACGTCTACATAATCGATACCGGAATTCGCCTGACGCACAGCGAGTTCGGCGGACGGGCATTCACCGGCTTCGACGCCGTGACCTCCGGAGGAACCGCGAGCGACTGCAACGGGCATGGCACGCACGTGGCCGGAACGGTGGGCGGAAGCGTCTACGGCGTCGCCAAGAGCACGCGGCTCTACGCCGTGCGAGTACTGAACTGCCAGGGTAGCGGGACGTGGTCGGGCGTCATCGCCGGTGTCGACTGGGTGACCGCCAATCGAATCAAGCCGGCAGTTGCCAACATGAGTCTTGGTGGAGGCGCGAACAGCGCGGTGGACCAGGCCGTGAACAACTCTGTGGCCGCCGGAGTGGTCTACGCCGTCGCCGCAGGAAACAGCAACGCCAACGCCTGCAACTATTCGCCGGCGCGCGCCGCCAACGCCATCACCGTGGGTGCCACTACATCCACTGACGCTCGCGCGAGTTACTCCAACTACGGCAACTGCGTGAACATCTTCGCGCCGGGATCGAGCATCACCTCAGCATGGCACAGCAGCAATACGTCGACGAACACGATCAGCGGTACGTCCATGGCCTCGCCGCACGTTGCCGGTGTTGCCGCGCTCTACCTCCAGGGGAACCCGAGCGCATCCCCATCCGCGGTGGCGTCCGCGATCATGGAGGCGTCGACCAAGAACAAGGTGACGAGCTCGAACACCACGAACAATCACCTGCTGTACAGCCTGTTCGGCGCCGCAACACCGCCGCCGAATCAGCCGCCGGTCGCCAACTTCACGGCTTCTTGCACGGGGCTGACCTGCAACTTCACGGATACGAGCACCGACCCTGACGGCAACAACACAATCACCAACCGGAACTGGAGCTTTGGCGACGGCAGCACCTCGACGGCGACCAATCCTTCCAAGACCTACGCTTCGGGCGGCACATACCCGGTAACGCTGACGGTCACCGACAACGGCGGACTCCAGTCGACCAAGAGCCAGAACGTGACGGCGACCGCTCCATCGCTGAGCTTCACACTGACTGGCTCGGCGAGCAAGGTGAAGGGAATCAATCATGCCGACTTGGTCTGGACCAACGCACCCAGCGGCACACGCATCATCAAGCGCAACGGCACTCAGGTCGCTTCACTTGCCAGCGGCAACAGCTACTCCGACAACACCGGAACCCGCGGGGGCAATTCCGCGGTCTATCAGGTCTGTGTAGGAACCAGCTGCTCGAACGAGGTGGCGATCTCCTGGTGACATCCGGAAGCAATCAGGAGCCCGTAGATCCCGAAAAGCGTGCGGCCGGCTCCCGGCCGCACGCTTTTCTGTGGGCTGGTCGGGGAAGGGTTCAGGCGCCCTCATCGCGCCGCTGCCCCTCCTCCCTTCTCCACCGCGCGATCCTGGCGTGATCGCCGGACAGCAGCACATCCGGCACGCGATGACCGCGATATTCGGCGGGACGCGTGTAGCTCGGCGCGCTCGCACCGCTCCCCTCCCAGTGTGAATCCGTGAAGGCGCTCTCAGGGTCGGACATCGCCCCCGGAAGTAGCCGCACGGTCGCATCGACGATCGCCAGCGCCGCCGCCTCACCACCGCTCAGCACGAAGTCTCCAAGGCTGATCTCCTCCGTGGCCAGGAAGTCGGCGACGCGCTGGTCCACATCCTTGTAGTGACCGCAGAGAATGGTCAGCTCCTCTCCCGTCGCGTAGCGCACGGCATCGGCCTGGCTGAACCGACGACCGCGGGCCGAGACGAGAACGATCGGTCCCTTGGCGCCGAGTGATTCCACAGCTTCCCAGAATGGTTCGGGCTTCATCACCATGCCTGGCCCGCCCCCAAAAGGATAATCGTCCACGGTGCGGTGGCGGTCGTGCGTGAAATCCCTTAGCTGAACCAGCTTGTACGACGCCGACCCGGCCGCGGCAGCCCGTGCAGGGATACTGAGCGCCAGCGGAAGCTGAAAGAACTCGGGAAAGATGGAGACGATGTTGATGCGCAGCATCACTCGAGCATTCCTTCGGGAAGCGAAACCACGATGCGCCGGCCCGCGCGATCCAGCTGTACGAGGAACACCTCCTGGAGCGGAATCATGACGTTGCCGGTGTCGCGCTCGACCTCCACCAGATAGCCCTGCGGCAGCTCGAAGACGTCCCGCACTGACCCTACCCGCTCGCCGCTCTGCAGCTCGACGGCCATCCCGTGCAGCTCGTGCACGTAGGCCTCCCCTTCTCCCAGCGGTGCGAGCTCGTCGCCGGGAACGAGGAGGAAGCGATCGCGCCAACGCTCGGCCGCAGAGCGATCACCGATTCCCTCGAAGTGCACGAGGATCATCCCCTCCTTGAACGGCCGCTGCGCAATAACCCGTAGCTCGCCGGCAGCCGTGTCCGGCTCTCCCTCGGTGGTACCCACCAGAACACGACGGCCGGCCGCGAAGACCGCGGCCGGCTCATCCGTGATCGACTCGACGACCACCTCTCCCCGAAGACCGTGCGCTCGCCGGACGCGTCCGACGATCACGAACTCCGGCACCGCCATCAAGCGTCGGCCGCCGGTGCCTCGCCCACTGGGACTGCCGCCGACCTGAGCTTGCTGGAGAGGCGCGCCTCGTGCCGGGCCTTCAACACACCGGCGCGCCGCAGCAAGGAGCGGACGGTATCCGACGGCTGCGCGCCCTGGTCCAGCCAGAAGTTGGCACGGTCGACTTCAACGTTCAGCCCACCCTCACGCCGGGGATCGTACTGCCCGATCGTCTCAATGAAGCGCCCATCGCGCGGCGAGCGCGAATCGGCGACGATGATGCGATACACGGGTGCCTTCTTGCGCCCGACACGACGAAGTCTGATCCGAACCATGTTGTATTCCCCTTCGAGAGTGGTATGCTGCGGGCTCCTCGCGCACCCGGTAGATCCGGGGCGCACCCGCTACGGCCGGGATTCGGGTTCCGCGGTGGATTCGGGAGAAGCGCTCCCGTCCCCGAGCCTGGAGCTCCGACACCCGGAAGCTACATCCTTCCCATCGTTCCCATGGGCAGGCGCATTCCGCCACCAGCCATGCGCTTCATCATCTTCTGCATCTCGCGGAACTGCTCGAGCAGCTTGTTGA
>CAYXRS010000018.1:0-34973 GCA_964467195.1 uncultured Gemmatimonadaceae bacterium
TGGTCGCTGCTGGCGCGCACGTGGCCACCATCAGGCGATCGGCGCGCTCGGCGGCCTCGATGTAGGGACGGATGATTTCGTCGGCGCCGGCCTCCCGAATCACCGCTGCGTCATGTTCATCTCGCGCCGTCAGCATGACACGCCCAGTGAAGCCGTGGTGACGGACCGCGCCGAGCAGCGCCACGTTCGCGTCGCGGCCGGGCACGGCGCTCACCACCCACACAGCAGTCCTTAGCGGCAGCACGCCGGGAAGCTCGGCGTCTTCGGCATCACCATAGACGAGCGGTACGCCGAGCCTCGCCTCGCTCACGGCCTGCGGGTCGTAGTCCACGCCGAGCACTGTGATGCCCACGCGATTGAGTCCCTGAAGGATCGCACCGCCGTGTCGCCCCGCGCCGAACACGATCACCTGAGGCTGCACTTCCTGCCCGCCGCCCGGTTCTTGACGAGGCAGCCGGCGCTGGAACACGGCGAGCACCGGCGCCAGGCGATCGTACAGTGGGTGCGAGTAGAGGATCATGTAGGTGGACGTGGCTATCGTGATCAGTCCGACGGTGGTAATCATGCCCATCACGTCGCCCGTGATGTGGCCGAGCGTCAGACCAAGCGCTGCAAGGATGAGCGAGAACTCGGAGATCTGCGCAACCGTCAGCCCGGCCAGGAATGAGACGCGCGCGCGATACCCCATCCGGCCCATGATCACCATCACGATCAACGGATTCCCCACGAGGACGAACAGCGAGAAGATCACCGCCGGCCAGACCAGCGCGCCGATCTCACCGAAGTCGAGCTGCGATCCGAGCTCGAGGAAGAAGAACAGCAGGAGGAAGTCGCGAAGTGTCACCAGCCGGGCGCCGATGGCCTCGCGGAATCGCGTCGACGCCAGCGACACGCCACCCAGGAATGCGCCCACTTCCACGCCGAAGCCAAGCTGATCGCCTAGCGCAGCGAGCGACACCGCCCAGGCGATCGCGAAGAGCACCAGCAGCTCGTGCGAGCGCGCGAGCCAGTCGAGCAGCGGCGGCATGACCCACTTGGCAAGCACTCCAAGAATGAAAAGCACCGCGACTGCCCGGAGCCCGAGTATCATGATTCGGCCGAACGCGGCACCTTCTTCCGCTCCCCCGATTGCGCCCAGCGCGATCATGACGAGCACCACAACGATGTCTTGAACTATCAGAAACCCCACGGCAATGCGGCCGTGCAGCTCGTCCAGCTCGCGCTTGTCGGAGAGGAGCTTGACGATGATGATCGTGCTCGAGAAGGTCAGGGCGACTGCTATGTACAGCGCCGGTAACAACTCGAAGCCGAGTGCACGCGCAATCAGGAAGCCGATGGCCGATGTGAAGATGACCTGGCCGAGACCCGTGGCGACTGCCACCGGGCCCGTGGTGCGGATGTGCTGCACGTCCAGCTTCAGCCCGACCACGAACAGCAGGAGCGCGATGCCGATTCTCGACAGCAGTGCGATCGTCTCGTCCGGCGCAACCAGGCCGAAGACGGCGGGCCCAACGAGCACGCCGACGGCTATGAAGCTGATGATGAGCGGCTGCCGGAGCAGCATGCCGATGGCGCCGACCGTGGCGGCCACGGCAAGCACGAACGCGATCTGCTGAAAGAGAGAGTGCGCCTCGGGCAGCTCGGTCATAGGAAGGCGCTGCGGGACGCACTGGCAGCGACGCTCAGAGCAGCCCCCGCTCCTTGTACCAGGCCGCCGTTCGGGCCAGCCCGTCGGTCAGCGCCACTGCAGGCGCGTATCCGAGCTCGCGCTGCGCACGCGCAATGCTGAACGCGCGGTTGGTGCGATACCAGGAAAGGCGACGCCGGAAGATCAGCGGCTCCACCTTGAATGGGCGCGCGGCCATCTCGGCACTTGCCGCCGCCAGCCACGCTAACTGGTAGAACGGGAAGCGAAACATGCGCAGGTTCACTCCCAGCGTCGTCGCTACGGCAGCAACCAGCTCGTTGAGGGTAACTGCCTTTTCATCGGCGGCGATGTAGGTGCGTCCCCTGGCCTCCGGGACCAGTCCGGCGAGCACCAGCGCCTGTACCAGGTTCTCCACGTAAACCGGATGGTTCCAGGTCCGCCCGTCGCCGATCATGAGGAATCGGCCCCTCTTGATCATGCGGAAGAGAGTCAGCCAGCCATGCGTGTCGCCGGGACCGTACACGGAAGTGGGTCGTACGATGACGACATCGACTCCCTGGGCGATATACTCCTCGCAGGCGCGCTCGGCGTGGTACTTGGCCTCACAATAGTAGTCGCGCGGCGCGATCGGAGAGTCCTCGTCACCGGGCACCACCTGGAGGATGCCGTGCACACCCTGGGTGCTGCAATGCACCACTCGCTGGACACCGGCGGCGCGCGATGCCTCCAGCACCGTGCGCGTGCCATCCACGTCCACGTGCCAGTAGTGCTCGTTCGGCGCGTGGATGTCCCTGAACGCCGAAGCAAGATTGTAAACAATGTTGGCACCGGCGACCGCCTCGTCCACAGCGGCCCGGTCCGTAACCGATCCATGGAGAAGGCGCGCACCGGCAGCGCTCAGCTGCTCGTCCACCAGTCCGTTGCCGAGGTCGAGCGACGTCACCTCATGCCCGTCGGCAAGCAGTCTCCGTACCAGGTGCGAGCCTGCGAAGCCGGTTCCACCAGTCACGAGCATCTTCATTCGATTCTCCCGAGCAGGCGCGTATCACGGACTCACCCGCCATCAGTTGCCTGCGTCACCTCTGCGCCGCGCAGATAGTCCAGAACCAGCGATGACATTACCCGCATCCCCACCGGAATAGCAGTGTCATCCGCCATGAAGGTGGGTGTATGTGCGCCACCGGAAACCGTGCCGGGCTTTACTGTGCCCAGCCTGAAGAAAAAGCCGGGGACCTCGCGCGCGAAGTACGCGAAGTCCTCCGCCCCAGTCGTCAGCTCGAGTTCCAGCACGTTTTCCCGGCCGACCACGCGCTCCATGGTGGGGCGCATGCGCTCGGCAAGCGAGACATCGTTGACGGTCACCGGATAAGCGCGGTTGAACTCGAGCTCGAAGGAGCCGCCGCCGGCACGCGTAACGCCGTCGAGGATCTCGCGCAACCGCGTCTCGATCGTGTCGCCAACCGCCTGGTCGAAGACTCGGATCGTCCCCTCCAGCCGCACCTCAGCGGGAATGATGTTCACCCGCTCCCCTCCCCGGAAGATCCCGACCGTCACCACGCTGGGTGTGAACGGGGAAAGAGTCCGTGAGCGAATGGTCTGAATGGCCATAACGGCCTGCGATGCCATCACGATCGGATCCACCGCGAGATGCGGGTGTGCGCCGTGCGCCTGCTTGCCGCGAACGACCGCGCGCCACTCCGTTGCGGCGGCGAGCATCGGTCCGGCAATGTACCCCAGCTTTCCCACCTCCATATGGGCGAACGTGTGCAGGCCGAAAACCGCACTGGGCCGCGGGTCGTCAAAGACGCCCTCCTCCAGCATCATCTTCGCCCCTCCGTTCTCGCCCGGTGGAGGACCCTCTTCCGCGGGCTGAAAGATGAACATCACCGTCCCGGGCACCTCGTCCTTCATCGAAGCGAGCACCGACGCCACGCCAAGCTGAACGGCAACGTGAACGTCGTGCCCGCAGGCGTGAGACACGCCAACGTCCTGACCCAGGTAGGTGGTCCGCACGGTGGACTTGAATGAGTACGGAGTGTCCTCGGTCACCGGGAGGGCGTCCATGTCGGCACGCACGGCGACCACCGGACCTGGACGGCCGCCTCGAAGGATGCCGACGACTCCGGTATGAGCGATGCCCGTGCGTACCTCCATGCCCAGCGCGCGCAGATGGTCGGCCACGAGCTCTGCCGTCTCGAACTCGCGATTGCTCAGCTCGGGGTGCTGGTGAATGTGATGGCGCGCCGCAGTGATCGCCGGCGTGAAGCGGCGGACCGCCTCGTTGACGCGGGTGTTCAAGGTCTGCGCTTCGGCGGCTTGCGGGGAGCCGGATGTGGAAGCAGTCACGATCATGGCGGCGAAGGTGAAGAGACGACGCATTGCACACCTTGGAGGGTGGAAGAAGCACACCACGTACCAGGGTCGTGGATGCTGAATGCTACGAGATGCGCGACGATCGTCAACCGATCCTTGAAGCGATTCGCCAGAATCGGGAGCAATCGACCGTTTCGTGGCATCGGCGCCTCCTACTCCGAACCGGTTGGCGCTATATTGCGCTCCGTGGTGCCACGGCGAACCTCCGAGGTCACGCGACGTTCGACTATGGGGAAGAGCTCGGCCCACAAGACCACCAGCCGCATCGTCCCGGAGCATCCTGTCTGGGAGCACGGCCCAGATGGCGCTGCTAGAGGCGGCGCAGGCATGATCCCAGTTCCGCCGGATACCGATGCGCGATAGTGCGCGGGCGCTGATGCGCTGGAGCAGGGACGTTGGCGGTCGGACTCGCGGCCAGCTCACGCCACCGCAGCTCTTCGTCGGCTCCTTCCTCCTCCTGATCGTTTTCGGCACACTCGGCCTGCGTCTGCTTCCCGGACTGTACCTGGGTGAGCGACTCGGATGGCTGGATTCGCTCTTCACGGCTACCAGCGCCGTTTGCGTCACCGGCCTGGTGGTGGTGGACACTGCCATTCACTTCACTGGCTGGGGGCAGGCGTTCATCCTCATCCTCATTCAGCTCGGCGGGCTCGGGATGATCACCTTCACCACCCTGATCATCCTGGCGCTTGGTCGTCGCCTGTCGCTCCGGCACGAGCGGATCACGTCGACAACCGCCGAGGTAGCGCCGATGGTCAAGGTCGAATCGCTGGCGCGGGACATCGTGCTATTCACGCTCGTCATCGAGGCGATTGGCGCGCTGGTCCTCTATGTTCTCTGGGTCCCCCGATTCGGATGGTCAGGTGCGGTATGGCCTGCGGTGTTTCACGCGATCAGCGCCTTCTGCAATGCCGGGTTTTCGGTCTTCTCCGACAGTCTGACGGGATTTCGCGGCGAGGCTCTGTCGCTACTGACCGTCGTACTGCTCGTCCTGCTGGGTGGGCTCGGCTTTCTCACCTTGGAGGAGTTGCGCCTCTGGCAGCGTGCGCGACGGGCGGCCAGGAGCTTCCGAATCTCTCTGCACTCGCACCTGGCTCTATGGACCACGGTAGCTCTTGTCATGATGGGCTGGGTGGGGTTCGCCTTCTTCGAGTGGCGATTCGCGTTCGCCGATCTGCCGGTCGCGGGTCGCGTGGTCAATGCGCTGTTTGCCAGCGTGACGACGCGTACGGCCGGATTCCATACGCTCGATTACGGTGAGGCAACGGACAGCACCAACTTCCTGTCGATCATTCTGATGTTCATCGGCGGCTCACCCGGCTCTACGGCGGGAGGGATCAAGACGACGACCGTGGCCCTGTTGGCCGTGCTCGCCTGGTCGCGCTTCCGCGGACGCAACATCGTCTCCGCAGGCCACCGGTCGATCCCCGAGGAGACCGTCCAGCGCGCCGTCGGTCTGGCGGCAACGGCGTTCGCGGTGGTCACGCTGAGCATCTTCATCTACACCTTCACCGAACGGGCCGTGGAGCAGCACGCCTTCCTTGAATACATGTTCGAGGCAGTCAGCGCGTTCAATACCGTTGGGCTGTCGATGGGCGCGACCGATGACCTCTCGACAGCCGGTCGCCTGCTGACCACGATCCTGATGTTCATCGGGCGCGTCGGGCCCCTCACCTTCGCCGCAGCGCTCGCCATGGCCGCACGCCGGCAGAAGGTTTCATATCACTACGCTTACGAGGACGTCGTCGTCGGATGACGGAAATCGCATGAAAAGATTCGTCGTGATCGGACTCGGCAATTTCGGATCGAGCGTGGCCGAGGCTTTGCAGGCTCAGAAGCACGACGTGCTGGCGGTGGATCGCGTGGAGGAGGCTGTGGAGCGCATCGCGCCGCTGGTCTCCCGCGCCGTAGTGGGCGATGGCCGCTCGCTCAAGCTGCTCGAGAAAGTTGGGGCCAAGGGAGCGGACGCGGGCATCGTAAGCACCGGGGATGACATCACCGCAAGCATCCTTTCGACGATGGCGCTGCGTGATCTCAAGGTGAGTGACATCTTCGTCAAGGTGATCTCCACGGATCACGCGCGCGTAATGGAAAAGCTGGGGGTGACGGAGACGATCTTCCCCGAGCGGGAGTCGGGAATGCGGTTGGCTGCGCGAATCTCCACCACCTCGATCCTCAACTTCGTTCGGCTCGGACCCGGCTTCAGTGTGCAGGAGATGGCGGTGCCCACCTCCTGGATCGGCAAGCCGCTGCGCTACCTCAAGCTGCCACAGCGCTTCCGGATCTCGGTGATCGCCCTCCATGATGTGCTGATGGACGAGATCATCGCCGTGCCGAATCCCGACGCACCCCTCAAGGAGTCGGACACCCTGCTCGTGGCCGGGAAGGACGAGGACTTGGGGCGAGCGGCACGCCAGATGTGAGACTGCCGATGGTTCGGGGCGCCGTCAGCTTCGTTCGCTGGCTGCAGACCCTGCGTCGACTGGGGCAGGGCGCGCATCGACATTGGCGGCATTGCCGGCATCGGCACCGGGCGCGGAACCGGCATCGCCATCGCGTACAACGCTGGCTTCCACATCGGGGGCGGTGCCCGCATCGACGTCGCTCTCATCCTCTGGCGAGTCTCGTCCCGGCTCCGGCAGCGTGACCCCCGCTCGCGCTGCGCGACGGACGAGGACTTCGGGGTCGGACAGACTGCGAAGCAGCCGGTCCGCCTCCACGTTCTGCAGGTAACGACCGCGCAGCCACCCCTCCACGATTCCCTTGGGGGTGCCGTACATGAGATCGGAGAGCTGGGCCGTGGTGAGACCGAGGCTGTTGCGCAGCGCGCGCATCTCTCTCGGCTCCATGAGCCCGTACTCGGCCCGCATGGCGGCGACAGCCGCCTGCTCCGCCCCTTCGCGCTGCTCGAGAGTGCGCTGTTCGTCGCCGCAGCGCGGACAACGGAAGAGCCCGCGGTCCACCTCGGCGCTCATGCCGCTCATCCGCACCGTGATGCGCTCGACGGCATGCTCGTAGAGTCCGCCGCAATCGCGGTGGACATGACCCTCGAGGGAGGATTCCGACATCGGCTCCGGTTTGGCCTGGCGCGCCGCCCGTCGGCGCGCCGTGAGGAAGTTAACGATACTCGGTGCTCATTGCACGGTGACGCGCACCTCGTCACGCTCGCCGTGAGCCGAGCGGGCAGAGATCACGTGCGTACCCGGCGCGAGGCGGAATCGGCGCTCGTGCAGCGGTTTGCCGTTGAGATACCAGTTCACGCCATCCGGGCCCGCGCCTCCCGAGGCGACCAGCGCCACTGACGCGTACTGGGCATCGACGTTGGGCGGCACCAGATACCGATCGCCATCGAGGGGTGACACGATCCGGAAACCCAGGACCCGTGCGCTGCCCGTGTCCGTGGGCATGGAAGCTATGCGGATGTCAGACCGCGCCATTCGCTGCGACCATTCGGCGTACTCCGGTGGGAGCGCGACACCGCCGTCACCGTGCCAGTCGCAGTCATCCGCTGGCTCGCTGCCCGCAACGAACCACTCCACCGAATGCGGGCAGCGATGCGTTGCTCGCTTCCCGGACAGGGCGCAGATCCGTACCGCATTGGCGCCCACCTCGGCGGGGGTAGGCAGCACGCCAGGGTCGCGGCGCGACGACGTGAGCAGCACGGCCCGCTGGAGCAGCGGCCCTGCACCGGACACTCCGCTCACCCCGTGCATGGGTCGACCACTGAAGTTGCCTACCCAGACGGCCACGGTGAATCCGCCCGTTACGGCGACTGCCCAGTTGTCCGTGAAGTGCCGGCTGGTGCCGGTCTTCACCGCGGTGGGGAATGCGAATTCGAAGGGCGTGGCAATGCCGAACCCGGCAATGCGGGCAGCAGGGTCTGCGAGCATGTCGAGAACGAGCGCCGCCGACTGAGGAGAGGCGATCCGTCGCTCCTGTGCCGGCTCTGCGCGCGTGCCCGTCGCGAGCGTCCACCGGTATGGTCGCCAAACACCGCCGTTGGCGAACGCACGATAACCGTTCGCCAGTTCCAGCAGCGTGACGTCGCCATTGCCCAGTGAGAGACCAAGCCCGTAATGATCGGCCGATCTCCTGAGCGACTCGAAGCCTGCAAGGTGGAGTGTCTCGAGCAACCGTGAGGCCCCGACCCGCTCGGTCAACTCCACTGCGGGCACGTTGTGAGAGCTGGCGAGCGCCTCGCGCACGCGAACGGGTCCGCGAAAGCGCTGATCGTAGTTTCGCGGGCGATAGGGGCCGGTGGCAGTGTGGTACGTGCGCGCGATGTCCGGCAGTACCGTAGCGGCGGTGTAGCCGCGGTCCAGCGCGAGCGCGTACAGGAAGGGCTTGAGCGCCGAGCCTGGCTGCCGCGCCGACGCCACCATGTCGGTCTGCCCGGAACGCTCCTCCCAGAAATCGGGGGAACCAACCCACGCGAGGATCTCACCCGTCGCGTTGTCGATGACGACGGCAGCAGCGTGTCGTGCGCCGCGGTCGTGCAGCACATCCACCGCATGCCGTACCTCCAGCTCCAGCCGCCGCTGGAGAGACCAATCGAGCGACGTTCTAACGCGTGTTCCACGCGCGTCCGCACCTTCCATCCAGGCTACCACCCGGCTGGTGAAATGCGGTGCGAGAAACGGCGTCGTTCGGTCTCGGGCGATCACGGCTTCTTCCGATGCCCGGGCCACCTCGTCTTCCGTCAGGTAGCCGGCGCCGTGCATGCGCGCCAGTACGGCGCCACGGCGGCGCGTGGCCCGCTCCACCGACACGAGCGGATTGTCACGCGATGGCGCGCGCGCAAGTGCCGCCAGTAGCGCAGACTGGGCCACGCTCAGCTCGGCCGCCGAAGCATCGAAGTACAGCGAGGCGGCAGCGCCGACGCCCACCGCACCCTGGCCCAGGTGAACGCGGTTCAGGTACTGCTCCATGATGCGCTGCTTGTCCAGATGAGCTTCGAGCCGCCAGGCCCACAGCGTCTCCTTGATCTTTCCGGGCATTCCCGGGGACGACGGGCTGAGCAAGCGAGCCGTCTGCATGGTGATCGTGGAAGCTCCGGACACCACCCGCCCCGCCCGCAGATTGTCTCTCGCCGCACGCGCAACGGAACGCAGATCCACGCCCCGGTGTTCATGGAATCGGCGATCCTCGGCGGCAATGAACGCGCGCACCAGGTCCGGATCCACCTGTTGAAGCGAGAGCCAGCGCAGCCGCGTGCCGTCTGCGGCGCGCGTCGCCCGCAGCGAAATACCGTCGCGATCCTCGATGATGTAGCCCGACTCGGTGCCATCAGCGAGCACATCAGCCGGAATTGGCAACGCGATCCACAGCACCGTCAACGCGCCAAGCGTGAGCGCGGTGGCGCCGGCGAGCACCACCAGACGACGATGCTTCGTCCGAGCGCCGGAGCGCCAGAACAGGGCGGGGGCCGCCCGTCGCAGCATGCTCATCTCCCCGACCGCTGCCGGACGGTGAAGACGCCGCCATCGCTGCGGCCGTTCACCGCCGGATTGTACATCTCCTCGGCGTGCGCCGGCGGGCGGATGAATACGCCCGGCGTCGTCGCCCGAGCGACATACGTGACGGTGTACGTGCCCGGCCAGAGCACCGTCGCGAAGTACACGACGCGGTCATCGCGGATCTCTCGGTGTTCGAACGGCGACCACCAACCCGAGTCCCACCGGCCGTAGCGCCAGGAAGACAGTGGATCACCCTCCTCCGGCTCCTCGCGGATGGGTCCTCCAGGACCTGCGGCGGGAGCAACGGTTCGAAGCGACAGATCGACGGCTTCGAGCCCCGCGGGGAGCGCATCATCCAACACAACGAAATAGCGTTCGCTGGGTACGGTGATTCGCACCCTCACGCGTACCAGGTCCCCTTCCACCGCCGATACCGTTGGAGTTGCGTGATTGTAGTGCTCGTACCAGCGCTCGACGCGAATGCCATCGTCGGAGGGCGTCACCGGTCTCTGCCGCGGGATCTCGGTGACCGTGAGATAGTAGAAGGCGGACGATGACGAGCTGCGCGCATCGACGGCTACTCGCAGCAGCTGCTGGCCATCCGCGGCGCGGGTGAGAAGACCGGTGAGTGGTACCACCGAATCGCGTCCGACTCCAACCCGACCCACCTCGAGCAGCGTGCGCCCGCCACTGCGGGCCCTCAGAACCGTCTCACCAGCTCCAGCCTGACGCTGATAGGACAGTAGACCCTCCACTACGGCGGCATAGTCCTGTGTATTGAACCAGTTCATCGATCCACGGGCACCATCGACGAGCGTTTCCACGAGCGGCCCCACCAGTGGATGATCCGGATTCACGGCTAACGTCGCCGTCAGGAGCCGCGCCGTCGGCCGCTGGGTGGAGGTGAAGTAGAATGCCGTTGCAGCGCTGTCGGGAAGAACCGCCTTCCGTCCTTCGATCCGCACCTGCGCCCAGGCCGGCGCGATCAGGTGCAGCGCCATCTGCGCAGCTCCCCTGCGGGCGAGCACCTCGCCCAGTCGCAGACGATCCTCCCACGCAAGCTGCGGGGCCGTGGCGAACAGCCGGTTCTCGGCAGCCAGGTGCGGTCTACCCATTCGGCTCAGCACGTCCACGGCAGCCACCTGCTCCGCCAGCCCTACCGATCTGCGCTCGTACCAGAGCGCCACCGGCGCGAGGGCGACGATCTGCGGCTCGTTCAGGGCGCGCGTCAGGTAGCCGCTCACTCTTGAGAGCGCGCTGTCGCTCACGGCAAACCCGGCCTCACGCGCATCGAGGAGCACGGTAGCCGCATACGCACTCAGCCATGGTGTGCTCCAGTCGGTGGCGCCCCAGTAACCTATCCCGCCATCCTCGCGCTGCCGGCGCTGCAGGATGCGAACTCCGCCTTCGATCTCGCGGCGCAACGCTTCACGCTCTCGTTTCGATCCCTGCTGCCCTGTGGCACGGTACATCGCGATGAGCGGCCGGGTAATGCTCAACACCTGCTCCGTGCAGTCGTACGCGTAGACCCGCATTTGCATCCGCATTCCACGAACCACGGTGAGCGGAGAACTGCCGAGGCTGAGCGAGAGCGTGGACCGGGCGGCGTCCATGTCGGCGGGGAGCACGAACTCGGCAATGGCGCTGTCGCGCACCACACCAGCGATCGTGTGTGCACGGGGGTGGAAGTCGGGGCGAATGGGAATCGAGATGCGCACTGCATCGGCATCACCGCCGCCGGCGACATCGAAGCGGAAGGCGGCGGAATCACCAGGTAGTGCCCGGAATCCAAAGCGCACCTCCTGCCCCGCTCCCGGCTGGAGGCGAATACGCTCGTGAGCGGAGCCGCGCAGCTCGATACCGGTGGCGCTGGCGCGCACGTCGATGCGATCGCCACCAGCGCCGCGGCGGTTCACCACCGTGCCCGCCACCAGTTCGTCACCAGGGCGGACGAAGCGCGGCAGCGCCGGCCGCGCGATCAGCGGACGAGTGACCAACATGGGTGACTGGCCGCTGCCGTAACGGTCGCCATTCGTTACGGCCACCGCCATCACCCTGAAGGTCGTTATGTTGTCGGGCAACTTCGCCGACGCAACCACCTCCCCGTTCGCATCAGTCACCACGGAGCCGAGAAAGAAGGCGGTCGTGCGGAACTGCGACCTGAGGACATCGCCGCCATCGCCGCCACCACCGCCGCCCGGCGCCCGAGAGCCTTTCTCCCCTTCCGGGATCTGCGGCGCGACCGAAACCAGATTGCTGGCGAGACGCATCCCGAGACCGCGAGCCTGATAGATCAGATCCAGCGGATCGGGCGTGCGATAGCCGGTGAGCGCCAGCACTCCCTCATCCACGGCCCACAGCGCTACCTCAGCACGCTGCGCGCTGCCTCGTCCATCGCGAACTCTAAGTCGCACCTGCGCGGTATCACCTGGACGGTACTCGGCCGCGAGCGGCTGAACTTCCACGGCCAGACGCTTCACCTCGGGCGTAACGCGCAGCTCGGCGTATCCGACGCGCATCGTTGGACGACCAGGATCGTCGAGCCGTCCGGGAGACGCGCTACGCCCACGCGTTACGATCACCGATACGAACGCGTTCGGCACATGCGCCTCTGTGATCGGAATGCGTAGCGTGGTCGCACCGTCAGCAAGTCGAAGACGCCGCTGCTCGAGTATCCCCTCGCGCTCCACCGTCATCCATGCCTCGGCATCGGTGAACGGCGAAGCGATCATCACAGTAGCCGTATCTCCTACCGAATAGCGCTGCCGGTCGGGGATCAGATCCATTGTGAACCGGCTCTCGTCGCTCCACGGAATCCACCCGCGGCCGCTCGCCCACCGGTACATGCTGGTAGTTGCGGTTCGTCCCGCTGGATCCGCGGCGGTGAAGGAAAGGATGTACGAGCCGCCTGCCGGCGGAGTGAAGGCGCACGAAACCGGGTCGGAGCGGGTAGCGATGGCGCACGTGCCTACCGTGTCACTCACCCACTCTCCGATCACTTCCGAAATGCCGTTTCGCTCGCGGCGCACCTGGTGCCATTCGCGCCGCACGATCGTGCCGCTCACTCGAACACCGGTCACCCGCTCCCCGGTGGGACGCACGGCGATAAGCCCGATCTGCTGCGGCTCCCCAGCCGTCCAGAAGTACTTGCTGCCGAGGGGACGCGCGCCGATGTAGAAGGCGGCCGGATGCACCGCGTAGGCCGCCGATGCGCTGACTGTCTGGCGGTTCACATCGGTCACCGTCGAGATCACCGCGACTCTCGAGCCGCGACCATTCACCGGATCGCCCACTGGCAGCCGCAGCACGTGTGCGCCGGCGGCGTCCAGGGTATCAACGCCACTCGCGATCAGGCGCGCGCCGTCATCCCGGCCACCGTCTTCCCACCAACGCCCCGTCTCGCCGATCACGAAGCCGTCGGTGTTGGGGATCTCGAAGGCCCAGGGCGAAAGCGGCGTCTGGACAGCGCGCCACTCGGTGACAGCTCGCGCCATGGGGGCACCGAAGAGATAGCGCGCCTGAATCGTGGCCGTGACAGAATCGCCAGCGAAGCGTGGGGCATCATCTCCCATCACATCCACCATAAACTCGGGCGGCCGGTACTCGGCGACTCTGTAGCTGGCGCGCGCCAGGTCCACCCAGCTACCTCTGCGATGGTACTGTAGAGATACGGCATAGCTGCCGAGCCCGGCGTCTTCCGGGATGCGGAACGCGCGATCGCTGGTGCCGAACGCGGACAGTTGCACGACAGTATCCTGTACCGGTTCGCCATCGCGGCCGAAAAACACCCACCGTGCCGAGTCTCCCGCGGCCGGTGCGACCAGCGCACCGAGGGGTCCCGTGCGCACGATCGCCTTGACGTGCACGTCCTCGCCTGGACGGTATATGCCGCGCTCGGTGAATGCGGCACCAGCCGCCTCGAGCCGACGCGCGCCCCACTCGCTGCGCACGTTGAAGCGCCAGGCGCTCAGATCCTGATCGTAGGCGCTGATGCCGATCACCGCGCGGTCATCGCCGAGCGTCACGGCCACCATCCCCTCGAAGCCACTCCAATCGTGCTCTTCGCCTTCTCCATCGCCAGCGGCGGCAGGCAGTGCGAGTCGCGGGAATCGCGCGATTCCGGTGGAGTCGCTGGTCGCGCGCGCAAGTACGGCCCCCCTCGAATCGGAGAGCGTGATCGATGCACCGCGGCGGGGCTGCCCGTCGTTCACACCGGTGACCCAGACTATTCCCGACTCGGCGCCGACCTTGGCGTGCACCGCGAGGTCGGTTACCTGCACCAGCGCGATGGTGGGCGGAGAGTGTTCCCCCTCCCGCAGCGGGCGCGCCCGTGGATGGCTGATGCGAACAGCGTAGAGAGTGCGACCGGCGGCGGTAGTCGTCGCGGGGAGGCGCACGCCGGTGATGACAGGGCGATCCTGGGTGGCGCGAACGGGAATGCGCTGCGGCTGCCGGTTGGCGGCGATGTCATTCCAGAGCTCGCCCCAGCTCCACTCTGAGCGGCGCAGGAAGCTCGCCTCGAGCGAGTCGGGCACTGGCACAACCGTTACCAGCAACGTATCCACGTTCACGTGCTGGACTGCCAGAGTACCGAAACCTCGACGCTCTACGAGCAGCCTTCCGAATGGATAAGAGACGCTCGCCGCATATCCTGTCGTGGCGAAGGCGGCAGCCAGATTGCCCGTGATGCGCTGCCGGAACACGTCGCGCATCGCCGTATCCACCGTGACGGCGTAGGTGGTGCGTGGCTCCAGTCGAGCGTCCAGCACCCACACGTCGGATTCCCGCGAGCTGTCCGCCACGGAGAACGCCGTGGCCGGATGCAGCCTGACGTGACGAAGCACGTCGCTTCCGCGGACCGGTGTGTTGAACACCAGGCGCACGGGCCCCGTGGGGCAGGATTCGTGCTGACCACAAGAGGCCTGGGAGAGGCGCAACGGTCCGTAAGTGCGGAACGGCCAGCGCACGTACCCGGCCGGCGTGCCGGTAGCGACCTCGGAAGGAAGCACAAGTTCGCCCGCACAATCGAGCGGAAGGTCGGAAGCCGGTGCCAGGGTGAGCACGCGACGCAAGCCCACCGTGCGCTCCGGCTCGCGCCAATCCCGCGAGCGGTACTGCCAGGGATCCCGCTCGGCCACGGCACGTTGCCCGAGAACTTGCAACCGCACCACGCGCTCGGTCGAGCAGGGGCGCGCCATCTCGATGTAGGCGGTAGAGGCGAGCAGAGAGCCATCCACCGGCCCACTGAATACGACCTCGAAGCGTGGTGCCTGAGGCAGATGGACGGCCGGTTGCGACGCTCCGGCCGGAGAGCCCGAGATGGGTATGGGCCCACGCACGCGGAAGCTGAAGGTATAGGGCGAGGCCAAGCGACTTCCGTCCATCGCCGCGAAGGCGTCCGCGATCCGTACAGTGTAGCGTGTGGCCGCGGCCAGTGGTTCATCGGGAGTGAAGACGATGGTCACTGGATCCCGCCACTCGAGGCGCCCGCGGACGGCCGGTTCGATGGTGAAGATGCGCGACGCATCGATGCTCTGATCGAGCGATCCGGCCACCGGCCGATCGAACGTCACCAGCACTTCGTCCACTGGCGATGCCGTGGCGGCAGGCGCGTGCCGCAATACACGAAGAGTTTTCTGGGGCGCGGACACGAACACCACCGCGCCGAGCAAGGCGACAGCCAGCCGAGGGGTGAGCATGGGTCTGGGGGAAGAGTTGGGGCTGGTGTCGAGGAAGAAAGGGACTAGGCGTGAAGGGCCAGGTGACCTCGGGTCATCTGGCCCTTCTACACCACTGCTCCGCCTTGTTTCCGCCGCGTTACGGCGCGGCCCAATCTCCCAGTTCCAGTCGCTCGTTGCTAGTGCCGAAGGCGAAGCCGGGGTTCGGTCCCCCCGAGACGACGAAGATGTTACCGTCGATCGAAGCGGCGCCAAGACCGTGGCGGGCCGTAGGCATTGGCGGCAGTCGCTCCCACTCCGCAGCGGCCGGATCGAAGGCCTCGGCATCGTTGAAGGTGCGGGGACGCCCAACGAAGGTCTCCCCGCCGAACACGAACACGCGCTCCCGTGCCTCGACGACCGCCACTCCACTGCGACCCGTGGGAAGCGGCGGGCCCTCGGACCATGAATCCGTGGAGGGATCGTATATCTCGTGTGTCGTCAACTCCATGTCACCACCCACGCGGCCGGCGAGCACGTGAATGCGGCCATCCACGGTCGCGGCGCCATGATGGTTACGCGCGGTCGGCATGGCCGCCCGCCGTTCCCAGCTGTTCGTGCGCGGATCGTAGACCTCGTGGGTCCCCACCGAACGGTCATCGCCCGCCGCCGGGTTGTCGTGCTCATGAACATGCTCCCTGTCGACGACGGTACCGCCGATGGCGTGAATGCGCCCATCATGCACGGCGACGGCGAGCGCTCCGCGCGGCGTCGGCATGGGTGCACCCTCGCTCCACTCACCGGTTGCGATGTCGTAGATACGCACCGCTCCAATGGGCTGGAAGGTGTTCGTGCGATACCCGCCGACGATGTAGAGCTTCCCGTCATGATACGCGAAGCCAGCATGGTTCACCCCTTCGGGTATCTGACCGACTGTGCGCCAGCGATCAGCCTGAGGATCGTAGGCGTACATGTCGCGCGGGGCGGATGCACGCTCGCCCTCACGCTGCGGTGCCGCGAATCCGCCGATCAGGTAGACTTCCTGCCCGTCGGTAGTCGCGGCAACCTCGGTGCGCGCTTGCGGTGCGGCTGCGCCCGCGCTCCACTGTGGCTGTGTTTCCTGCGCCTGTGCGCAGCTCGCGCTGGCGAGCAGCACCACTACCGGCGCGAGACCAGCCGCAAGATGCCGTGGTGACACGATGACTCCTCCTCTCCGTAATGTAGTCCCCTCCTGTCGTGGCGTTCTGGCCTGCAAGTCGCATGCGCTACGGCGTTGTTCGATCTGGCGTTCAGCTCTCGCGAGTGCTACACCTTCCGGCCATGCGAGCGACTCTACTCGCCTTCTGGGGGCTGAGCTTCGCACTGCTGGCCATGCTCACGGCCTTTCGGGTCGCGCCTCCGCTCCTCGTGGTGCTGATCACATCTGTCTGGGTGGTCCCGCTGATCGGCTGGTCCGCGCACTGGTTGCGGGCGCAAGGAGAGGATGTACGGAGCACGCTGCTGTACGGCGCGATCGTCCTCCTGGCGCTGCTGGTGCTTGCCGCCGGTCTGGTGCGAGCCGAGATCCTGCGTCCCGCTGCAATCGTGATCTGGTGGCTGACGATCCTTTCGGCGATCCTTCCGCTTGCGATCGCGCTGCTCGCACTGACCTCGATCGCGGTCGCTCCCGAGGCCCCTGACGACGGGGCAAGCGACGTGTGATCACTTCCTATCGACAGCGCCGCCCGCGCGGGAAAACCCAGTCGTGAGAAACGAACCGGAAGCACCGGAGCCCGTCGCCCAATCGGACCGCGCACGTTCCATCGCATCACGCGTCCCGAATGCGTACGTCCTGATCTCAATCCTTCTGCTGCTCACCGCCGCGCTCACGTGGATAGTGCCGCCTGGCCAGTTCGCGCGAGCGGAGGGTCCCGCAGGACGCACGATAGTAGTGCCGAACTCGTTCCGATGGATCCAGCCGAGCGAGGCGCTGCCCGAAGGGTACACTCTGGAGCCGCGACGGCAGGGGCCATGGGATGTATTGCGAGCACCGATCGATGGGTTCCTCGCGGCATCGGAGATCATCGTTTTCATCCTGATTCTTGGCGCTGCATTCAAGATCCTGGAGGCCACTGGTGCGGTGGTGGTCGGCATCCGCCGCATCACAGCCGCCATGCGAGGACGCGAGCTGCTGATCATACCGGTGATGATGATCATCTTCTCGATTGGCGGTGCTACGATCGGCATGAGCGAAGAGACGATCCTTTTCGTGATGATGTTCGTGCCGCTCGCGCTCGCGCTCGGCTACGACAGCATCACCGGAGTGTCGATGGTTTTCGTGGGGGCGGGCGCCGGCTTCGCCGCAGCATTTCTGAATCCGTTTACGGTTGGCGTTGCTCAGGGGATAGCGGAGCTTCCATATCCGTCGGGGATGGGATACCGGGTGGGAGTCTGGGTGGTGATCACCGGCGCGGCCATAGCGGTCGTGATGCGGCACGCCATCCGCGTGAAACGCGACCCCGCCCGGTCACCCACCTATTCAATGGACCAGGAGCGACGCACTGAAGCGCACCTGACGGCGGCCGCGGATGCGGCTGAGCTCGAGAAGGAGCGTCTGACGCCGCGGCAGCTGGCGATCCTGCTGCTGCTGGCGCTCACGATCGTCGTCGTCGGGCTGGGCGCCACGCTCTGGGACTGGTACATCCTCGAGATCGCTGCTCTGTTCCTCGGCTTTGCTATCGTGGCCGGGCTGATCGCGCGGCTGGGTGCGGACGACTTTGTCTCGACATTCATGCGTGGCGCGGCGGAATTGGTGGGCGTGGCACTCGTCGTGGGACTCGCGCGGGGTGTGCTGATCGTTGCTGAACGCGGCGGCATCATCGATCCGGCGCTCTACGCCATCTCATCCGGCATCGGCGCGCTTCCGGCGGTGATGGGCGCACAGCTCATGTTCCTGGTGCAGTCGGTGCTGAACTTCCTCGTGCCGTCGGGGAGCGGACAGGCCGCTCTCACCATGCCCATCATGGCGCCGCTTGCCGACCTGATCGGCGTTACCCGGCAGACAGCCGTGCTCGCATTCCAGTTCGGTGACGGATTCTCCAACCTCATCATCCCGACGAGCCCCGTGTTACTCGGTGTGCTGGGTGCGGCGCGGATTCCGTGGGCGGTGTGGGCGCGGTGGATCATCCCGCTGCAGTTGGTTTTCGTGCTGCTCGGCCTGCTGCTGCTGATCCCGCCGGTGGTGTTCGGTTGGGGGCCGCACTGAGGTTGTAGCCCCGGTTGATTCAGGCTACCGTCGCGCGGGCAGGCATCTCTTCAAGTGGTTCGAACCCCGTGGGTTCGAGGGGTTCAAGGAGCAGGTTAACCCCTTGAACCCGTATTCCATGCTTTCATGCCTGGAGTCGCGCGCTGTCGATCAGGCCAGCCCCCGGTCGATCAGCGACCGGGCGAGTGCATCCCGCTCGCCGGGCACGTCGAGATCGGGAGGCACAGGCTGGTCAAGCTCGAGGCGCGCGACCCGTGCGGGCTCCGTGTCGATCAAGGTGCGCGCTCCGGCATGTCCGGTGAGCCCGCGCAGTTCGGGAAAGATCGACTGCGCGAAAACGACTGGATGCCGGCGCGCGCCACGAAACACCGGCGCCGCGATCGGCAGTCCACTCGCAAGCTGCAGCTGAACCAGAGCGTCGATCAGCGCCGGCTCTACCGGCTGGTCGCCGAGCACGATGACCGCCGCCTCGCACTGCGAACCAAGCATTGCCGCCCCTGCCGCGACCGATCCGCCCATCCCGCTGGAGAAGTCAGGGTTATCGGCGAAGCGCACGGGTACGGGACCGATGGCGTGACGCACGAGGTCGGACTCGAATCCGGTCACTACAATCACATTGTTGGCCACCGAGCGGCGCACCAACGCCACGGTGATCCGGATGAGCGGCGTGCCGTGTATCCCGGCAAGCAGCTTGTTCGCGCCATAGCGTCGCGAGGCTCCCGCCGCGAGCACGATCGCAGCGACATCTGCTGCCATCAACGCGCCGGGTGGCGCCGGGTGATTCCGCTCGCTACCTGAGTGGCGAGCGCCATGATCGTGGCCTGTGGATTGACACCCGGGGCGGTCGGCATGAGGGATCCGTCAGTTACGTAGACCGCGGCGGCACCGTGCACCTCCCCCGTTGGACCGCACCCGCTCGATGAGGGGTGAGTTCCCACGCGGCAGCTTCCCATCACGTGCGCGCTGAACACCGCCAGCTGGTTGGCCGCGCTGGGTAGCTCGGGAATGCGCGCGACATCGGCGCGATCGCGAACCACGTTCCGCGGTGTATGCAGCGTGTACGCCTCGCGCGCTCCGGCGGCGAGGACGATGCGCGCGGCGGCAGCCAGCCCGTCCAATAGGTGCCGGCGGTCCGGCACGCTCATCTCGTAGCTGATACGGGGAGTGCCGTCGGCGCGCACGCGCACGCGGCCGCCGGGGGTGCCGGCAGCCCCGTCGCGCACGAGCACGATGGTCCCGCTGAGGCGCGGAAATCCGGACATGAGCTGAGCGTGTGGCGCACCGTAACCGGGCACAGATACGGCTGCGAGCGCTGGTGACAGGGGAGGCGCCTCGATCCAGAAGCCATGCCCGTGCGGATCGCGTCGAACGAACTCATCGCACACGACCGACAGCGGAATACCCGTACCACCATAGACTGCATGGTCGAACGTTCCCATGACCGCGCTCGTCGGGTGAAGGCGTAACCAGCGTCCCACACCCGCGCCACCAAGGCCGGAGCGCAGCAGCAACGCGGGCGTACCGATGGCCCCTGCGGCAAGCACGACCACCGGTGCCTCGATCATCACCCGTGCGCGCGCCATACCGGTCCGAGGGTCGAGTGCCGTACAGTGAATCCGCTTTCGCGGCGCGGGTGTGCCGCGCTCGGCGATCTCGATGCGGTCGGCGCGAAGATCGCATGCTACGCGCGCACCGGCGGACAGAGCGCGCGGCAGATAAACCCCCAGAGCGCCCTGCTTAGCCCCCCACCGGCAGCCGAAGCCGCAGGAGCCGGCACGGACGCAGCCGCGGGCGTTGATACGTGCGGACTTCACGCTCCAGCCAAGCGCGCCGGCTCCCTCCAGGATTACGCGATTGTTGGGCGAATGCGCATCATCGGGGATGGGGCGTGTGTGCGTTTCGCTCTCGACCAGGTCGTACGCAGCAGCCATCGGGCCCGCGCCGAACATCTCCGCGCCATGTCGCGTGCGCCACTCCTCCAGCACAGCGTCCGCCGCGCGGAGCATCACCAGCCAGTTCACCGTACTGCTGCCGCCAGCGCATCGGCCCTGGAGGATGGAGATCGACAGATCATCGGTGGCGCGCGCGCCGGCATCGGCGTACAACCGTTCCACCATCTCCGACTCGACCTCGGTGAAATCCTCCCCCTGCCACCAGCCACCTTCCTCCAGCACCAGCACATCCATGCCGGCCTCGGCAAAACGTGCCGCCGCGACCGCGCCTCCCGCTCCTGATCCGATGACACAGACATCAGCCCGCAGACGTGCTCCATCGGCGAACCCATCGCCACGCATGACTTCGTCATAGCGGCTCGCGCCCGGGTTTGCGACAGGCAGCGGTCCATCGCGATCGCCACGCGCCACGGGTTCATCCTCGCTCGGCGATCCGGGCAGCATCCCCTCCCAGCGGAAGCGCGTGGCTCGCTGGTGCAACGGGCCAGGCCAGCCAATGTCGTGAAGCACCTCCGGCTGCGCGTAATGCGACGCCAGCACCAGGCGGCGGAGCCCCTGGAACAGGGACCGTCGCAGCGGCACCCGACTACGCTCCCAGGCGACGAGCACGCGCTCCTGATCGAAGGTCGTGAGCGCGGAGAATCGCACAGGTTTCCCAACGCACGCGGCCACCGCGAACCGGCTATCGAGCAGACGGAGCGCCGCCGCGAATCTTCTGCGGGCTGTTGCATCCATCCTGGCAACACGCCTCTCGACGTGGCCGCACAGAACGGGAGCGCGCGCGTCGTTCTCAGGGAAGGGGACGAGCCGCCTGCACAGGGTCTCGAGCGCGGCCCTCAGCCGCCGATCCAGCGCGAATGTCGCGCCCGTGCTCACAAGGCCGAGCTCTCGTGGCGGGCTATTCGATCTCGGCCGGATCGATACCACGCGTCGCGAAAATGCGCGCGACGGTCTGGCCGATCTTGTTGTTCGGGGTGCTCGCGCCAGCCGTCACGCCAATGCGCAGCGCGCGGTCGGGGGCGAGCCAGCGCTCCGTGCGCAGCTCTCCACCTCCGCCGATTTGAAGATGGCGTACGGCGCCACCATCCTCCTCCACCTCGATGCAATGGGCATCCTCCACATGATAGGTGGGGACCCGCTCCGAGCAGATGGACGCGAGCGACATCGTGTTCGAGGAATTGTAGCCGCCGATCACCACCATGAGATCGAGCGGCTCACGCAGCAGCGCAAGCACCGCATCCTGCCGGTCTTGCGTGGCCGAGCAGATCGTGTCGAACGAGCGGAAATGACTCTCCCGGTACTCGGCGTCGTGGGCTCGCTCCATCGCCTTACCGACCTCAGCCGCGATCGCCAGAGACTCACCCGCCAGCATCGTCGTCTGATTCGCAACGCCGATGCGCTGGAGATCCCGAGCCGGATCGAAGTTCGGTGACACCGCATGAGCGAAGCGCTCGCGGAGAGAGGCGGCGTCAGCGCGACCCTCAATGAAGTCGCAAACGACCCGCGCCTCCTCCATGTTGCGCACAATGAGGTAGTGCCCGCCGCCCTGCTTCCACACTTGCGACGCGGTGGCTCTCGTCTCCTCGTGGTAGTGCTTGCCGTGAATCAACGCTGTGAACCCATCGCGCGCGTAGCTCTCGACGCGTTTCCACACGTTCAGTACTGAACCGCAGGTCGTGTCCACCAGCACGCAGCCGAGACCACGCAAAGTCTCGAAATCGTGGAACGTCACTCCGAATGCGGGGATGATCACTACATCCTCTGGGCGGACACCCGAATAGTCGAACCCCTGTTCGCCCGGCTCGAGGAACTCGATCCCCATGGAACGCATCTTCGCGTTCACGTGTGGATTATGGATGATCTCGCCCACCAGCACGATGCGCCGGTCCGGAAACTTCTCCCGCGCCTGATACGCGTATTCCACAGCCCGCTCCACGCCGTAGCAGAAGCCGAATTCCCCGGCCAGCCGGATGGTCGTATCTCCAGCAGTCAGCTCGTAGGATCGCTCGCGCAGCAGATCGACCAGGCGGCCGGTGTAATCGGCGTCAAGCGTCCCCTTGACGGCGGCGCGCAGGCCGAAGCCCTTTCGAAAATAGTTGGTATCCACGTCTCGTTGTGTCATCCGAGGGAAAGTTACTCGGGGCCAGCCAGTTGTGAAACGGTGCCCATGAACACTGCACTGGCCGCGCCTCCAGCGCGACCTTAGGATAGATGCATGCCTTCGTCGCAAACCGATCTCGACTTCATTGCCCTTCAGGAGGCCCTGGCGGGTCAGTACTCTCTCGAGCGCGAGCTGGGCCGCGGCGGGATGGGGATCGTCTATCTGGCGCGCGAGGTGCAGCTCGAGCGCCTCGTCGCCATCAAGGTGCTGCCTCCGTCGCTGGCTTCACGCCCCGACCTTCGGGAGCGATTCATGCGCGAAGCGCGTACCGCGGCGCGACTGTCGCACCCAAATATCGTGCCCATCTACCGCGTCGATGAAACCGGCGGTTTCGTCTTCTTCGTGATGGCCTATGTGGATGGCGAAACGCTCGCGGCCCGCGTGCGAGGTCGTGGCCCGCTGTCCGCACACGTCGCTTCCCGGATGATCCAGGAGATTGCCTGGGCCCTCGCCTACGCTCACGCACGAGGCGTCATTCACCGCGACATCAAGCCTGACAACATCCTGATCGAACGCGACACAGGGCGCGCGCTGGTGACGGACTTCGGCATCGCACAGGTGACCGAAGCGCATGCCCTCACCGAGGCCGGCCAGGTGATGGGTACCGCGCACTTCATGAGCCCGGAGCAGGCGTCGGGGGAATCCCTCGACGGGCGGAGCGACATCTACTCGCTCGGCGTGGTCGCGCACTTCGCGCTCACCGGGAAGCTTCCGTTCGATGCCGGTACGGTGCAGGCAATTCTGGCCAAGCATCTAACCCAGGCGCCGCCACCGCTGGCCGCGCTCGCGCCAGCCGCGCCGCGCGCACTGGCCCAGGCAATCGATCGTTGTCTCGCCAAGCGTCCCGACGACCGGCATACAAGCGGTGAAGCGCTAGCCGAAGCGATCGCCGAGTCATCGGCCAGCCGCGGTGAGCTTCCCGTTCCGCTGCGCGTCTGGCTGTCACGAGCGGATCCCGTCAAGCCGCTATACGTGGCCTGGTCGGGGTTCTTCCTCTTTCTGGCCACAGTGGCGATCATCGCCGGCATCGTGGGGCAGACCGCCACGCCTGGAGTGGTCACGCTGTTCGGATTGGCCGCGGTACCGCTGATTCCACTTGGCGCCTATCGCCTCTTCCAGACGCGACGCGTGCTGGCGGCAGGTTACGGCATGGATGACATGCGGCGTGCGCTGGACCAGCACGTCGCGGCGCTGCGCGAAGAGGTCGCGTTCGAGGATCACGCGCCGTCGGTCGGAGGACGGATCCTGCGCGTGATCAGCTATTTGGCACTGGGTGTGACCGGGGCAGTTACCGGCACTCTGCTGCTATCGGCGCCTCCGGTCTCGGCAGGATTCGCGCTCACCAGCATCGGCGTCTCCTCGGCACTCGCGGCGGTTACGTCTGTACTGGGACTGACCTATCCCGGACGACGGGTTCGCCGTCGTGTGCCCGGTGAACTGCGGCAGCGCCTGTGGAGCTCTCGCGCCGGCGAATGGATCGTGCGGCTGGCGGGCGTGCGCCTGCGGCGTGCGCTGACTGCGCCCAACCTCCAGCGTCCCACTGAGATTGCGATCGGCATGGCAGCCGCCGACTTGTTCGCGGCGCTGCCGAAACCGCTTCAGAAGGAACTTGCTGACCTTCCGGACACAGTGCGCACACTGGAAGCGGAAGCACAGCGAATGCGGCGTCGGGTGGACGAGCTCACGTCGCGCCTCGCAGACTTCGAGGCGGAGCAGCGCTCGGCGAGCTTCACAGCGCTCGGCCGATTTGGCGATGCCGGTGATGGCGTCGCCATCAGGCGACAGTCGGTGAGCGACGAGCTTGGCGCGGCGCGCGACGCCGCTGGGAAACGGCTCTCCATGGTGGTGGCGGCGCTCGAGAACATCAGGCTCGATCTTCTGCGACTTCAGGCCGGTGCCGGGAGTACGGATTCGCTAACCGCGCTCATGGAGTCCGCAAAGCGGATCGGAGGGGATGTGGACGAAGTGGTACGCGGGCGCGCCGAGGTCGAAGCGGTACTCGACGCCGATCGCTAGCGGCGAGCCGGTGAAACGCGCTGCTCCGCTGTCATGACCCAAGGCTGAAGAGCATTCCGCAAGGGTTCGGGCAGCTCGCGCTTGGCGAAATCGGAGCGGCCCACGCACACCAGCACCTGATGTCCGGTCGCATGAAGCGTCTGGCGATCCTCCGACCAGACCTCGTAGTTCACGATGACTGACGAGCGGCCGATCGACGACAGAGACACTTCGATTCGCAGCCGGTCATCCAGCCGTGCAGGCGCCAAGTATTCCGTGTGCGCGATCTTTCGCGGTAGCCAGATATCGTCATAGAGCAGACGGAGAGGGAATCCCGCGGCTCGGAAGAGCTCGGCCTCGCCGATCTCGAAGTAGCGGTTGTAGGCGTCCCAGCGAACGATGCCCGCCAGATCCACATCTCCCCACCGCGCATGCTCGTGCACGACGAAGGGCGTGACGCTCACCCGGCAACACGGAAATCGACTGTGCCCTGCGTGCGCTCCCACATCATGATGATCCGACCGGCGCGTGCTCCAGCTTCGGGCGCTACACGGATCGTGAACTGCTCCACCGGACGATCGAGCCGAGTCACCTGCATGGGGATACGCGCGAGATCCTGGTTCCGATCGTACTCCGTTCCCCACTGTCCCGTCTGTCGATTGATGATCAGCAGCCATTCCCCTACCTGACCGCTGGATCCTTCACGCGGCAGCGTGTACAGCGTGTAGTCACCGGCAGGGACCCGCACTCCGTTCACATCGAGATCGGCCGTCGCGCGGAACGCCGTCGCCTCGTTCGCGCCCGTACGCCAGACCTGATTGTACGGGACGAGCCCGCCGAAGATCGTGCGCCCGCGCATGAACGGACGCCCGTAATTCACCGACACAGAGGCACCGGCGATATTGGCCTGTACGGAATCGCGCGGGCTCGCGATGGCCTGAGACGCCCCGGGGGGCGCCTCTGTGGTGTCCGGCGCCGGAGGTGGCGGCGGGGTATTGTTGGGGTCGACCGCGCGCGGCGAGCTCGCGCATGCGGCGGCCGCGAATGCAATCGCGGCAATCAGTCCTGCCAGTCTCATAGTTCCTCCTGCTGCATCGTTTTCGAAAAAGCTACCTCTCAAATAGGTGGCTGTCACGGGTCGTACACCGTGGCGCTGGTGAGGTTCTGGTCGCATGGCCAGGGCCAGTGCACGGCGCCTGGCGACCGTTTCGGGCGCTGGCGATCGAAATCAGACGACAGCCTTCTTGCCCCACGCGCATCTTCGCCGTACATCTCCCTTCCCTTCTTAGGTTCCGCGCCCATGCCTCATCGCAGCAATGGTGGGCAATCCGAGTTCACATTTCTGGCGGAGCGGCTCTGGCTCGACTTCGTCAACACGGATGACGTACGCCGGGGCGTGCGGCTGGATCTCCTGCGCGACTTCGGGGCACTGGTGGAATGGCTGGAGGCGGCACGCGTCCTCGATGCCGAGCGTGCGGCGGGCGTTCGCCGGCGGGCGGCGCAGCAACCAGCAGGAGCAAGCGCGGCCCTTGCTGACGCGCGACGCATTCGGGCCTCCCTTCGTGCGCTCGCCGAGCGCGGTGCTCGATCGGCCGATTCCCTGGAGGAGGCGGTCGCCGAGATCAACCGCGTGCTGGGTCGGAGTGCGGGAACGCGCCGGATCGACATCCACGCCGACGGGAGCTGCGCACGCGCATTCGTTCCGGTAGGGGATGCGTTCGCGGCGCTCGTCATACCGATAGTCGAGTCGGCCGTCGAAACGCTCGTGCATGGCGAGCTCGCGCGCGTCAGGCGCTGTGGAGACCCGCGCTGCCCGCGTGTGTTCTTCGACACCACGCGCAATGGGAAGCGCCGTTGGTGCGAAATGGCAACGTGCGGTAACCGGGCCAAAGCTGCGCGGCACAGGAGGCGTGCCGGAGCCCTGAACGGGATCAAGGGGGTCAGAGCCGTTGAAGCGGAGTTTGAAGGGGTTCAAGGGGGTTACCCTTGACCCCCTTGGACCGTCACACCGCCTTCTACCTTCCTCCGCGCCGCCCCCGACCATCGCGACCGGGCCGCTTCCCGGGCCGGCTGCGCGCCGTGCCCCGCGCCCGACCCGGCCGCGTTCGCTCCATGCTCGCCTCCTCGGGAAACCAGGGCAGGTCCAGCAGCTCCTGAAGCTCATCGAGCGTTGACGCCCGTACAGCACCCCGCGGTCCGCGTGTAACCACGAAGCGCAGCGGGCGGTCGAGCTGTGGGAGCTCCGATTCCACAACCGTGCGGGCAAGCTTCTCCGGGATGCGCAGACGAGCAACCGCGCCCACTCCCTCCTCCACATCGTAGGCGATCTCCACGTCGCGGTCCCGCACAGTCACGCTCGAAGGCAACGCCATCTGACGGGCGCGCACCTCGCGCGGCACGATTGCGTCGGGATCGATGGCGAGGTCCGCGGCGCGAAACTCCTCCGAGGAGCTCGCGCCCGCCTCGAAAAGCAGCTGCTCGTAGATCGCCGTCAGCTCCGCAAGCCCGATCCGCGGCGTCTCTCCCCCTGAGCGACGGTAGACTTCGCGCAGTTCGTCCACCACGGCGCGATTGCGCTGCGCCTGGTGATGGCGCGCCTCACCCCTGGCCATCGCCTCGGCAAAGGTGCGCCGCGCAGCCGGCACTAGTTCCGCCGGGACCTCGTGAAGTGGTTCGACGTGCCGCTGAAGCTCGAAACCGAAGTACTCCACACGGCGCACAACCACCAAAGGATCACGTTTGCGGCGCGCATCGTACACCACCTCGGGCGCGCCATGTGCAGCGTAGCGCCGGATCAGATCGAGCGGGATCTGCGTACCTTCGATCGCCGCCCGCGGTGTCCCGAAACGGTCGGCAAAGTAGCGGAGCTGGCCGGCGATGGCGCCCCAGCTCCCGCAAACGCTTCCCTTCGAGATGCGCGCCTCCTCGCCCTCGGCGGTTCGTTCGTCAATCACGAGGTCGAAGGGCATTATCCGCGCAAGCAGCTCGGTGAAACGCTCGAACACATGATCGCGCGCAAGTGGCAACTGGTGCGGAAGGGGTAGCTCGAGGGTGCGGTAGACGCTCGCCATCCCCAGTGCCGCATCTTCGACGGCCTTCACGAGCGCACCTCGCCCCTCGGCCCAGTCGTGAATCCGCTCGTCGAAGAGATGGCGCGGCAGACCATATACCTCGCCCACGTAGCCGCAACGCTTCCATGCTTCGGCATAGAGGTTGTATGCCGTGAGATGATCGCTGCCCGGTACGACCAGCCCACGCAGATCACGCTCGTCGCGGGTCATACGGTGCAGTGACTCGATGGACGACATGATCGATAGATACGCTACCAGCTCCTCATCGGCGTGAACGAGCAGCTCGGCCCACTCACGATCCACGGGCATCGCTTCCACCTGCCGGCCGTAGCTGCTGAGACGCCCCTGTTCAATGATCCCCCTCCGTTCGAGGAACGCCAGCGCCTCACGGTAGGCGACACGGTCGAGTGGCACTGGCAGCTCGAGGTCGTCGGCGCGAACGCCCAGACCAGCGCAGCTGATCGCCACGCGCTCGGAGTCACCGGCGAGCTGAAACTCGGGCTCCGTGGGCTTGAGCCGAGCGAAATCGATATCGCGGTCGGACAGGATGAACACGCGTCCGTTCTCCACCCGCCCGTGAACCCGGCCGGCCATCTGCAGAATCTCATTGGCCCCCAGGTGCTGGCGCGTCAGCACGTTCTTCCCGCTCTCTATCACGTTGCTGAACCGTGTGTCATCGATGACAACCGTATCGAGCCCCTGCACGTTCAGCGCGCTCTGACCCGCGGCCGTCATCGCGAGCAGATACGGCTTGCGAACCTCCCCCTCGAGAAAGGGGCGAATGACGCGGATCGGTTCTCCGCCGTGATAGTGCGCGCTCGTGATCCGGTCGAAGCGCGCGCTCACGTCGCTCGCCACTTGCTCGACTCCGGCTCTCGTAGGCAGGAAGACGCCGACTCCACGCTTCTCCTTGCGCACCCGCTGGAGGAAGCGGTCATCGAGAAATTCGAGCGGCTGCTTCGTGAGCACCCGCACATCGGCGCGCCTGTCGGGGTCGAAGGCGTACGTCTCCAGCACTGCTGCAGACCCCAAGTAGCGGGCATAGAACGAAGGGTCCACCGTCGCCGAAAGCCAGATGAAGCGACAGCCGACGCGCTTGCCGAGCGCCAGACACAGTTCCAGCTCAGCGGAGGTCTGATGAATCTCGTCGACTACCAGGGTGTCGCGCGAAAGGATGATTTCATCCTGAAACCAGCGGCGGGCAATCCCTGTCGTGACGATCACGACATTCCAGCTGGGCGTATCGGGCGTCGCCTCGCGCTCGCGGTTCACCACTCCCACGCGCAATTCCGTGGTTTGCAGGATCTGCTCGGCGATGGTGCGAATGGCGAGCGTCTTACCCGTGCCCGTTCCGGCGACGATGCCGAATCCCTTCCCCTCCGCTGCCAGTGCGCGGATCTCGTCGCCATGCTCACGCTCGAGCAGCGTCGCGAGGCGCAGCCCCATCGCCAGCTCGATCGTTTCGCAGGCCGCGCGGGTCGGGGCGATCACGATCACGCGGCCGGTTGGGGGTTCGGCCGCTATGAACGCTTCGGGATCAGGTGGGAGATAGTGGTCGCGTACTGGTCGCATCGTGCCGTGAGCGTGCAAGTCCGAAGCCCGCCATGGCCGCAAAGCTAGCGGGCGCGATCAGTTCTACCAGTCGCGCCCGCTACCTGCTCACCTCGCGTGCCCGGGATTGCTTCAGAACAGTTGCGAACCTACGGTGTGCGACGGCGGATACGCTGCGGCGACGTCGTATCCGTGCGCTGCGCCGGGGGACGTACCTGTGGCGTGTCGCGGCGCTGTTCCCGCTGCGGCTCGGCACGCTGCGGCCGCACGGGTTCCGCTGCCTTCTGATCGGTGAGCGGCGTTGGTGCAGGTCGCTGTACCTGACGGTCACCAAAGATGACGCGCGCATTGGCCGGCTTGCGCCGGATGGCTGTCGCACAATCTGTGGGTGCCGGCTGGCGCGCGGGTGGAACGCCGTCGATCCAGATGCGACACATTCCCGGCGGCGGTTCGTAGCCGCGTGGCACCGGGTCCCCCCGCTGGGCCTCCAGCGGGCTATAAGTCAGTACGCCAGCCACGAAAGCCAGCGATATGATCCAGCGATTCATCTATCCTCCAGACGGCCGCAGGTCAGGGCCGCGCCTTCGTACATCGCAGAGGAAGTGCCACCAGCCGAGCTCCTGCGCCACACCATAAACAATTGCTACTACACGACTTTCAAAACTCTATGCGTCGCTCCTCGTTCAGCTCTGTCCCCGCTTGGAGACAGCCCAGTCCCCAGCACGGGAATTCCCTCTGCGGCCCGTCGCACCCACCTTCAATGTTACTCGCCCAAGAGGCTCAAGCCAGAGCGCCGCGCAATCTGCTACCCTCTCCTGGCCGGCATGTTCTTCGGGCACGACCATGGAACCGCCACGCCGGGCAAGCGCCACGGGGAAATCCGAGAATGAATGACGAACGCTGATCCGTCGACCGGCTCGGCTCCCACTCTCTCGATCATCATCCCGACGTTAGACGAGGAAGTCGGTTTGGCGTTGCTGCTGGCAGACCTGAGCGCGCTTGCCACGAAGCATGAGGTGATCGTGGCCGACGGAGGGAGCGCCGACGGTACGCTGGACGTGGCACGTACCGCGGGTGCCCATGTCGTTTGCGCTGAGCGCGGGCGCGGTTCGCAGCTCGCCGCTGGAGCGCGACTGGCGAGAGGCGACGTGTTCTGCTTTCTCCATGCTGACGTCCGGCTGGATGCGCAGGCCAGGGCCGAGCTAGAACGGGCGACCGCTGTCACGGCGAATCGCGCGGCCGTCTTCCATCTGCGCATCGATGCGACCGGCACTGTCTACCGTCTGATCGAGTTGATGGCCAATCACGTGCGGACGCGCCTGCTGCGGCTTCCCTACGGCGACCAGGGCCTCGTCGTGACAAGCCGGATGTACAGGGCGGTCGGTGGCTATCGAGCGCTGCCACTGATGGAAGATGTCGAGCTGGTGCGCGCGTTACGGCGACTTGCACCGCTGAGATTGCTCGACGCTTCCCTGCTCGCGTCGGGCCGCCGATGGCAGCGCGATGGACCGTGGCGAAGAACTTTTCGCAACTGGGCGATCATCATCGCGTACTCGCTCGGTGTGCCCGCCGAACGGCTCGCCGGGTGGTACCGAAGGTAGCCGGGCGTCGGGGTCGGGATTCGGGGCGCGGGCTGGGCCGTACACCGTAATGCCCGAACCCCGCTTCGACTCCCGAATCCGACCTCCGAACACGGCCGTCAAGGCTCGATTTCGCCCGTCGACTCCACCTCGAGCTTCGACTTGCGCTCCTCCCCCCAGAGACGCACTTCGTCGGCAAAGGCGAGCGCCAGGTGCTCGAGACTAACGACGAATACCTCGGGCTTCTCCTTCAATTGGCCGACGCGCAGCATGCTCGCTTCCGCGGTGGGGTGGCCAGCGTCCGACTCCGCCGCACTCCGGTAGGCTACGACGGCCTCGCCGTAGCGCCCGGTCCGCTCCAGCGCGACACCGAGGTTGTTCTGGAAGATCGGCTCGTCCGGCTTCAGCTCTACCGCACGCGCGAGAGGGCGCAACGCCTCGTCAAAGCTGCCCATTCGGATCAGGATGAGACCCAGGTTGTTCATCGACCATGTATCGGTCGAGTCGATGCTGAGCGCGATACGGTAGGACTCGATCGCTTCACGCGACCGTCGCAGCGTGGTGAGCACGCGCCCCATCAATCGGTGCGCATCAACGTTCGCGCGGTCGAGCTCCAGGGCGACGCGAACGCGCTCGAGCGCCTCCTCACCGCGATCCTGATCGAGCAGCACGCGAGTGAGGTTGAGGTGGCTCCTCACGAAGCCGGCATCGAGCTCGATAGCCTTTACAAACGCGCTCTCGGCGCGCTCGGGCTGTCCGCTTTTCCATGCCGACAATCCGAGCATGTAGTGACCGAACGGATTGGCGGGCTTGTCTCTTACGTACGAGTCGAACATCTCCACCGCCTCTCCGTACCGCCGGCCGCGGTACGCCTCTTCGGCATCCGCATACGTGATTCGGCGTTGAACCGGCTCGATCTCGACGGGCGACGGCTCTCGCACGTCCACCGGTCTGGTGATGGTCGCCGGAGCCGCTTCCACGGTCGGCACTTTCTTGCCGGACTCGCCACAGGCGAGCATCGCGATTGTCATCAGTGCCGCCGCGCCGAGGATGACGGCATCGGGTCGGATGATCGCGGAGGTGCGCTCGGTCTTCATCTGCATGGCTGTTCTCCTTGGCTTCGCGCCATTGGCGCTGGTTGGGTTCTGCCGCGCCGCCATGAAAGGCAAGCGCGCGACCGAAGCCGGAGAGACCCTGCCGACGAAGCGGAAGTGCGTACTGCGTAAGTAGATGTCCAGAAGACGTTGCGAGACGTCGCGGGCCCACGGTGTTCGACTGGACACGGTGTTGGAGGGGCGTTCGTGTCCAGCCGGACACATGGATGTGCGACTGGCCGCGAACGTGGCGTGGGCCCGCTACGACTAGGCCTCTGAAATGAGCCAGGCGCCGGCGCGAGGTGCGACGCGTCTGGCTGCTCGATTATCCGCGCGACCTCTCGAATCGCAGATTGCGGATGCGACCCTGGTCAAGCACGAATCCGGAGATCTGCCCGGTCGCATCGCGGGTGAAACGAACCGTCACCGGACCAGCGGAGAACTCGTCGCGAGTCAAGGGACGCAGCTGCATGGGCGGGGATCCGCGGTGGCGCGCGGTGAGCGTTCCATCCACTACCTCCAGTGTGTAGGTAGCCTGAAGCTCATCGCTGGCAAAATTCCCGGTATAGATGACCAGCTCTGCAGCGGTCGGCGCAACCAGCTCGAGTCGGTCGAACAGCAGCGGCTCCTGGTCACTCACCGTCCACCGCAGCCTGCGCGGCTCCCCGGCCCGCTGAGTGGCGGGCTCGAATGTAAGCGTTACAGAAACAGGAGGGCCAATCAGCACGAAGTCGGTTGCATTCCTGGGCTGAAGCTCGAAGCGGGGACCGCCTCCCGTGAGGAACAGCTTGCCATTCTCCAGCACGATAGTACGGAGCGCACGATTGCTGGGGTTTCGATAGGTACCGGCCAGCTCTGTGAGAACGCTCTTCGGCACGGCGACACTCTGCGTCGCGGTGGCGGACGAGGGGACCGCGGCTGCTGCCCATGCCGGCGCTAGCACATCGGACAGATAGACGTCCGCCACTCTCCTGGCGAGCGTGCTTGGGTTGGTCGTGGCCAGATTGCACAGCGTCGCCACCGAGAAGCGCTGCTCGGGGAAGCGGAGCAGCTCTGCACGGTAACCGCCCCAGGCGCCGCCGTGGCTGACCGTTCGCTGGCCGCGATGCTCGCCCACCGCCAGGCCGAGGGCATACGTCAACGCTCGGCCGCTGGTGAGATTGCCGGGCGTCTGGAGCTCGGCGATCATCGCTTCTCCACCGACCTTGGGATCATAGAAGTTGCGATCCCAGAGCAGGAGCTCCTCCACCGTCGAGAACACCGCGCCATCGCCCAGCTGAAGCCATCGTGAAATGTCGGTGCGCAGTCGGCCGTCGGCGCGCGGCTCGTAGGCCATTGCACGATCGGGCACGATGTCGTCGTAGCTGCCAAGGTAGTGGGTACGCGTCATGCCGAGCGGCTCGAAGATCTGCGACCGTGCGAAGTCGCGCAGTGACTGACCAGAGGCGTGTTCGACGATGTAGGAAAGAAGGAAGTAGCCCGAATTGCTGTAGAGGTGCTCGTCGCCCGGCTCGAAGTTGAGCTCCTTCTGTCGCGCGAGAATGGTGAGCGCGTCCTCCGGCGTGGTGACGTTGTCGATCCGTTCGCCGGCCAGCAGCAGCAGGCCTATGTAGTCGCGCAATCCGCTGGTGTGGTGGAGGAGATGACGGATGGTGATCGGGCGCGAATATGCGGGAAGCTCGGGGACGTGCCGGCGCACGTCGTCATCGAGCGTAAGCTTCCCTTGCTGCGCGAGCAGCAGGATGCTCGCGGCGGCGAACTGCTTCGAGGTAGAGCCGAGATCGAAAACCGTGTGGGGTGTGATCGGCACGCTGCGCTCGAGATCCGCCATCCCGTAGCCGCGCGAGTAGATGATCTGGCCATCACGGTACACGCCGAGTGCGCAGCCGGGAGAGTCGGACCGGTCCCACGCAGCGAAGATCGAGTCGACTGACGGGTTCCGCGCAGCGGGATCGCCCTGGGCGCGCGCAGGCGCGGGGAGGACCTGCAGGGAGAAGGCGAATACGAGCAGCGCGTGGACGACCAACGGCGACCGCGCCAACGTCATGGATGCCCTTGGGTGGGGTGTGGCTGTGGCGGGCCAAAGCAGCCCGGCGGCGATCTTCAACGACTGTGACCCCTTGAATTCAACGACTCTGACCCTTGAAACCTGAACCTGAACCTCTTGAACTAGAGATTGGCGACCTCCGACACCGCCGCCAGGACGGCATCGATCTCCCGCGACAGCGCCCTCGCTTCCTGCGTCGCGTTCGACACGTCAGACATTGCCGATTGCATACCGGAGGATCTGAGCTTGATCAGATCGAGCCGCAGGTTCTCGAGGGCCAGGCCGGCGTTCTCCAGCTGATGCGCGAGCACCGCACGGCGTTGAGCGAGCTCCTTGAGAGTGCCGTGCTGGCGCCGTAGAGACGCCAGCCGTCGCTCGCTCTCCGGCGAAGTTGGCTCGCCCTCCACGACCGCGATACGGGCGGTAAGCTCATGGATCTGGCGCAGGTCCACACTCTCGTCCAGCCGGTGCAGCATCTGCGCGAGCTGGGCGACCCGATCGACCAGCGCATTCACGGTAGATGCCATGTCGGGAACGATGGCGCGGTCAGTCTTCGACAAACTCGAGTAGACATCGAGGATCGCCGCACGATCCTCCACCGCACGACGAATCGCGCTTCCCTGTACACTGTCGAGTACCTCTCGTGGGGCGAGCTTCTCGAGGTGCTGCTCATCAGGCGCAGACGGCGGCCGGGGGAGCACCCACCGCGCTCTGGGCATGAGAAGGACACGGCGAAGCCTGAGACCGCTCGCGCGCAACGACTTCCCCCGGCGCCACATCTTCAGCGACATGAAGAAGGGCACGATCGGCGAGAGCACGAGGGGCGGGATCTCCTCGCTCATGCCAATGCCAAATCCCACAAAACCGAGTACGATCGCCCCCGCGGTCGACAGCGTGTAGGCGCGCATCGCCTTGATGCGATCGGAGAGGGGCACTCGGCCGTGCCAGAGCCTCAGGTCGGCACGCTGCTCTGGGGTGAGCAGCGCGAGATGCTCCGGCTCCAGAATGATCTCCCCACCCTTGCCCGGGAGTGCAGGAATTTCCGAATGCGCGTCGGGCCCAGCCGAGCCGGGCGCTGGCGACGAGGAACGCCCGTCGGCGCGCGCAGCATCGCGAGCCGAACGCTCCCGGGGGGAGGCCGGAC